>NZ_JBNZCE010000041.1:0-75825 GCF_050589265.1 Actinoplanes sp. G11-F43
TGCGGGGGTGGGTTCTGTTGCGAGGGGCTGTTCGGTTTTGCCTACGGCTGACCGCAACGAGAACGACCGTTCTGTCTTGCGAGAGTGGGCTCTGTTGTGAAGGGCTGTTTGTTATGCCCGCGGCCGATTGTAGAAAGAACGACCGTTCTGTCTTGCCTGGATGAGCTTCGGTCGTCGCGACGGGGGTGGGCGGCGGTTCGTGCCCATCGAGAACGAACGTTCTGTCTTGGGTGTGGGTGTCTCCGACGAGAACGAACGTTCTGTCTCGGGGAGTGGGTGCGCCTTTGCTGCTCCAGGCAGTTCAGTTGCCGCCATGGTGGCTCCGGCGGTGGTGGAATTCGCGGACAGTGCGCACCATGGCGGCTTGGCGTGAGCGGGGACTGTCGAATCTCTGCTCGACGGGCTGATTTGTTGTTGATCCATTGCTGGCGCTACCGGCAAAGTTGCAGGTCATAGCTGGTTAGCCAAGATATGCGGCTTTGTATAGAGCCGCGTCGCAACATTGACCGCCGAAATCGCGATCGTGGAGGATTTGCCGCCGGAAGAGAGTCTTGTTCTCGGCTGCCTGATCACTTGCGGTCAACCCCTCGCGCGGTCGACGCTGCTCAGCAGAGATCTTGGTGGATTTACCACCGGAAACGGTGGTAAATCCACCAAGGTCGACCAGGGTGGAGCTGGGAGGCGGACACTCGCTCGAGGAATTGACTGCGAGAGGGCCAGCAGCTGAGAAGAAGGCTCGAAACGGTGGTAAATCCTCCAAGATCTCAGCGAGGAGGGTTGTCCGAGCGGGGAATTAGTCGAAGTGCGGCACGGAACCCAGTAGACGACTCCAAACGGACGAAAAACACCGGGAAAGGCTGATGGGCTGCCAAACTTGAGGGGATTTACGGCGAGCCGTCGGGCCCAGACGGAAAAGGACAAGGGTTTTCGGTGGCGAAATGTCCGAAATTGGGCTGAGCTGGATGCTTACACGGTCCTGGAATGTCCGCGATCAAAGCCGGCCTGGATTGCCCGAATGGCGTGTGCACTCCTATATGGGCAGGTGGGGGAGGAGCTTGTCGAGGCGGGCCGGGAGGTCTCGGATTCGGAGGCCGGTGGCGTGGTGGAGGGCGTTCAGGATGGCGGCGGGGGAGCCCACGATGCCGATCTCGCCGATGCCCTTGCTGCCCATCGGGTTCAGGGACTCGTCGGGGGCGTCTATCCACGCCGCGTCGATCGATTCGATGTCGGCGTGGGTGGGGATGTGATACTCGGCCAGGTCGTGGTTGATCCAGGTGGCCAAGGCCGGGTCCAGGACGCCCTCCTCGTGCAGGGCCATGCCCATTCCCATGATCATGCCGCCGAGGAACTGGGCTCGGGCGGTGCGCGGGTTCAGGATGCGGCCGGCCGCGTACATGCCGAACAGGCGGGAGACGCGGATCTCGCCGGTGACGGTGTCCACCCGTACCTCGGCGAAGTGGGCGCCGAAGGCGTGCTTTCCGTCCTGTTTCTGCTGCTCGACCAGCTCGGTGCTGTCGAAGAAGGCCTCGGGAGCGCCCGACGCCAGCAGCGCGCGGCAGGCGCCGGTGACCGCCCAGCCCCACGATGCGCTGCCGGACGAACCGCCGGCCACCGACGCCTGCGGCAGGGTGCTGTCGCCGATCCGGATCCGCACCCGGCCCGGCTCGGCCGACAGTGCGTCGGCGGCGATCTGGGTGAGGATGGTGCGGGCCCCGGTGCCCAGGTCGGTGGCGCCGATCGCCACCTCGTAGCCGCCGTCGTCGAGCTGCCGGACCCGGGCGGTGGACGGCTGCACCATCGCCGGATATGTCGCCCCAGCCATCCCGGTGCCGACCAGCCAGTCGCCGTCACGCCGCACGCCGGGGCGCGGGTCCCGCCCGGACCAGCCGAAACGTTCGGCGCCGGCGAGCAGGCAGTCGGCGTATTCGGGAGTGTCGGGGATGTTGCGCAACCGCAGCTCGACCGGATCGATCTCCAGGTCGGTGGCCAGCTCGTCGAGGGCGCACTCCAGCGCGACCATGCCGGGCGCCTCCCCGGGCGCGCGCATCCACCGCGGCGTGGGCATGTCCAGCCGCAGCAGGCGGTGGCCGGTGCGGCGGTTCGGTGTCGAGTACATGCTCCGGGTCACCACGGCGGTCTGCTCGGCGAACTCGAACAGCCGGCTGGTCTGCCCGAACGCCAGATGATCGATCGCGGTCAGCACCCCGTCGCGACCGGCGCCGAGCCGGATCCGCTGGACCGTCGGGGTGCGGTGCCCGACCATGCTGAACATCGCCTGCCGGGGCAGCACCACCTTGACCGGCCGGCCGGTGACCCGTGCGGCCATCGCGGCGAGCACCGCGTTGGGCCGGGCGGTGCCCTTCGACCCGAAGCCGCCGCCGACGTGCTCGGTGATCACGTGCACCCGGTCCGGCTGGAGCCCGAACAGCTGACCGACGGTGGCGGCCACCCCGGACGGGTGCTGGTTGGAGTCGTACAACGTCAGGTCGTCGCCGTCCCACCGGGCGATCGTGGCGTGCGGCTCCATCGGGTTGTTGTGCAGCGCCGGCGTGGTGTAGGTGACGTCCACCGTGACCGCGGCCCCGGCCAGAGCCGAGTCGACGTCACCGGTCGTGCTCTCCGACGGGAAACCGGGATTGACCGTCTCCGGCGTGTAGATCTCCGGATGGTCGGTGCGCAGCTCGGCCTCGTGCGGCTCCTCGTCGATGTCCAGCCACAGTGACCGGGCCCGCTCCCGCGCCTCCTCGAGGGTGTCGGCGACCACCAGGGCGATCGGCTGGCCGCGATAGCTGATCCGGTCGGACTGGAACACCGCCAGCTCCGGATCGTCGGCGTCGGCCAGGCCCGGGGCGTTGCCGTGCCAGATCGCCTCGCCGCGCACCGCGGTCAGCCGCCCGCGAGCCACCGGCGACAGCACGATCCAGGCGTGGGCCAGGCCGTCCACCGGGTGGTCGGCGGCATAGCGTGCCCGGCCGGACACCTTCTCCGGGCCCTCCAGACGGGCCAGAGGCGTGCCGACCGAAGTGCTCAACGTCGAGGTCATCGGGCATCCCCCAAGGATTCCAGCACGGCGACGGACATTCGGCGCAACAGCTCCACCTTGTACGCGTTGTCACTCAACGGTTCCGCCGCCTCCAGCTCGGCGTCCGCGGCCGCCCGGAACTCCTCGGCGGTGGCCGGCCGGCCCCGCAGCCGCTGTTCGGCCCGGTGCGCCCGCCACGGCTTGGGCGCGACCGCACCCCACGCCAGCCGCACGTCCCGGACCAGCCCGTCCGTCACGTCCAGGGCGGCGGCCACCGAGCCGACGGCGAACGCGTACGACGCCCGGTCCCGTGCCTTGCGATAGGCCGACCGCGCGGCGAACGGCAGACCCGGCACGTCCACCGCCGTGATCAGCTCGCCGTGCTCCAGGACGGTGTCCCGCTCCGGGGTGTCACCGGGCAGCCGGTGCAGCTCACCGACCGGGATCTGCCGCGCACCGGCCGGCCCGTCGACCCGCACCACCGCGTCCAGGGCGGTCAGCGCGACGGCCATGTCCGACGGATGGGTGGCGATGCACGACGGCGAGCCGCCGAGGATGGCCAGGTTGCGGTGGTCGCCGGTACGGGCCGGGCAGCCCGAGCCGGGGGAGTGCTTGTTGCACGGGTCGGAGGCGTCCATGAAATAGCGGCACCGGGTGCGCTGCAGCAGGTTCCCGCCGGTGGTGGCCATGTTGCGCAGCTGGCCGGAGGCGCCGGACAGCAGGGCCTGGCGCAGCATCGGCGGCACCCGCGGATCGGCGGCCAGATCGCTGTTGCGCACACCCGCCCCGATCCGCAGCCCGCCGCCGGGCAGGTCGGTGATGTCACCGAGGGGCAGCCGGCTGACGTCGACCAGCACGTCCGGGGTGGCGACGCCCAGTTTCATCAGGTCGACCAGGTTGGTGCCGCCGGCCAGGAAGACCGCGTTCGGTTCCAGGCCGTCGGTGGGACTTCCGGCCGTACGGTAGGAGAAGGTCTTCATCGCCCGGCCGCCTCGCGGATCGCCGGAACCATCGTCGGGTACGCCCCGCATCGGCACAGGTTGCCACTCATCCGTTCCCGGATGTCCGCGTCGGTGAGATCGTCGACGGACCCGGCCTCGGCGAGCATCCCCACCGCCGAGCAGATCTGGCCGGGCGTGCAGAACCCGCACTGGAACCCGTCGTGCTCCAGGAACCCGCGCTGCACCGGATGCCCGTCCAGCCCCTCGATGGTGGTGACCGTCGCGTCCCGCTGGGCGATCGTCAGCACCAGGCAGCTGTTGACCCGCCGGCCGTCGAGCAGCACCGTGCACGCGCCGCACTGGCCGTGATCGCAGCCCTTCTTGGCGCCGGTCAGGCCCAGATGCTCGCGCAGCGTGTCGAGGAGGGTGGTACGCGGATCAAGATCGAGGTCGTGCTCGGCCCCGTTGACGGTGAGACGCATGCCCCCTCTCGTTCCCCGGCCGGCCCGGATCAACCACGCCGTCCGTCACCGGCTCGCCGGTCTCCCAGCGAGCCAGGTGGACACCGACGGCATCGCCAGCAGCAGGACCGCGACCAGGTGCAGGAGTACGGCCAGGACGTAACCGGTGATCGTGGCGGTCATGAAGACCACCCCGGTGTCCCCGCCGGTCTCCTCCGCGACCGTGGTGATCAGCTTGGCGAACCCGACGGCGGCCGGGATCAGGGGGACCGTGGTGACGAACCCGGCCACGTAGGCCGCCGCCCGCACGCCCGGCCGGCCCGCGACCCGGCCGATCACGACGGCACCGAGCAGCACGATCTGCACGACCGCGGTGGCCCCGGCCAGCACCGTGGCCCCGGTGAGCGCGGTGGTGATCCGTTCGGCGTCGCCCCAGGTCGCCACCTGCCGGGGATTGACCGCGGCGGCCACCGTGACCGCCAGGGTCGACACCGCCGCGAGACCGAGAAGGATCGCCGCCGCCGTCATCGTCCGCCGGCCCCGGCCGGCGCGGTCGGCCCGGCGGCGGCCCGCCAGATATGCCCGGGCGTCCGGAAGCAGCCAGACCGTGCCGCTGGGAGTGAGACCGGCGTAGAACAGCGCGGTGCCGGCGATCGACACCGCGGCCAGTACCCCCTCCGGCTGGCGCACCTCGCGGCCGTGGAAGATCCCCATGAACACCGCCGCGGACAGGGCGAGCGAGCAGGCCAGGATCAACGGTCCGAGCGACCACAGCACCGCCCGCCCGCCGGCCCGGCCGGCGACCGAGCGGATCGCGGCCCAGGCCGTCAGCACCAGCGGGGACAGGCCGACCGCGAGAACGGCCGCCAGCGGGAGGACCTCACCCGGCCGTCCACCGTGGTGCATCTCGTCCGCGATGATCAGGCCGAGCACCGCGGTCATCTGGATCAGTGCGCCGGCCAGCGCGAGCCAAGACGTCCACCGGGCGAAGCGCACCTCCGCGGGCATGGCCGACCGATGGCCGAGACCGGGCGTGGCCGACCGGTGGTCGAGGCCGGGCGTGGCGGGCTGGTGGTTGAGATCGGGCGTGGCGGGCTGGTGGCCGAGGGCCGTCATGCGGCGACCGTGCCCGCCGCGGCGTCCAGCAGCGCCCGCAGCCGCTCGTGCGGGAACCGGGACTCGCCGGGCGGCCCGGAGCGGGTGCTGTAGAAGTCCCTGGTGGGCCGGCCGGACTGGACACCCCACCGGTTGCCGGCCACGTCACTGTGCCACTGGACGCCCTGCCCGCGCAGGTCGGCGCGGCTGAGCCAGTCGGCGCCGGCCGGCCAGTAACCGGTCCAGCCGGCCGGGCGCAGCGAGGCGAACGCCGCGTCGACGGCGGCCACCGCACCCGCCACGTCGTCGTCCTCGAACACGGCGGCGAACCGGCACAGCAGGGCCAGCGCGGAACCCTGCTTCGGCGACGGGTCGGCGACGGCGATCGCCCGGCAGATCAGCTCCAGCTCGGCCCAGCGGAACGCGAACGGATGCCAGTGGGCCAGGTCGTCCCAGCCCAGCTCGGCCGGTTCGTCCTCGCCGGGACCGAGGATCCCCAGCTCGTACGAGTCGAGCGACGGGTCCAGGGACAGGCTCAGCCGGTGCCCGCCGCCGGCGTCGAACCGGACCTCGATCTCATAGTCCTCGTCCTCGTCGAAGTCGTCGTCGAGCTCGTCGATCAGGTCACCGAGCCGGTCGGCGCCCGGGCCGTCCTCGTGGGCGAACAGGTACCGCGCCCAGAACGCCGGCTCGTCCAGCTCGGCACGCAACTCCAACGGGATGACCATCGGCCGATCATCGCAGCCGCTCAGGTGGTCAGCGCCGGGGGGACCTCCAGATCCTCGGACTTGTGCAGGGCGGCGAGCGCGGCCGGGTCGTCGGCGGCACAGGTGGCGGCGATCCGGTCGATCAGGCGGTCGTAGTCGGGGCCGGTGCGGCCCTGATAGGACGCGTCCATCCGGCCCCACTCGTCCCACGGCAGGGTCTCCACCCGGTTGAGGGCGGCCAGATCGCGGACGGCGTTGCCACGGATCTCGGCGGGCCCGAAATTCTCCGTGTGGATCACCCCGAATCGGTCGCCGTCCATCCGCCCCTCCCGGAACGCCGTCCACGCCTCGCCGCCGGTCAGGAACCGGCCGGGCTCCAGATCGGTGGGATCCGGCAGCTGCGGCAGCGCGTGCAGGCCCATCGCCTCCGGGTCGGCGCGCCGCCACGGCCCGGAGCCGCGGCGGAACTCGACCACCCAGTGATCGAGGGCGAGACCGGGCTGGAAATACGTCGCGAACCCGCACCGGGCGCGGGCCGCGACACCCTGATGCCGCAGCAGGGCGACGGTGAGCACCGCGAAGTGCCGGCACGTCCCGACCACCCGACGCTCCGGTGGCCGGCCGGTGACCAGCGGCGCCGGATCGAGGGCGAGCAGCGCGCGGATCAGGCTGGCGGCCGGGCGCAACTGGTTCTCCGCGAAGCGGCCGGGTGGGAGATCGAGCTGGCCGGCGTCGGCGGGCTGGATGACCAGCCGATGCGCCAGCGCACAGATGGCGAGCGGGTCGTCGGGCAGGCCGTCGAGGGCGGCGCGGCTCACCGTGCCCAGGTCGGTCATCGGTCCGGGTGCGCTGTAATCGATCCCCGTCATGCCCGCATCGTATGCGCGGGGTCTGACATTCCCCGCCATCGCGACGGTCACAGGACACGGCCCGACGGGCATAGGACACGATCATTGGGTACGCGTACCGAATGATCGTGAAAGGACGGTGACCATGCGGCCTCCCGGTCGATGGAGGGATCTGCTGGACCAGCGGGTCGCGGAGGCGGTCGACTTCCTCGGGCGGGCGCCCGGGGTGGCCGGATTCCTGATCGCGGGCAGTGTCGGGCGCGGCGACCCATGGCCGATGTCCGACATTGATCTGCTGCCGATCTATCTCGGCGACCACCCGCCGGCCGCGCTGTCCCCCGAGCTGGATCAGCGCCGGGCCGAACTCGTCGACTGGTGGGCCGGCTCCGGCCGGGCGCAGACCCTGGACCTGGCCTGGCTGTCGTTCGCGACCGGCGAGATCGGGGACGCGATGCGGGCCGGTCCGGACCAGGTGGCCGCGCGGATGACGGACCGGCGGTGGTTCCACGGCATCGACAAGGCGTACGGGGCCCGGACGGCGGGCGCGGCCGACCCGGGGATCGCCGGGTGGCTGACCGGGATGCGGTTCCACCCGGCTGTGGTCGCGGCCCGGCTGGCCGAGTGGCGGCGGCAGGCGGACAGCGCTCTGGCGGAGGCGGAGCGGCTGCGCGAGTCGGATCCGATGACCGCTACCTATCATCTGCGCGAGGCGGCCCGGGGCTTCCGGCTGGTGCTCATCGAGGGCTGGGGTGAACGGCTCGGGTCGATGGGGCGGGAGTGGACCCGGTTCGAGCGGATGGCGGGCAGATACGGTCAGCCGGAGCTGGCCGCCCGGATCGCCACGGTGGGCGGGGCCGGCGTGCGGGAGACGGCGGCCCGGGCGGCGATCGCGCCGGTGTGGCTCCAGGAGCGGATCGAGTCGTGCCGGGCCGCGCGCCTGGCCGTGGGCGAGGACGTCACCGAGGAGGAGAACGCGCGGGACCAGCTGGCCGCGTACACCGTGCACGTGGTCCGTAAGCGCCCGGAGCTGGGCGGTCCGTGGACCGCCAGCCCGGACCCGCGGCTCGGTGAGCATCTGGCCGAGCTGCGGGAGATCGCGATCACGCTGCCGGGGTCCGGGTGATCGTGTCGTCGTAGCCGAGCCGGTCCATCAGGTTGCCGGTGGCTCGCGCGAACGCCTCGGTCAGCTCGTCGTCGAAGTGGTTGCGCCAGTCACCGGACTGGCCCTTGCGGTAGTGCGAGATCCCGCCGGCCTTCTTCCGGTCGTTCATCCGGCTGAAGCTGTACTTCTCCAGCAGGGTGGTCAGCTCGTCGCGGGGGATCGTGATGCCGCAATGGCGCATCAGCGCGTCCATCTCGTCGAGCTGGTTCTCCCCGGTGAGGTCCTCGTATCGGATCAGCCGGACGTTTTCCGACGGGGGCGCGGTGACCCAGGAACGCACCGCGTTGAACATGCCCTTCTTGGCGAGATGGTCGATCAGATAGAGCATCCCCTCTTTTTTCGACCGGTCTCGTAGGATTGCGCGGACTTCCAGCACATCGCCCATCGGCGTGTGCGAGTCACGGGTCGAGAAATAGCTGGAGACGACCAGATCCCGCGGGTCCCGGTAGATGAAGAACGCGCGATGCGCATCCGGCTTCGGCATCTTCGCGAAACGCTTGTACGGGAAATACAGCGACAGGCCGATCCGGTGCGCTGGAACGACCCGCGGGTCCTTCCAGCCGTAGTAGCGCGGATCGTAGGTGACCAGGCCGGAATGCCGGTACACGATCGGGTCGCTGAGCACCGACTTCACCCACTGGCTGGCGGTCTTGCGCACCGCGCAGTGATAGATGTTCACGAACTCGCAACGGTCCGTTACCGGAACCGTCAGCCGCAGCCGGGTGTTGTGTGCCTCTAGTTGTGCGCGGCGTCCGAACACGCGCACGGAATCGGGGGAGTGCTGCTTGGCGAACATCATCGCGCGATTGAACATCGTCAAAGTCCCAATTCCTTGCCGGGCGGCCGTCGGGCGTTAGAGCACTTTACAAGAACATCGACAGTGTTACGAGAGTGTCTCGTCTTGCCGTGCGCTCCCAGGCTGTGAAAATGCTTGGGCCGAGCTGGGCGGGATCTCCCGCGGGCAGCCGCTTCACCAGGGAAAACGATCGAGGGAGGGAGGCGTGACGGGCGCGCCGAAGCTGAAAGGATTCACAGTTTACCGGTGTTGCGGGACAATCACGTCCTCGTCAACGACCGGTCAATCCTCGTCGATCCCCGCCCGGAGAAAGCCGCCCAGCCGCCGCAGCCGGTCCAGCGTCGCCGCGTCCGGGGCGACCACCTGCACGCCGTCGCTGTAGTCGTCCATGAAGAACGGGACCGGCTCCCCGGACGGATGCCCGGTCCAGCAGGCCACCGGCGGGCAGGGCAGCATCCGGCGGCCGGACGGGAGATCCACCGCCAGCTCCGTCAGCCAGGTGAAATCCGGTTGGGCCGCGACCCAGTCATCCGTGGTGACCGAGGTGATCCGGGCGGACGGCCGGGGAGCCCGCTCCACGCTGGTGATCCCGGTGCCGTCCCAGTCGTAGACCTCGTCCGCCTCACCGGCCACATGAGCGTCCAGCTCCACGGCGATCTCGATCATCCGGCGCACCAGCGGATCTCCCGGGCTCTTGGTGTGCAGATGCCCGTCGTCGAACATCAGCCAGTCGTCCGCGCCGACCGTCACCAGAATGTGCTCGTCCGACGTGGACTCCGGGATGTCCAGGTCGGCGGCCGACCGGACCACCGCACGGACCTCGGCGCCGGTGATCGGGAACCGCGTGCTGTAGTAGGCCGGTACCGCCCGGGTGATGTACAGGTTATAGCCCATCAAACTGCTCCCAGCGTCGGCGGCGTTCGTCCAGGGACTGATCCCACCATGGCGTGCCACGCTCACCGAGAGCCACCTTCGCGGCGTGCACCCGGGCGCGGGCCGGCGCCGGATCCCGCCCGGCCCGCAGCGCGGTCCCCACGTCGCGGCGCGCGGACATCAGGGCTTTGCGCAGCTCGGCGGCGACATCCTCGGGGATGGCCGGATCGGTGGCCCGCCAGCGGCGCCCGGAGATGACGACGTAGTGCCCGTCGTCGGTCAGTTCCGTCACGCCCCTCCTCTTACCCCGCCAGGCCGCCGCTGATCTCCGTGCCGGTGTCTGGCCGGCCCGCCCGCCGGCGCGCGAGGCCGAGGGACGTTGATCACTAGGGTGGTCGGATGACACTGCCGGAGTTGATTCCGATCGCGTACGAGGCCGACTACCGCACCGACACCATCGGCCGGTACGACGACGGCCAGTTCTACGCCAACGGCTGGGATCACCACGCGTTCGTGCACTTCTTCGACCACGACGGCACCTACCGGGAGTCGACCGTGGTGCGGGTGGAGCACCGCCGTGACCTGGAGCGGGTCGTCGGTGAGCTGGTGGCGGCGATCCCGGGGCGCACGTTCGGGGACATCGCCGTCGGCCTGTTCGAGTTCGAGCGGGACGGCGTCCGGTTCGGCCTGGTCGACGAGTCGGCCGAGCGGGACGACGCCTGGGCCGAGCTGTACCCGGACCGGCTGGGCTTCACCGAGCCGTGGGACGGCCTCTACTCCACGTGAGGCAGGGGACCGGGGCGTGATCAGCCGACCGGCATCCCGTACGGCATCCCGGTGACCGGCTCCCCCGCGGCGAGGGCCGAGGCGATCGCCGCCGCGGCCGGCGGGTAGGCGAGTTCGCCGAGCCCACCGACCGGCGCGGTCGACGGCACGATGTGCACGGCGATGTCGGGACAGTCACCGATCCGCGCCCACCGGTAGTCCCGGAACGACGACTGCACCACCGCCCCGTCACGGACCGTGATCTGCGCGCCGAGCACCGTCGACACCGCGTCCATCACCGCGCCCTCGACCTGCGCGATCACCCCGGACGGGTGGACGGCCACGCCGACGTCGACGGCGGCGGTCACCCGCAGCACCCGGCGGGCGGCCGGGTCGGCGTGCACCAGGATCGCGATCGCCGACCCGTAGTCGAGGTGGCAGGCCACCCCACCGGCCGGGCCGGGGTGTGCGGCGCGGGCGGCGTCCAGGACGGTGCGCAGGCGGGAGCCGGCGGGCAGCAGCCGGCGCCGGAACTCGACCGGGTCGTGGCCGCCGCGGTGGGCGATCTCGCTGAGGAAGCACTCCTCGGCGTATCCGAACTGCCCGGCGTAGACGGCCCGCCAGAAGCCGGTGCGCAGCGGGGCGGGGGTCAGGGTGACCGAGACGGGGCCGGGTACGGCGTACGGGAAATGGTCTCCGCTGGCCTTGACCACGACCGGGTTGCCGAACGCCGGCACGACCGTGATCGGCCAGGTCGACACCTGGTGGGTGCGGCCGGTGGGCAGGCCGTCCGGGCCGAGGACGGCGGTGAGGCGGTGTACCGACATCGGCCGGTACGAGTCGTGCCGGGTGTCGTCGTCGCGGGTCCACCGGACGGTGACGGCTTTCCCGGCGGCCCGGGCGCAGGCCACCGCCTCCAGGACGACGTCGCTTTCGATCCGGCGCCCGAATCCGCCGCCGGCCAGGGTGGGCCGGACCTCGACGGCGATGCCGGCGCGGGCCAGCTGGTCGCGCAGCCCGCCGGGGTCCTGGACCGGCGCCCACACGGTGGTGGCGTCGGCGGTCGCGTTCATCGGTTCCATCGGGGCGTGCGCGAGCAGCGGCAGCCGGTAGACCCGTTGCATGTCGGGGGTGCCCGCGACCGGGGGCAGGGCGGCTTCGAGCTGGTCGAGCCAGGTCCGGCTGTCGGCGTCCGGGGTGCCGCCGGTCCAGGTGACCCGCAGCGCCTCTCGTCCGCGCAGCGCCGCGTGGGTGGAGGTGGCGATGACGGCGACTCCGCCCTGCCCGGCGCCGGGCGGGTCGAGGCGGGTCACGGTGACCACTCCGGGTACGGCGCGGGCGGCGGTGTCGTCGACGTCCGTCACCCGCGCGCCGATCCAGGGCGGCCGGGCCACCACCGCGGTCAGGGCGCCGGCCGGTGCCGATTCGGCGCCGTAGCGGGCCCGGCCGGTGACGATGTCGCGGGCGTCGGAGCGCCCGGCCCGGGTGCGCCCGATCAGCCGCCAGCGTTCCGGCGGGGTGAGGGTGACCGGCACGGTCGCCGGGTCGAGGGCGGCGGCGTCCTCGACCAGGTCCCGGTACGCCAGGGGCCGGTGCCGCGGGTGCACGACCCGGCCGCGGAGTGCCGTGCATTCGGCGGCGGGCACCGACCAGCGGGCGGCGGCGGCCGCGATCAGCAGGCAGCGGGCGGTGGCGGCGGCGGTGCGCAGCGGTACGGACAGGTGCCGGCTGGAGGTGGAGTTGGCGACCGCCTGGGATCCGTAGGCCACGGTGTCGCCCGGGGCCTGCTCCAGCAGCACGTCCTCGACCTCGATCGCCAACTCCTCGGCGACCAGGACGGCGGCCATCGTGCGCACGCCCTGGCCGGTGTCCGGGCGCGGCACGGTCGCCACCACCCGGCCCCGCCGGTCCACGCGCACGAAGACGGTGGGGGCGAGATCAGGAGCGCCGCGATCGAGGGGTACGCCCACCACCAGCGCCGCCCCGAGGAAGGTCCGGCGGCTGATCATTTCGTGCCCCGTACCAGCGCAATGGCCCGGCGCACCGCGGACCGGATGCGAGGATAGGTCCCGCACCGGCAGATGTTGTCGTGCAACGCCTCGTCGATCTGCGCGTCGGTGGGGTCGGGGTTGTGCGCCAGCAGCGCCACCACCGTCATGATCTGGCCCGGCTGGCAGTAACCGCACTGGGCCACGTCCAGTTCCGTCCAGGCCCGTTGCACCGGGTGGTCGTCGAGTCCTTCGATGGTGGTGATCCGGGAGTGCGCGGAGTCGGCGACGGTGCGTACGCAGGGCCGCGCGGCCTCGCCGTCGATCAGCGACACGCACGCCCCGCAGGCGCCGACGCCGCACCCGTAGCGGGGCCCGGTCAGGCCGAGCTCGTCGCGCAGCGCCCACAGCAGTGGGGTGTCGCCGGGCGCCGTGACGGTTCGCCGCCGTCCGTTGACACGCAATCGGTACCGGTCCACACCATCTCCAGGCATCGATGAACCATACTGCGATGATGGTCGATGAAACAGGGGTGCGCAGCGAACGGGTCCTGCTTTTCGCGGTGCCGGCGGTGGCACTGCTCACCGGCCTGGTCTGGCTGCTCGGGCAGAGCCTCGACGACGTCGCGCTGCTCCCCGACCAGGGCGCTTCGTGGTACGAGTGGAAACTCCCGGAACCTACCGTGTGGACCCGGCTCTCGGCGTGGATCGGCTACGCGGCCCACCAGATCGTGTCGTGGGGTCTCATCTACTACGCGCAGACCCGGGCCCGGCGCTGGACCCGCGGCCTGAAGACGGTCAACGTGGTCGCGCTCGCCGCCACCCTCGGCTTCATCGCGCTGCACCAGGTGCAGACCAGGCTGTTCTACGACGGCCTGGCCCAGGACGTGTCGATCTTCAGCTCCCAGGCGTCGGTCGTCCTGCTGCTGGTCGCCGTGCTGCTGATGGAGAACCGGCGGCGCGGCCTGGTCGCCGGCCGGCCCGCGCCCATCCCGGCGACGGTCGTCGACTTCGCCCGCCGCTACCACGGCTATCTGTTCTCGTGGGCCATCGTCTACACCTTCTGGTACCACCCGATGGTCACCACCAGCGGTCACCTGATCGGGTTCTTCTACATGTTCCTGCTGCTGGTGCAGAGCTGCCTGTTCTTCACCACCGCGCACACCAACCGGTGGTGGACCATCACCCTGGAGCTGATGGTCGCGGTGCACGGCACCCTGGTCGCGGTGATGAACTCCGGACCGGACGGGGCGTGGCCGCGATTCCTGTTCGGGTTCCTGGCCGTCTTCGTCATCACCCAGATGCACGGGCTCGGGCTGTCCGCGCGCACCCGCTGGCTGCTGTTCGGGGCCTGGCTCGCCGGGGCCGCCGCCGTCTACTGGAGTCGTGGCCTGCAACACCTGCACGAGGTGCTGCGGGTGCCGATCGCGGAATACCTCGTACTGGCGATCATGGTCCTTCTGCTCTGGCCCTTCGCCCTGCTGGCCGCCCGGCGGCGCAGGACGCCGGATGAACCGCCGGGCCAGGTGGCGAGTACTTCAGGGCGTGCCGTTTCCTGACAACGCCCTGGAAGTCGTCCTGCTCGACGTGTGGCACGGCGAGGTGCCGCCGGGCGCGCTGGTGGACGCGCTCGGCGAACACCCGGTGTGGGTGCCGCTGGAGGCCGGTGAGCTGCCCCGCCTGATCCTCGACGGGGAGCCGTACCTGGTGGTCTTCACCTCGGTCCGGCAGGTGGGCGCGGGTGGGGCCGGCGACCTGCGGCAGATCCGTCTCACCGGGCGGCAGCTGTCCGCCCGTACCGCCGCCGGGGTGGGCTTCGCCGTCAACCCCGGCTGCCAGGTCGGCCTGCCGGTGCCCGCCTCGGCGGTCGACCGGCTGCGCGGCCCGGAGCCCGGCATCGGCCTGCGGCTCCCCAGCCCGGAACCGCGCGAACTGCAGAACGCCCTGGTCGCCGAATTCCAGCGGCGGCCGGCGATCGTCGAGGCGCGGATCGTGCTGCGTGCCGGCCGCGACGGCCCGGGCAGCCTGGTCGTCGGAATCCGCCCGGATCGATCCGTGCCGTCCTGGGACCGGCACGCGCGCGACGCCGTCGACCTGGCCACCCGGCGGCTGCCGCTGGCCTACACCGTCGACGGGCTCTTTCTCGACGAGCCCGGCACGACCGCGGACTGGATGATCCGGAAAGCGGAGAGCTTCTATCTCCGATGGTAGCGGCGCGGTGTTTCGGAGTCGGCTCCGGTTGAACTAGGCTGACCTCTCATCCGAGTTGCCGAAAACGTTTTCGAGAACGTAATGAGAAGGAAAAATCCTTGTCACGAGCCACCCTTCGGGACGTCGCCAAGCTGGCCGGCGTCTCGGTCGCGACCGCTTCCAAGGCGCTCAACGGCCAGCCGCAGGTCCGCGCCGAGACCCGGGAACGCGTCGTCCGCGCCGCCGAGCAGCTCTCCTTCTCACCCAACACCCTCGCCCAGGGCCTGATCACCCAGCGCAGCGGCACCGTCGGCCTGCTCACCTCCGACCTGGAGGGCCGCTTCTCCATCCCGATCCTGATGGGCGCCGAGGACGCGTTCGGCTCCGACCAGACCTCGGTGTTCCTGTGCGACGCGCGCGGCGACACCATCCGGGAGAAACACCACCTGCGCGCCCTGCTGTCCCGCCGGGTCGACGGGTTGATAGTGGTCGGCGCCCGCCCCGACAGCCGCCCGTCACTCGGCGAACTGCCCATCCCGGTCGTCTACGCCTACGCCCCCTCCGACGACCCCGGCGACATCTCCCTGGTCACCGACAACGTGGGCGGCGGCCGGACCGCGGTGGACCATCTGATCCGCTGCGGCCGCCGCCGGATCGCCCACATCACCGGTGATCCCGGCTACAGCGCCGCCCAGGACCGGGCCCGCGGCGCCGTCGACCGCCTCACCGAGGAGGGCCTGGAGCTGTCCGGCGGCGAGGTGTGGTTCGGCATGTGGTCCGAGGCGTGGGGCCGCGGCGCCACCCGCATGCTCCTGGACCGGGATCCGCAGGTGGACGCGATCTTCGCCGGCTCCGACGAGATCGCCCGCGGCGTGCTGGACGTGCTGCACGAGGAGCGCATCGACGTACCGTCCCGGGTGGCGGTGATCGGCTTCGACAACTGGAGCGTCCTGGCCGCCAATTCCCGCCCCCCACTCACCACCATCGACCTCAACCTGGAACAACTCGGCCGGATAGCCGCCCAGCGCCTGTCCGCCGCGATGGACGGCCACCCCGCCTCCGGCGTCGAGACGTTCCCGGTCCGCCTGATCACCCGCGAGTCCACCGCCCCCTTGCGCTGACCGGGAAACCACAAGATCAACACCGATCGGGGATACGCCCGGCACCTCCCCGCCGATCCACCCGTCCCGTCTCGTCCGCGCGAGCCGGGCGAAACACCGGGCCGCCCCGCGACCGCCGGGCCGAATGCGGTGGTCCCGGACACCGGGGCGCAGGGCCGGGACCGGACAGCGCCGGCGTCACCGATCCCCGCGGGCCAGGGAAACCCCGACCGGTCACCGTCGCGCCGGCACCGCCGTCGGCGCGGCAGCGGGATAGGCACATCCCGTCGTGGATCGTTCGGGCCGGACTGTGGGGCGCCGCAGCGGTCCACGGTCCGATGATTGACCCGTCGGAGGCGCTTGAGCGGCGTCCCACGCCGATGGTCGCCATGTGTCGTTGTCGCGTCGTTCTCAAGCGGTCATAGGATTCGTCGCCGCGACGGGGTCATCTATGGTGGGGAAATAGGCGTAGACCGAACGGTCGGCGTGCGGGGCTGCCGCCGGAACCTCACCTCAAGCAGATCAGTGTGCTTTCAGCGTGGCCGCCCCGTCGGCGGCGTTCTGCGCTCGCACCAAACGTTCCATGAGCGTCATGAGGGTCTCGACGTCCTCGGCCGGCCAGTCGGCGGTCAACGTGCGCAGCACCTCATCCTGCCAGGCGTGTGCTTGCCGCAGCAGTTTCTCGCCGGCGGCGGTATTCGTGATCACGGATGCCGCGCCGATCCGGCCCGGCGCACGCCGGACGACGAAGCCCTGCTGTTCCGCGCGGGACACCATCCGGCTGACGCCGGATTGATCAAGTCCCAGCTCTCGCGCCAGATCGTTGACGGAGGTGGGCCGGCTCTGCTCGCTCAGGGAGTGAACCGCCTCGACAACCATCACATCCCGGCCGCGCTGCGACTCGGCGCTCGGGCCGGCACCCGTCCAGCGTCGTGACCAGAAGCGAACGAACGCGAACAACGCCTGACCCCGAACCTTCATGAGCATCTCCGTCATCGTCGGCGTATGCATTTCGCATACAGTGTTGGTATGCGCAACGCATACCAGGAGGATGCCATGCTCAAGCCCTTGATCAACGCCTGGCACGATGCGGTCAACAACCGCGACCTTCCCGCCGCGGAGGCGACCGTCACCGATCCGGTGGAGGTTTCCGGCCCGCGCGGTACCCACACCATCACTGCCCGGGAGTTCTCCGACTGGATCATCAGGTCCGGGATCCGGCTCCGCCCGTTGTCGGCACATCCCGTAGACGACGTCACCGTGGTCATCGAACAGGAGGCCACCTGGCCGGACAGCGCGGACGCGGATGCGGCAGCGACGCCCTCCACTCCGGTGGCCACACTGTTCAAGATCCGTGACGGCCGCCTCGCCACCATCCGCCGGTTCGGCTCGCTACCCGACGCCCTCCGCGCGGCGGACGACCAGAGACCACAGCCCGGACGGTAGCGACTGACATGTCCACCGCCGGAACGCACTCTCACCGGCTTCGAACTGGCCGGCGGCTGCCACGGACAGGGCCGCCGCGATCGATGTGTCGGCGGGGTCCGGTGAGCACCTCCGCCGATACCCCGCGGAGGATCCGGCTTCGTTCCCGTGCCGGGCATGCTCGAATGACCTATGCGCATGAGCTACGACAGTGAGGCGAACGCGGCATACCTCGCCATCGAGGAGGACGTCTCCAGCGGCTCGGCAACGGAGAACGTCGTCGTCGAGCGCGCCGGCCGCGGCGATATCGTGCTGGACTTCAGCTCAAACGGCCGGTTACTCGGCGTAGAGGTCATCGGCGCCAGAGAACTTCTCAGCACCGCGGTGCTGTCGACGGCAGATGAGCCTTGAGTCCACACCGTCCGCGGCAGACATATCCGTGCGGGCACCGCGGGGGCATTGACGCGGATGGCTAGATTCCGGCTGTGGTCAGTCAAGGACGGGCTCTCGCCGTCGCCGCCGCCTGGATCGTCGTTCCGTCAGTGATGGGCGCGTGGACGTTCACGCGCGCCTTCCCGGAACGAGACGGATGGGACGCGTCGGTCCCCGCGCTGGGGATTGCGGCGGTCGTCTGCTTGACACCACCGGCCATGTTGGCAGCCGCGATCTGGATTGCTCGACGCGCCGACGAAGGGCGGTCCGCTGCCGTGCTCGGAGCGCAGGCAGGTTCGATCGGACTGGCCACCGCGGCCTTGGCCGTGGCCGGCTTCATCGCATCTCACTGGAACTGACGATCGATCTCCGGCGGTCCGCAGACTGGAATAGTGGAAGACTTCCGGCCGACAGAGATCAAGCGGTTACCGATCGATCACCTGATGCGCATCGCTGGGCGGGAGGTCAAGGAGGACGATGCAGATGCACCTGTGCCGTTTCTGGTGGCGTTACATCAGCGACCGGTTCGGGAGGTGTTCGAACGCGCGGCCGTTCTCGTGAATGACGGCGATGCTACGCGTCGGATTCTTGGCGTACGGGTGCTGCGGGAACTCGGTGAACAGCAGCCTGATGGATGTCGACCGTTCACCGCCGAGACGATTCCGCTGCTCAGAGACCGGCTGAGGAAGGAGTCAGAACCCGATGTGCTGCGCTGGATCGTGTCTGCCCTCGGGTTTCACCGCGCCCGTGAAGCGCTGCCCGAGATCGTGGTGCTTGCCCGGCATCCGGACGCGCGGGTGCGGTTCCACGTCGCGGCGAATCTGACACGCCTGGTCGATCTCAGGGCCGTGGATCCCGACGCTGCTGACGCCTTGATCCGGCTCTGCCATGACGACGACCCGGATATTCGCTACTACGCCCTGTATGCGGCCACCCGTGAGATCGCCGGCATGAACGTAGAGCTGGTGACCACCCTGACCGCTGAGCTGAGGAGCGACCCTGATACTCAGATCGGCACGATGGCGGCCAGACATCACCAGGCCATCGATGCTGTTCGGCGCTTCCTGAACGACGGGAACGCCGGCCGCGTCTTCGTTCAGGATCTCCGCACCGACCATTACGACTACATGATCGGTCCGATCTTGGTAGCACTCGCCTGTGAGGCTGGAGTCCCCGAGATCCGTGATGTCCTGAACGAGGAGATTCGCCGCGGCTTCGGTGTGTGTTCCCCGCCCGTCGACATCACCAATATGGCAGAACGGCTGGTTGCATGGTGGCGTGCGGAGAGCGCGGCGTGAGTGCTCCGCCGGCGCCGGCAGCTGCGTCACCGGTCCGGCCAAATCGGCTTCACGGCCGCCATGGCGGATGCCTGATGACGAATCCCGCTCTGGCCGCCGAAGGATCTCCACACACGCATCCTTCCGGTACCGCGCACGATCGGCGCCAGGTCGAGGACGTTCTTTTGGCCGGTGCGGCGCGATGGTGGCCGAATCGTGTCGGTGGCTCGTTTTGGTTCTGGTCCGGGAATGCGATTTGGCATGATCGACTTCTTACACTTCTCGGCCGGGGTCCGGGAGAATTCTGGGTATGGCTCAGATGTCGTTGTTCAGCCGGGCCCAAACTGCTGCGATGCGGGATTGGACCAAGGCCCGTAATTACGATCCGGATCGTGCGGAGTTTCGTCGTCAGCACAAGATTCGCCGTGACTGGGGTCTGCAGCGGCGCCATGCCGAGAAGCTTCGACGTCTCCGGGAGAGCGGCAACCCGCCGCGGACTCCCGCCGACATCGCCGGCTCCCGGGCTCATGCCACGCCGCGTCCCGCACCGTCGCCGGCAGCAGCTTCGACACTGGCCACTCTCGTCCCGCAGCATCCATCCGTGACGCGATCGGCGCCTGCAAGGCAATCGGCATCCGTCACGGGTCCGACGCCCGCCATGCGATCGGCGTCTGTAAGGCAATCGGCATCCGTCACGGGTCCGACGCCCGCCATGCGATCGGCGTCTGTAAGGCAATCGGCATCCGCCACGCGCCCGACGCCCGCCGCACGACCGGCGCCCGCGTCATGTCCGGTTCTTACGGCTTCACCTGGCGTTACGCTTCACCCGGCGGGCCGGCGGCAACCATCGGCAACAAGCACGCCGGCTCCAGCAACCCGGCCCGCAACAGCCGCAGCGCCGCCGGTGTCCCGGCCGGCGCCGCGAGCCCCGCAACCCGGCAGACCGAGCCGACGGCCACGGACGAACCGGCAGCCTGTGGCCCCAACGCCGGATGCAGCCCCTGCCCCGGCGCCTGCCCCGGCCCCGGCACCTGCCCCGGCGCCTGCCCCGGCCCCGGCACCTGCCCCGGCGCCTGCCCCGGCCCCGGCACCTGCAACGGCGCCTGCCCGGGCCCCTGCCCCGGCGCCTGCACCGGCACCGGCCGCGGCATCCGCCCCGGTTGGGCCAGCGTGGGGTTGTCTTTTTATGAATGAGTGTGGCCGACGCGGGACGGTGGTCACGGAGACATTCGATGTGGGCGGGACGGACAGGTTGCCGAGGGTTTCCGTGCGGTGGCCGAAAGGATTTCTGTCCGGATTCCTATGTGAAATTTCCGGTCTTCGACAGTTTTTTCTCACGGCTTTCAGTTTTCACGAAAATGCCGGATGGAAGCGTGGGGCGCCAGTAGATCCGGCTATTTTCGCGTGGATTTCCCGGCAGGGCAGAGGCGCCCCGCATCGGCAGATGATCGCGTTCCGGGCATGCTTCCGCTTCCGCTGCTCTGCGGAGCCCGTCGTCGTGGCCTTCGCTGAGAGGTGAATGGTCTGCGGTTTTGTCGGACCTGCTCGTTAGGCTGCCGGCTGCCGGCTCGGACGAGGCGGCGGCGATACGGGGAGAGACAGCGTGGACATCGACGGCTTCTGGGCGGTCATTGAGGGGACCGGGCGGGGCGCCGGCCTGGACGAGCGGAGTGACCGGCTCGCGGCGGCACTGACCGAGCTGACGGTCGAGGATCTCCTGGACTTCCAGGATCACCTCGAAGCGCAACGCGGCCGGGTGTCCGGCGATGTCATGGGTGACGCCGCCACTCTCATCCTGCTCGGCTGCGGGGATGACAGCTTCGCCCGGTTCACCGCGTGGCTGGTGGGGTTGGGCCGGGAAACCATGGACCGGATCGCCGAGGATCCGGACCGGCTCGCCGACGAGTGCGAGGTGCGGGCGCTGGCCGACCGGCATCCGCGTGACTGGTCGGACGATGAGTATCCATGGTGGGAGGAGCTGGAGTTCGCCGCCGTCCACGAGTATGAGCGGCGTGAGCTGGATCCTGCCTGCATGCACTGCGCGCGGAAAGCCCGCGTCCCGGAGGGCGGGCGGTCACCCTGGCGGGAGCCGGAGCGGGACGACCGCGACCCGGAGGAGTCGCTGCCACGGCTGACGGCGATGTTCGACGATGGCCGGCTCTGGGACTGACACGGACCCGGTCGAGATCTCACCGAGAGGGTTGTCTCTGGCACCGGCGGGGTCGAGGTGGTGATCGGTGAGGCGGAGGCGGGGGCGGTGGAGTTCGGGTTCGGGGTGGGCCGCCTGCGGAGCGTCGACGGACTCGACGAGAACCGGGGCGAGGTGGCGTGGCGAGCCGGGACCACGTCCGGCATGCGCTGGTGCGTGGGTGTCACAGGGGTGCCGGCCGCTGAGCGGGGCCGGTGGATGCCGGGGTGTGGTGGGGCCGGGGTGGGACGGAGCGGACGGCGGCCAGGATCAGCAGGATCCACATCAGGCGGGCGTCGAAGTAGTCGCCGGAGAACAGGCAGGTGGCGCCGATGAAGATGCCGCAGTACGCCGCGGTGCGGGCCTCCAGGGAACGCTCGGCGCGCGGCGCCCTGATGTAGGCGTGCCAGATCGTGAACCAGGCCAGGCCCAGGAACGCCAAGCCCACGAAACCGCCCTCGGCCGCCACCGACAGCGGCAGGTTGTGGACGTAGCGTTCGCCTTCGCCCAAATCGGCGATCGCGTGGAAGCCGTTGATGCCGGTGCCGATCAGGGGGTGCTGCCAGAACAGGCGTAGCGCCCACGCGAACAGCACGTCCCGGTCCGAGGTGTAGCCCTGGCCGACGGTGGCCTCGACGAACCGGGACTGGACGAAGTCGGCGATCAGGCGGCCCGCCGTCACCGTCACCATCGCGGACAGCACCAGGAGCAGGGCGCCCGGTTTGGCCAGGCGGTTCCAGCGCGGCCGGGGGCGGATCGCCAGCAGGGCCACGCCGACGGTGATGGCCAGGGCCGCCATGCCGCCGCGGGAGCCGGAGGCGATGGCGCCGAACATGAACGCGGGGATGCCGACCAGCCAGCGCAGCCGGTCGCCGGAGCGGACGTACAGGTACAGGCTGGTGATGACGCCGAGGATCATCACCCGGACGAAGACGTTGGGGCCGCCGCCGAGGGCCGCCCACCGGCCGCCGGGGGCGTGGCCGCGGCCGGTGCTGGCGGCCAGGAAGTAGACCCAGGCGGCGGCCTGGAAGCAGTACAGGGTGACCCGGGTGACGTGGTCACGGTCCCATTTGGCCAGCACGTAGTAGACGAAGACGAGGAACGCGGTGGCGGCGATGTCGCCGGCCATCGGGCCGGTGACCGCGTGTGCCGGGGCCCAGGTCGAGGACAGGATCTGGTAGGCGAACAGGCCGAGCACCGGCAGTACGCAGTAGGCGCCGGCGGCCCGGCGCGGGCCGATCCGGTGTGACTCCAGCATCAGGCAGAGCAGCAGGCCCAGGTAGAGGGGGACCCGGACGTCGTTGAGGATCGGCACGTCCAGGCCGACCCGGGTGAGGGTGAACCGGCCGGCCAGGGCGGTGAGGAACGCGAACGGGACGACCAGGCCGGGGTGGTTCATGTGGTGAGGGCCCGTTCGACCAGGGCCACCGACCAGATGCCGAGCAGCAGGGCGGCCGCCGACATGGCGATCAGGGCGGCGTACGGCGCGGTGGTCACCAGCATCAGCAGGTGGGTGAGTGCCACCTGGAGGGCGAGGCAGCCGAGCAGCATCCGGTTCAGGCGGGGTGGTTCGGGCAGTGCGTCCAGGGTGGGGCGGGCGGCGTAGAACATGGCCAGCGGTACCGAGGCGAAGATCCCGACGTGCAGCACGCCGAGGGCGGCGCCGAACTCCGGACCCAGAAAACCTTCGATCAGGTACGGGCCCAGCAGCGCGATCGCCACCGCGGCGACCGCGGCCAGCACTGCCGCGAGCATCGGCAGGGAGGTGAGGATCCGCCGCGTGTGCCCGTCGTGGCCGTGCCGGTGGAACATCCGGCTGAGCCGGGGCAGCAGCACCGGGGAGAGGGTGCCGAACAGCGAGCAGATCATCGTGATGGCCGAGGTGACGAACCCGACGTAGCCGGCTTCGGCCCCACCGGGCAGGGCCGCCGCGACCACGAGAGTGGGGTAGGTGAAGAGCGCGGGCAGGGCCATGTCCCCGGGCAGGCGCTGTAGCCCGTACACAATCAGGGTTTTGAGGGTGGGGTCGGGTTTTCCGGGGTGTGGCGCCGGGCGGTGCCGGACGGTGAGCATGCCGGCGACCGCGACCACCGACGCGCCGGCGCCCTGCAGGATCAGGAATCGTTCGATGCCGCCGGTCATCTGGATGGCGGCGAGCGGGACCAGCCCGAGCCCGGCGGCGGCGACCACGTTGGCGTGCACGACCTGATGGGTGCCGCGCAGGGCCGCCACCGCGATCGTGCACAGGCAGGTGCCGGTGAGCAGGACCAGGGTGGCCCGCACCGATGACGCGCCGCCGGGCAGGCCGAGGAACCGGTCGGCCCACGGTGACAGGGCCAGGCCGATCAGTACGAATCCGGCGGCGACCGCGGCCTGCACCCCGAACACGCCGCGGGCCAGGCGTTCGGGGTGGGTGTGCGTGCGCGGCAGGTAGCGGTGCAGGCCCTGCGCCATCCCGGCGGTGACCAGCGGCTGGAAGGTGCTGACCACGCCGCGCGCGATCTGGTAGTAGGCGAAGCCGCCGACGCTGCCGACCGCGGCGACCAGGTGGAACAGGTACAGGCCGGAGCCGAGGACGAACCACTGCACCAGGGTCGTGGCCACGTAGTCGCGGGCCAGCGACCGGATCACACGCCGTCGGTCACCGCCGAACATGCGCCAGGTCGAGCGGCACCGCCCTCTGCAGCATCTCCCCGGTCCGGCGGTATCCGAGCAGGGTGAGCGCGGTCAGCGCGAGGATCCACAGGTCGGTGCCGAGGCCCCGGTTCTCCACGTAGGCCAGCCCGAGGGCGATCTTGCCGGGGCGGATCAGTTCGTCGTACGCCCGGTCCACGTCGTCGTGCCCGGCCAGGATGACCCCCTCGTCGTGGAAGACGATGGACGCCCAGTCGGTGACGCCGGGCCGCACGTCGAGCAGCCGCATCTCGTCCTCGGTGTAGCGGCTGACGTCCGAGGCGACCTGCGGGCGCGGCCCGACCAGGCTCATGTCGCCGGTCAGCACGTTGACCATCTGCGGCAGTTCGTCGAGTTTCCACCGGCGCAGGAACGCCCCGGTGCGGGTCAGGCGCGGGTCGTCGTCGGCGGTGGACGGCCCGCCCAGGGTGGACGCGTCGACGACCATGCTGCGGAACTTGAGCATGGCGAAGGGTTTGCCGTACCGGCCGACCCGGATGCCGTGGTAGAGGACCGGGCCGCCGTCCTCGCGGCGGATCGCCCAGGCCACCGCGGCGGCGACCGGGGTGGCGGCGAACAGCACACCGGCCGCGACGGTGATGTCCAGCGCCCGTTTGACGGTCTCGTAGCGACTGGTCATCTCCGGAGCGTAACCATCGGTGATCGGGGCCGGGCCGGATTCGGCGAGCGGCTGGACGTAGATCCGGGACGCGGTGCCGCGGTGCACCTCGGTCATGCCGTGCAGGATCGCGCCGGACTTCTCGTAGAAGCCCTGCGCGCGCCGCTGCCGCTCGCCGGTGACCACCTTGACCTCGGGCACGTGCTGGTGGACGAACCAGTCCATCAGGTGCTGGTAGAGCCGGGTGGCCACACCCCGGCCGCGTAGCGACGGCACCACCACGAAGTTGATGATCTCGGCGCCGGGCAGGCCGGGGTCGGCCGACGACGGGTAGGCGATCGTCTCCATCAGCCGCAGGATGCGGGCCGGGCGCAGCAGCCGGGGCAGCACCATCGGCACCGCGACCGGCCACGCCTGCTGGACGAACTCGCGCAACAGCGACCCGGTGCCGGTGGAGCCGCAGATGTAGCCGAGCGGTTCCCCGGTCGCCACCGACTCGGCCATGAACAGCACCGCGTGCGGGCTGCACGCCAGGTGCCGGTACAGCATCCGCAGCACCGGCTCGCCCAGCGACGTCAGGAACCCCTCGGGCACCTCGTCGACGTGCATCCGTGCGACCGCGCTGATCTGGGCGTGGGTGAACGGGCCGGAGACGACCCGGAACTGTTCCTCAGGCATGGGCGTCCACCGCCCGGAACTCGTTGAGCAGGTCGGCGGCCCGGCCCACGTCCGGCGGCCGGGTGGTGGACCGGACCGGCAGGGTGACCACGTGCGCGGCGGCCCACTCGGCGTTCGGGCAGGAACCGGCGGTGTAGCCGGCGGCGGCCAGGTCGGGCCCGGACAGCGGGTGCACCGGTGTGGCGAACCAGTCGCCCAGTTCCACCCCGGCCTCGGCGGCGGCCCGCAGCGCCCCGGCCTTGTCGCCGACCAGCACCGGGAACCGCAGCGGCACGCCGGGCATCAGGCGCTGGAACTCGATCTCGTACGCGTCCGCGATCTGCCGCCGCCGGTGCAGCTCGGCGCGCCCGGCGGTGATCCGGGCGGTCAGCCGGCGCCGGGTGCCGCAGCTCATCCGCCAGCCGTACTCCGGGCTGGCCCGCGGGTCCGGCGCATATGACCCGACCACCAGACCCATGCCGGCCAGCCGCCGGTAGAGCGCCCGCAGCCGGTGCACGATCCCGGCCCGTTCGGAGGCCCGGTAGGCGGCGTATTCGGCGCCGATCATCAGTTCCCGCCTCGACGGCGGCGCGGTGTAGCGGTGGTGGTTCGCGCGCATCGCGGTCGCGAGTTCCGCATCGTGCACCACGGCGGTCCCGCCGATCCCGGCCACCACCGGCTTGCCCCATTCGAAGGAGTAGAAAGCGGCGGCGCTGCGGGAGGTGTCGATCAGGCCCGGGGTGACGTGTGCGCAGTCCTCGATCACCGGCACGTCCACGTCGATCTCCTCGACCGGCGCCGGGACGCCGAAGGTGTGCTGCACGATCACCGCCCGGGTGCGGCCGGTGACAGCGGCGGCGATGGCGTCCGGGTCGGGGCCGAACGAGTCCGGGTCGATGTCGGCGTAGACCGGGGTGACGCCGAGGCGCAGCAGCGGTTCGACGACGGCCGCGCAGGTGTACGCCTGGACCACCACCTCGTCGCCGGGCCGCACCCGCAGCCCCTCCAGGATGGCGTGCAGCGCGACCCGCCCCCGGTGGTAGTGCAGGATCGTGCTGGTCATCGGCTGCCTCCTCGTCGGTCCAGGGCGGCCCGGATCGAGCCCGCCCCGTAGATCACGTGTGTGGCCAGGAAGATCGCGGGCAGTGCGGCGGCCAGCCCGGGATCGTGGTGCCGGCGGGCCTCCCGGACGGCGAAGGCCAGCGCGGCGGTGCCGTAGGTGGCCAGCACCCCGGCGGTCAGGCGGCGGGCGGTGCGGCTGACCGGCGACAGCGCGGCCCCGGCGGCCACGGTCAGCACGAACCCGGCCGGGACCACGTTGCGCCACGAGCCGATCCACCGCCCGACCAGCCGGCTGGCCTGGAACGGCCAGTAGCCGGCCTCGAACGTCCACCCGGCGAACTCCCGCAGGTCACTGCGCGCGTAGTAGACGCAGGTGATCTCCGGTAGCAGCAGGATCTGCCCGCCGGCGGCCCGCAGCCGCTGGTTGAACTCGCGGTCCTGGGCCCGGGTCAGCTTCTCGTCGAAGAACCCGATCCGGTCGAACACCGAGCGCCGGTAGCAGCCGCCGAACACCGTGTCCACCCATTGCGGCTCGGTGGCGCCGGTCCGGTAGCGGGAGTTGCCGGCCCCGAACACGCTGGTGGTGGAGACCGCGATGGCCCGGCCGAGCAGGGTCTCGTCGCGGGCCTTGGACAGCCGGACGCCGCCGACGTTGTCGGCGCCCGGGTGGTCCAGCAGGCCGCGCACGCAGCGTTCCAGATAGTCCGGCGGGTATTCGGCGTGCACGTCCAAGCGGATGATCACCTCGCCGCGGGCGCGGCGGACGGCCCGGTTGAGGCCGGCGGGTTTGCTGTGGCCCGGGTTGTCGATCAGGTGTACGCGTGGATCCCGGGTGGCGTAGCGGCGCACCACCTCGCGGGTGCCGTCGTCGCTGTACCCGTCGGCGAGCAGGATCTCCATCCGGTCGGCCGGATAGGTGTTGCCGAGCACCGAGTCGAGGAATCCGGCGATGAACCGGGCCTCGTTCCAGCACGGGATGATCACACTGAGGAACGGCAGTTCCACTGTCGTCCCCTAACTCGCGCCGAAGAAGCGGCGGATGCTGTCGGCGACGATGTCGACCTGGTCGTAGTCCAACTCCGGGTGCAGCGGCAGGGACAGCACCCGGCGGCACAGCTCCTCGGTGCGCGGCAGGCTCCAGTGCTGCAGGTCGAGCCCTTTCTGCTGGTGCATCGGGATCGGCCAGGAGATCAGCGTCTCGACGCCGTCGGCGCGCAGATGCTCGGCCAGCCGGTCCCGGGCGTCGGTGGTGACCGGGTAGTTCTGGAACACGTCGTAGCGGCGGCCGTCGTCGTTCGGGCCGACCGGAAGATCCAGCTCCGGTAGGTCGCGCAGCCGCTCGTCGTAGCGCCGGGCCAGCTCCCGGCGGCGGGCGATCCACTTCGGCAGCCGCTCCAGCCGCCAGTCCAGAACCGCGGCCTGCAGGTTGTCCAGGCGGCAGTTGTAGCCCCAGCCGTCCATCTCGGCCTTGGCCACCCGGCCGTGGTCGCGCAGCTTCAGCAGCCGGTCGGCGAGCGGCTCGTCGTCGGTGAGCACCGCGCCGCCGTCGCCGAACGCGCCGAGCAGCTTCGCCGGATAGAACGAGTAGGTGCTGGCCAGGCCGAACGTGCCGGCGTTCTGCCCGTCCAGGGTGGCGCCGAGGGCCTGCGCGGCGTCCTCCAGCACGGTCGCCCCGGCATCCAGGGCGATCCGGTTGACCTGGAGCATGTCCACGGTCCGCCCGTTCAGGTGCACCGGGATGATCACCTTGGTGCGTTCGGTGACCTTGCGTTCCAGGTCCTCGACGTCCATCAGATGGTCCGGGCCGATGTCGGTGAAGACCGGGGTGGCCCCACGCAGCACGAACGGCGAGACCGTCGCGACGAAGGTGTGCGCCACCGTCACCACCTCGTCGCCCGGCCCGATGTCCAAGGCGTGCGCCAGCAGCCGCAGCCCGTCGGTGCAGTTGCTGACCCCGACCGCCCGGCGCGAGGTGTTGAACTCCGCCAGGTTCTTCTCGAAGTCGGACAGCTGATGGCGCAGCATGAGGTCACCGGCCGCGAGGGTGCCCTCGATCAGCGGCAGCAGCTCGTCGCGCTGCCGCCGCCACTGCTCGGGATAGTCAACGAACCTGACTCGCCAGTCCACGGTGGGCCTCCAGATGGTTACGGACCCGCCGCCGGATCGACTCCGGGTCCAGCTCGTACGCGCCACGCAGGTAGTCCTGATCACCGACCACCGACATCGACTGGGCCGGCAGCGCGATCCGGACCAGCGGTGTCCCGGCCGCCGACTCGGCGAGGACCTCGGCGACCGCGCTGCCCAGGCCGCCGACGATCGAGTGCTCCTCGACCGTGACGATCGCCGCGTAGGCGCCGGCCGCCTCCCGCACCGCGATCGTGTCCAGGGGATCCAGCCAGGGGAAACTGCGCACGTCGGCCCGGATGCCGTCGCCCGCCAGCAGTTCGGCGGCCGCGCAGACGTTGCCGAGGATGGCGCCGGTGGAACACAACAGCACCTCACCGCCGTACGACAGGGGGATCGACGTCCCGCGCGGCGCCTCGATGGGGTGGGCGTGGACCGTACCCTCGCCGGTCTTGCCCAGCCGGAGATAGGCGGGCCCGCCGGCGGCCAGCAGATCGGTGAGCACCGCACCCACCTCGGCCGGGTCGCCGGGCGCGGCGACCGCCATGCCCGGCAGCGCCCGCATGATCGCCAGATCCTCGGTGGCGTGGTGCGACATGCCGAGCGCGCCGTACGCCATCCCGCCCCCGACCGCCACCACGGTCACGTCGGCGCGGTGGTAGCAGATGTCGTTGCGGATCTGTTCCAGGCAGCGCAGCGTCGGGAAGTTGGCGATCGAGTAGGTGAACACCCGCCCGCCGGCCAGGGCGATCCCGGCGGCCAGCCCGGCCATGTTCTGCTCGGCCACCCCGGCGTTGACGAACTGGCCGGGCCGGGCGGCGGCGAACTCGTCCACCGCCCCGAACCCGAGATCGGCGGTGATCAGCACCAGATCCTCGTCGACCAGGGCGGCGGCCAGCAGTCCCGCGAAGAACCGGTCCCTCATCCGGCGCCCACCTCGGCCAGCGCTGTCCGCAGTTCGTCGGGAGACGGCGCGCGGTAGTGCCAGAGCACCTGGTTCTCCATGAACGAGACGCCTTTGCCCTTGACCGTGCGTGCCAGCACGCAGCGGGGTCTGGCCCGGCCGGGATCGCGCGGGACCCTCGTCTTTTCCGACAGATCGGTCAGGGAGTGCCCGTCCACCACCGCCACGTCCCAGCCGAACGACTCCCACTTGGCGGCGAACGGCTCCAGCCGCAGCGTCTCCTCGGTGGTGCCCATCGACTGCAGGCCGTTCCAGTCCACGATCGCGACCAGGGTGCCCAGCTCGTGGTGGCCGGCGAACATGGCCGCCTCCCACACGCTGCCCTCGTCGCACTCGCCGTCACCGAGCAGCACGAACGTGCGCCACGGGCGGCCGGTCTGCCGGGCCCGCCAGGCCAGTCCGGCGCCGACCGACAGGCCGTGCCCGAGCGAGCCGGTGGAGAACTCGACGCCGGGGATGCCGACGTGGCTGACGTGCCCGGACAGGTAGGAGCCGTTCTGGTAGTGCCGGTGCAGAACCGCCGGGTCGAAGAAGCCGCGCTCGGCCAGAGCCGCGTAGAGGGCGGCCCCGGCGTGGCCCTTGCTCATGATGAACCGGTCCCGGTCCGGCCAGTCCGGGCGGGCCGGGTCGACGTGCATGATCTCGCCGTAGAGCACGGCCAGGATGTCGGCGCAGGACAGCGCGGATCCGACGTGTGAGCTACGCCCGATACTGGTCATGGTGAGGACATGACGCCGGATAGCGGAGGCCAGTGACACCTATACCACCGCGTATCCGATATATGGGTCGAAGTCGAACCGGCGTAGTTCCAGGCTGCTGATGCCCACCTCGTCCAGCACGGCCGCGGTCTCACCCGGCCACAGCGGGTTGTCCAGCTCGTCGAAGGCCAGCACCGCGCCCTTCGGCATCCGGGGCAGCAGGTGCCGCAGCGCGGTCTTCGTCGGCTCGTACAGGTCCAGGTCCAGGAAGAGCAGGCTGATCATCAGGTGCGGGTTGTCCGCCACGAACCGCGGGATCGTCTGGGTGACGTCACCCCGGATCAGCCGGGCCTTCGGCAGGTGACCGAGGAAACGGTCGGTGTCGTAGATCTCCAGCAGCCTCGTCAACTCGTCGTAGCTGTCCGACGCCAGATCACCGGCGCGCGCCCCGGTCGCCTCCGGCCGGTCCCGCGCACCGACCTCGGGGAAGCCGCCGAACGAGTCGAAGCCGTACAGCCGGCGGGTCAGGTTGGTCGGCTCCAGGGCCGCACTGAGCTGGGCGAACGTCATGAAGCTGCTGCCCCGGAAGACACCGCACTCGACGATCGAGCCCTTCACCGGCAGGGCCAGCTTGAACAGCTCGTACAGGGCGGCGAACCGGGTCACCTGGGCGCGCCGGGCGTACCGGGCCATGTTCGCCAGCCGGGTCGGCAGATCGTCGCTGCTGTTGGTGAAGACCTCGGCGATCGCCGCCGGCACCTGCCGCTCGGCCGTCGTCTGCAACGCTCCGGGACTGGTCACGCCGCCACCTCCATCGACATCCGGCCGCCCCACCAGCGCCGCTGCTCCGGCCGGGGCGAGGTGTACTCGTCGAAGCTGGGCGCGGCGTCCGGATCGCGGCGCGGCACCATGTTCAGCACACAGCCCAGCAGCGAGGCGTTCACCCCGTGCAGGGCCCGTACCGCCGAGGTGACCTGCACGCTGGTGGTCCGCCGGGAGCGCACCACCAGCAGGGTGCCGTCGGCGCGCGCCGCCACCACCTCACCGTCGGTCACCGGCAGCAGCGGCGGGCAGTCGAAGATCACCACGTCGAACCGGCGCCGCACCTCGTCCACCAGGTCGGTCATCCGGGGGGAACTCAGCAGCTCGCTCGGATTGTGCGGGGGAGTGCCACCGGCCAGCAGCCACAGACCCACACCCCACGGCTGGACGGCCTGGTCCAGCCCGGCCGACCCGTTCAGCACGTCACTCAGGCCGGTCTGGCCGTCCAGCGCGAGGAACCGCCCCAGCCGGGGACGGCGCAACTCGGCGTCCACCACCAGCACCCGCTGGCCGGTCTCGGCGAACAGCAGGGCCAGGCTGCACACGATCGCCGACCGGCCCTCCCGGGGCACCGCGCTGGTCACCGCCAGGGTCTTCAGCGAACTCCCGGCGGCGGCCGACTGCAGCAGGGTGCGGACCTGGCGCAGCGCCTCGGTCCGCGCCGACGTGCTCGGCGACACGAACGGACCGGACACCACCGGCGCGTCGGCGTCCTGCGGCACCCGGGCCAGCACCGGGGTGGCGGTCAGCTCCCGCAGCGAGTCCGCGGACCGCACGGTGTTGTCGGAGACCTCCCGCAGCACCGCCGACGCGGCGCCGACGATCAGCCCGGCCATCACCGCCAGGGCGTAGTTGTCGATCGGGCGCGGGGCCACCGGGTCGGGCATCATCCGTGGGCCGTCGACCACCTCCACCCGGATCACCGGCACCCCCTGCGGCTGGGTCTCCAGGTTCTCCACGGTGGTCTTGAACAGCACCGACAGCCTGCGGGCCAGCAGCATGGCGCGCTCCGGAGAGGTGTCCTCCACGGTGACCTCCATCAGGACGGTGTCGGCGATGGTCTCGGCGGAGATCCGCTCGCCGATCTCGTCGGGGGCCAGGTTCACGCCCGGTACGGCGGCGAGCGGCAGTTCGATCTCCTCACTGGTGAGCAGTTCGGCGTAGGTGGCCAGCCGGCCGGAGGAGAACATGCTGGCCGGGTAGAGCTCGGCGGCCTCGGCCATCGGCGCGGTGAAGAAGAACGTGATCCGGGCCGCGTGGACCGGGGTGGTCCGGACGTTGACCACCAAGGCCACGCCCAGCGCGAGGACGACCGAACTCACCAGCAGCCACCACTGTCTCCGGGCCACACGGAGGTAGTCGCGTAGGCCCATGCAGACCTCCCCGTTCCGTGGCTATCCGTCACGATAGGGGGATAGCGGACAGTGCACTCGGATACGAATAAATCCCGCTTTCGGGGGTACGGGCGCTGATAGCCTGCCGACGTGCGCGCCCTCCCACCGGCCGTCGACGCCGCCGCCTGGGTGCTGGGCCTGGTCGCCGCGGTGCTCGCCCGCTACGACATGCAACTCGACGGGCGGCGGATCGCCGGGCTGGCCGCCGGCATCGTGCTCACCGTCACCGTGCACGGGGCCGCCGCACACCTGCATCGCGGCCGGTACCCGTACGCCAGCCTGGAAGAGGTCCGGGCCCTGGCGGTGACCGTCGCGCTCGCCGCCGGCAGCCTGATCGCCTTCGTGGCGGTGCTGCCCCGGCATCCGCTGCCACTCAGCGCACCCCTGATCGGCGGGGTGATCGCTCTGGTGCTGATGCTCGGCGCCCGCTACGCCCACCTGCTGCGACAGCAGCGCAGCCGCCGGCCCGACGAACGCACCGCCGCACCCGTGCTGCTGTTCGGCGCCGGAGAAGCCGGCACCCTGCTGCTGCGCTCCATGCTCACCGACCCCGGCGGGCGGTACCTGCCGGCCGGGCTGATCGACGACGACCCGCGCAAACGGCGGCTGCGGGTGTTCGGGGTGCCGGTGCTCGGCGGGCGCGACGACATCGGGGCGGTGTTACGGCGTACCGGCGCCGGGTCGTTGATCTTCGCCGTCGCCAACGCCGACGCCGACCTGGTCCGCGACGTCCGCGACCGGACCGTGGCCGCCGGCGCGGAGTTCAAGACCGTGCCGTCGATGACCGAGCTGATGGACCATCCGGTCGCCGTCGACGACATCCGTGACGTGCAGGTCGCCGACCTGCTCGGCCGGCACCAGATCGACACCGACCTGCGGGGCGTCGCCGGATACCTGACCGGCAAACGGGTGCTCGTCACCGGGGCCGGCGGCTCCATCGGCTCCGAACTGTGCCGGCAGATCCACCGCTTCGCCCCGGCCGAACTGATGATGCTGGACCGCGACGAATCAGCACTCCAGGCCACCCAGCTGTCCCTGGACGCCCGGTCCGGCATCGACGACCCGGCGGTCATCCTCGCCGACCTGCGCGACGCCGCCCACCTGCGGCAGATCTTCCGCACCCGGCGGCCCGAGGTCGTCTTCCACGCCGCCGCCCTCAAACACCTGGCGTTACTCCAGCGGTTCCCGGGTGAGGCGTTCAAGACCAACGTGCTCGGTACGCTGAACGTGCTCGCCGCCGCCGAACACGTGGAACGGTTCGTCAACATCTCCACCGACAAGGCCGCCGACCCGACGAGCGTGCTCGGCTACTCCAAACGGATCACCGAACGCCTCACCGCCTGGACCGCCGACCGCTACCCCGGCACCTTCCTCAGCGTCCGGTTCGGCAACGTGCTCGGCAGCCGCGGCTCGGTGTTCACCACGTTCACCGCGCAGATCGCCGACGGGGGCCCGGTCACCGTCACCCACCCCGACGTGACCAGGTATTTCATGACCGTCCAGGAGGCGGTGCACCTGGTCGTGCAGGCCGCCGCGATCGGCCGCGACGGCGAGGCCCTGGTCCTGGACATGGGCGAGCCGGTGCGGATCGCCGAGGTGGCCCGGCAGATGGTCGAACTGCGCCCCGACCCGGTGGCGATCAGCTACACCGGCCTGCGCCCCGGCGAGAAGCTGGCCGAAACCCTCTTCGGCGCCGGCGAAACCGACGAACGCCCCTTCCACCCCCTGATCTCCCACGTCGAGGTGCCGTCCCTGAGCGCGGCCGACGTGGCCCGCTTCGACCCGGCCGGCACCCCCGAGGACACCACCGCCGGCCTGGCCCGCCTGTGCACCCTGCCCGCCCTCCACGCACTGCCCTGACACGACCCCGGGTCGGCGTCCGTCTCCAGGCCGCCGGTCATTCTCAGACCCCGTTGAAGTACGCCAATCGGCCCCACAAGAATCGGACCGCCCTGTCCGGTCCGCGCGACGCAGGCGTCACACCGGACCGTCCAGCGACCGCCGGGCCGAATGCGGTGGTACCGGAGAACCCCAACCGCCCGCATGTCGGCGGGTCGGCTTTCGGCCGGTCCGCACGTTGGCGGGGTGAGCGCGGTCCACCCCGCGTGCCGCCCAACGTGCCGCCCCGCGGTCCACCCCGCGTGCCATTCCGCGTGCTACCCGCGGTCCACCCCGCGTGCCATCCCGCGTGCCATCCCGCGGTCCACCCCGCGTGCTACCCGCGGGTCACCCCGCGTGCCGCCCAACGTGCCGCCCCGCGGTCCACCCCGCGTGCCATTCCGCGTGCTACCCGCGGTCCACCCCGCGTGCCATCCCGCGTGCCATCCCGCGGTCCACCCCGCGTGCTACCCGCGGGTCACCCCGCGTGCCGACTTACGGCGCGGACCGCGCCGTAAGTCGGCACACCGGCCCGCGTCGCCGGCAGTGTGGTCTTCTGTGGTGTGGACCGCGCCGTAAGTCGGCACACGGTTGAGCCTGGACCACCGCATTCAGCCCGGCGGCCGCTGGACGGCACACCGGGCGGCCTGAGACCGATCCACACCGGGCGGCCCGCGGGCCTATATGCGCACGCCCTCGCCCAACGCCAGCACCTCGCCGGCCAGGGAGTGGCCGGCTGGGCGGTCGGACAGGACCATCCGGGGCTTGCCGGCCGCCAGTTCCAGGGCTGAGCGCAACCGCTCCTCCTCACGGTCGCGGTCGCGGTACCAGGCGATCGCCCAGATGCGGTGCAGTTTCCAGCCCAGGCCGGTCAGGACCTGGCCGCTGAGACGGTCCCGGTCGCGGGCTGCCGAGCAACCCGCGTAGGGTGCGCCGTCGCACCGGATGCCCAGGGCGTATCCGGCGTCGGCGCGGCCCGGGATCTGCACGCCGATGTCGACCCGGCCGCCGGACGAACCCAGTGACGGGAACGCCGGATAACCCCAGGAGCGCACGGTGGCCAGCACCGATTCGGTGAACGGGCTGCCCGCCTCGGCCGGTGCCTCGGTGGTGAGCGCGCCGTGTTCGGCGTACTCCAGATAGCCGGCCAGCAGCCGGACGCCCTCGTTCTCGGTCACCGGGACGTCCCGGGCGCTGATCGAGGTGACGATCTCCACCCGGTAGCGGGCCCGGGTGATCGCCACGTTGAGCCGGCGCCAGCCGTTGGGCCGGTTCAGCGCTCCGAAATTGGCGGTGATCCGGCCGGATTCGTCGAAGCCGTACCCGATCGAGAAGATCATCACGTCGCGTTCGTCGCCCTGCACCGATTCCAGGCTCTTCACGAAGAAGCCGTGCAGCCGGTCGTCGTCCAGGATCCGTTCCAGTCCGGGGCGGCCGGCGGCGAGGGCGGTCACCGCTTTCTCGATCGCCTCGGCCTGCGCCACCGAGAACGTCACCACCCCCAGTGACATGCCGGGCCGGGTGGTGAAGTGGTGCAGGATCCGCTCGGCCACCCGCTCCGCCTCGACCGGGTTGTCCCGCGTGCCGCTGCGCCGGTAGACGCCGTCGGCCGGCACCAGCGCCACCCCGGTGTCCGCCCCGGCCGCTGTCGCGCTCGGGAACACGCTCAGCCGGTTCTGGTAGAACTCGTGGTTGGAGAACGCGATCAGCGCCTCGTGCCGGCTGCGATAGTGCCAGTTCAGGCCCAGGCTGGGGAACGCGCCGCACCCCTTGGCCAGCTCCAGCACCGATTCGAAGTCCAGCACCGGCAGTTCGGCGTCGGGCTCGTCCGGCGTACCGGTGGATCGGTCGAAGAATGACGTCGGCGGCAACTGGCGGTCGTCACCGGCGGTGATCAGTGCGGCCCCGCGATAGACGCAGTTGATCGCGTCGGCCGGGGTGACCTGCGACGCCTCGTCGAAGATGACCACGTCGAAGCGGATGTCCGGCGGCAGCGAGTGACTGACCGTGAGCGGCGACATCAGGAAACACGGCCGCAGCCCGAGCACCAGGTCACGGGCCTGCCCGATCAGTTCCCGCACCGGCAGATGCCGGCTGGCCTTCATCGCCTCCCGGCGGATCAGGTCGGCGCCGGGCCCGCCGGTGTCCGGGCGGCGTGACATGACCGCTTCGGCGATGTCGGCCGCCGCCGCCGCCCCGAGCCGCAGGTCGAGGCTCTGGAAGTCGGCGACGAGACGGTCCCGGTCGGCTGTCCGCCACGGGCGCAGCCGCTGGTCGGACTGGATGATCGCGTCCGCCCAGGAGCGGAAGAACGCCCGCTCGACGGCCGGGCGCACCTCCTCGGCGGTGACCCCGCGGTCGGCGCAGAACTCCACCACCCCGTCCAGGCCGTAGCCGCTGAGCACCGCGCGGGCGTCCTGGGCGGCGAACCACTCCTCCTGGCCGCCCGCGTCGCCGCGGATGCCCTGCAGGAACTCGCGGGCCCGCTCATGATCACCGAGCACCGCCTCCAGGTCCGGGTGCCGGGCCGGGGCGAACGCCTCCAGCACCGCCTCCCGGGCCATCGCCCACTGGTCGGCGAGCCGGCTCAGCCCGGCCACCGGCCGCAGGTTCCGCAGTGCGGCGGCCTGCTCGGCGGTCATCGGCTGCTCGTCACCGGTCAGCAGGCGGCGTGCCGCGGCCGTCCACTCCAGGGCCTCGGCGAGGGCTTTCTCGTCGGTGTCGGCACCCCGGTAGACCTCGCCGAACACGGTCGCGTAGTCGTCGGCCCGCTCGGTCATCGCCGCCTCGGCCCGGTCCACGTCCTGCCGCAACCGGCCCAGATGCGAGACCTCGGCGAAGTCGAGGGTACGGCCGGTCGCCACGTCGTACGCGTGCACCACCGCGGCCACCGCGGCCAGTGCCGTGCCGTGCGCGCGCAGCCATGCGACGGCGTTGTCGATCGGGCCGGTCACCAGCTCCGGGCGGTCCGCCGCATACGGCCCCTGCTTGTTGCCGAGAACCGCCTCCCGCGCGGTGGTGGCCAGCCGGATCAGCTCCGGGTCCGGTTTGGCCGAGCAGACGTACGCCGCCACCGAGCCGACCGACGGCGCCGGCGCCAGCCGCAGCCCCGCCTCCACCACGTCGAGGGCTTCGGTGACTGCGGTGAAGTCGGTGCCCGGGCCCTGCCAGTACCGGCCGAGCACGGTGCCGTACGCCTGTTCGGCCGCGGCCAGGTCGTGCCGGGCCCGCTGCCACGCCACCGCCGTCTCCAGCCGTGGCAGGGCGTCCCGGATCGAGGCGGTGGGCAGCACGAACGCGCCCACCACCCGCTTGTCCTTGCGGTACCCGCCGAGCATCTTGCGCCAGCCCCGGTGCACCCGCGCGAACCGGTCGGCGAGTTCGTCGACCGGCTGGGTGAGGATGGCCTCGGCGAAGAACGGCCGGGCCCGGACCTCGGCGGCCACCAGGTTCTCCAGGGCCCGGCGCAGCACCTGCGCGCCGGTCGCCACGGTCGCCGCGGTGCCCTGCCCGAACCAGAACGGCTCCGGACGGTGGGTCCGCGCGCCGAGCTCGGCGATCGACGCGACCCGGCTGATGTCGGCGACGGTGACCGCGTTCGGCAGGCCCAGTTTCGCGGTCACCCGGTCGATCACGGCGTGCTGCCGTTCCAGGGTGTCGGCGGCCTCGATGCAGGCCCGCGCCTGCCGGTCGGCTTCGGCAGCGGTCAGCCGGTTCAGGTCCACCGGCTCCGGCGACAGCCCGGACAGGTTCGGCACCGACGGCAGGTCAGCCGGTGCGGGCAGCGCCGACCAGGTGGTCCCGGAGCGTTTTCCGGCCGCGTCCCGGGCCGCCCGGACCGCGGCCAGGTCCCGGCCCAGCGTGTCCACCGCCTTGCGCATCGGCGCCAGGTCGGCGGTGGTGATCCACTCGTCGCGGGCCGCCGCCGGGCGTTTCCCGGCGTGCCCGGCCAGGGTGGCCAGCTTCCCGGCGTCGCCCGGCCCGTCCAGCCCGAACGGCGCGGCCTGCCCCGGCTCGGTGTGCAGCGACCGGGCCAGCCCGGCCAGGGTGCGCTCGGCCCGGGACAGCACCGGATCGAGCGGTTCCCGGCGCAGCACGTCCCGCCAGGGCAGGGTGTCCCGGTCGGCGACGGTGCGCCAGGCCGCGGACAGACGGTCGGCGGCGTCCCGGATCCGGCGCAGCGACTCCGGGGTCACCGAGGCCGGTGGAATCACCGGGACCGGCGCGGCCGGCGCGTCCGAGAGCCGCGAGCAGATCCCCAGCACGTCGTGCAGGCTGCGGCCGAGCGGTTTACGGACTTCATTCATCGCGTACGCGTACGCACTCAGTTGTTCCCGCAGCTCCCGCGGCGCCCGGCGGTCCAGGGTGTCCGGCCGCCGCGTCTCCGGATCCTCGTCCAGGGCGGCGGCCAGCGCGGTCGCCACCTCCTTGCGGCCCGCCTTGTGCCCGTGCAACTCGAGGACGTGCCGGTGCAGCCCGGCCTCGGCCAGCCGGTGGTGCACCACGTCCAGGGCGGCGGCCTTCTCGGAGACGAACAGCACCCGTTTCCCGGCATGCAGCAGGCAACCGATCATGTTGGCGATGGTCTGCGACTTGCCGGTGCCGGGCGGCCCGTCCATCACGAAACTGTGCCCGGCCACCGCGGCCGCGATGCACGCCCGCTGCGAGGCGTCCGCGTCCAGCACCAGCGGGATGTGCTCGGGCGGCGCCATCCGGTCGATGTCACCGGCCTGGATCGCACCGAACCGGAAGTCACCGGTCTGCTCGCCGTCCGCGGTGGCCAGCGCCCGCACGATCGGGTGGGCGGCGATCCGGTCCTCGTTGACCAGCAGATCCCGGTAGATCGCCTCCTTGTGGAAGGTCAGCCCGCACAACATCATGCCGCGCTCGACATGCCACCCGCGCCGCCGCGACACCTGACTCTGCAACGCGGACCACAGAGCGTCAACATCAAGATCAGATTCTTGCCGTACGGCCGGGGGCTCGATCCCCATCGCCCGCAACCGGATCGCCAGGGCCGGGTTGAACACCACGTCGTCGTCCCGGAGCCGCAGCCGCGGCGGCTCTCCCGGACCGGGCGTGACCAGGTCGACCGGCAGCAGCAGCACCGGGCTGGCGAACTGCTCCTCCCGGTTGGCCGCGTCCCCCCGCGCGCGCCGCTCGAGCCCGTCGCCACTGTCCGGCCGTTCGCCTGTGCCGCCCCGCCGGCCTGTGCCGCCCTGCTCGCCTGTGCCGCCCTGCTCGCCTGTGCCGCCCCGCTCGCCCGGGTCGGCGCTCTCGGCGCGCCACCGCAACATGCCGAGCGCCAGATGCAGCACCGACACACCCCGGTCCAGGTATTCCTGACGAGCTCGCCGGGCCATCCGCCGCAGTGCCGCGTCCAGCTGAGCCTCGGGCATCTCGGCGCGGAACACATCCCCACCGGCGGCCAGCCGCTCCGGATCGGCCCCGGTCCCCACCAGCCCACAGTCATCCCGCCGGTGCAGCGCAGCCACCACCGCGGCCGGCTCCGGCCCGACGATCTCCACCAGATCCGGGTGGTCGGCCGGAAAGTCGATCAACCGGTTGGTGTCACCCAGGTCGACAAGGCTGTCCCGCCAGGCATGCAGCGCCGCACGGACGTCAACACGGTCTCTCATGCCACGATTGCAACAAGAGCCACCCCCTCTTCGCTGGCGAATCAGAATCCCCGTCGGATCCGGTACGGCTCGGGAGCTGTATTCCTCCTCGCCGGGTCAGCTGGTTCCGAGCAGCCAGGTCTCCTGGACCCGGTCGAGGAAGGCGTCACCGGTCAGGCGAGTCGTCTGACTGACCGCGTAGGCGATCAGCAGCGCCGACCGCGCCTGGTAGGAGCCGAGCAGACCCAGGCGGTCGAGGACGGAGTGGTAGGGCACGGGCAGCCTGGTGTCCTGGGTGGAACTGACCTCCTGGGCGCAGAACTCCTCGACGCGGGCCCGGATGTCCGGGCCGGGCCGTAACCGCCGCCGCCGGTGGTCGATGTTCCGCAGCATCGCCTGGCGTCTGCCGTCCGGATAGCTTGCCTTCAGGTCGTGGCAGACGGCCGCGAAGATGGCTTCGGTCTGGACCGAGGTCATCTCCCGCCACGCCGTGCTGTGCTTCGGGTTGCGCCGTACCGTCGAGCTGATCCGGGCCAGTGTCCCCAGCGCCCGGTCCGCGCTGTCGAGGAACGCCGCGGACGCTTCCGCCCAGCTCCGGCCGGCGGTCCACTGGGTGTAGAAGGCCGTCGCCGTCCGGTTGTCGTTGTGTTGCCGGGCCGTGCGCAGCTGGTAGACGGCGGTGTCGAACGACTTGATGTCGGTGTGGTTCTCCACCGACCGGAGGAAGGCCACGTCGTCCCGGATCATCTCCCGCAGGAGCTTGTAGAACTCTGTCACCAGGGCGTCGAAGCCGTCCTTGTGGTCCGGCAGGGGATCAGGTGTGGCTGGTTCGCGGTAGCTGAGTTCCACACCGGTGCACATCTTCTTGTTGAACGCCAGCGTGGTGAGGTGCGCGCTCATCGCGGCCGCTGCTCGCGATAGAGAGAGCGGGGCTCGGCGACGGCGCCTCGGGTCGGTTTGAAGCCGATGTTGAAAGCTGGTAGCTGCTGGTTCTTGGTGAACTGCTGGGACCGGGAGAACAGTCCGGGCTCGAAGTGCACACTGGTTCTGAGTTCATTGACCCACACCTCGCCGACCCGGTCGTTCACCCATTCGACACGCCCGGTGAAGTGCACCGGCGCCCCGTTCTCGTCACCGAGTACCACGAGCGTGTAGATGCGCCGAGGAAGCTGGCGGGTCATCTTCTCGACCTCCCGGAACGCCTGCCGGGCCTCCGAGTGCCGGCCGGCGACGAACAGCGCGAGGCCTTTGACGAAGGTCAGCTTGTACTGGTCCGGAAGCACCGTGTTGCGGAGATCCCCGGCGAGCGTCAGGAACGTGTCGATGTCGGCTTCGGCGAGATGCACCGGAATGCGATCGCCCCGGAACAGACCGTGCCCGGTGATCTCGGTCCAGGTGAGTTCCAGGAGCAGCTGGGCACACCGCCAGTCCTCACGGACCTCCAACGGCGCGGCGCGGAGCCGGGCGAGTGCGGCGGCCAGCCCGGCCGGCCCGGCGTCGGCCTCGAACTTCGCGAGGTAGTAGACCGCGGCCGGGTCGGCGTTGTCCTCCAGGTTGCGCAGATGGTGCTGAAGGGTCTTGTCGTTGTTCACCAGGCGGCTCAGTTCGCCGCCACGCCGGTCCAGGTTCGCCGACTGGCCCTTGCTCAGGGCGCTCCGGTCGATGGCGTCGATCATGGCGATCGCGTTGGTGTAGTAGTTCAGCCGCTGGTGCAGGGAGAGCGCGTTCGTGTTGATGGCGTCCCGGGTCGACCAGGCCAGCACATCGACGGGGTGCAGGTTGCCGGGGTCGATGGTCCGGGCCTGGAGGACAGTGGACAGGATGTCGTCGAGCCGCCCGACGATGCCGGTGGTCATCGCCTGGGTGGCCGGCTCGGACTGCTTGAGGAACTCGTGGGTGATGGCGCCGAGCGTCGACGCCAGCTCGACCATCAGCGACAGCCGCATCATGTTGCGGACCGTGCCGTCGGACAGTATCTGGTCGAGCAGGTCCCGGTTGAACTCCAGATCGGCGATCCGCTCCTCCACCGTGTCGTGCCCCTGGTTCTGACGCCAGTGGACGAACCCCCGGGCGAGCTTGGACTCCTGGAGCACCAGGCGGGGATGGAGGCGGCCGGTCTCCAGACGGCGATCCGCGAGGGCGTCGGAGATGTCGCCGAGGTGCGGGTGGTAGCGGGTGTCCAGTGACTTCGCGTCGAGCCTGTCGAGTAGCGAGACCAGGAAGGAGACCTCGTCCGAGACCCCGATGTAGCCCTCGTTGATACGGACGTGGCGGATCACCTCGATGATGATCTCGACTTCGACCTCGACCGAGATCTCGTGCTGGGCCAGCAACTCGGCCTCCAGCAGGGACCGGATGGTGAGGAAGTACTCGCCGGTGTCGTCCTCGATGTCACGGATCAGGTCGAAGGAGTTCAGGACGTCCATGATGGTCCGGGAGCCCTCCCGGCCGAGGATGCGCAGCGCCAGGTCGATCGGCACCGGGACCCCGTGCCGGCTGGCGACCAGCACGAGTGCGGTGACCTGCTGGATCTGGCTCCGTTCGCCGAACGACTGCTCGATCAGCGGCTTCTCGTCGGGTGCCGCGCTGGGCAGCAGCGTTCCGATGTCGAAACCTGCCGCCGCGAACGCCGCGGCCATGGAGGTGAGCCGGTCCCGGGGGCTCTGTCGCTTGCCCCGTTCCCGGACGAGTTTCTCCATGCCCTTCTCCGCGGCCCGCATCTCGTGGGCCAGGCCTCGGGTGAGCCCGAAGTGCGAGTCCGGAAGGGTGTGGTAGAGGAACGCGAGGAAGCTGGTGTCCACGGCCGCCCCGGGCGAGCGCGCGTCGATGCCGAAGGACTTCAGGAGCGCCAGGAGTTGTGCGAGCTCTCGTTCGGTCATCTCGATCGGCGCGTTGACCGAGGCCGGATCGTCGTCCTGGCTGGAGTAACCGGATCCGACGATGAGCACCTTGCGTCCCCGGCTGCGGAGCTGGCGCAGCAGAGCGGCGTACTCGTCGGTGTCGACCATCCCGTCCCAGATCAGGATGGTGGCCTTGGCGCCGTTCTTCTCGGCCCAGGAGGCGTACATGTCGATGTCGTCGAGCGCCGGCCGGGCGGTGCGCCGCGACTGGTGGAGCACCGCCCAGTCGCCGGTGCGCGCCAGGTCCATCGCCAGTGCGGCCAGGGCGACGCTCTTCCCGGTCGTGGTCTGCCCCCGGAGCACCACCGGTGCGAGCAGGTCCGGGTTCTCCAAGGCGGCCGTGACGTCGGCGGCGAGCCGGGCCTCGAAGTCGCGGCGGATGTTCATGCCGGCGGCGATGCCGCGCCAGTGCGGGACGCCCTCGGTGGCGCCCGCGAAGTTGCGGTACTCCTGATAGCGGGCCGCCTCCGAGCTGAATACCGGAGGGGTCAGAAGTTCGAGGTCGATGGGCCGGGCGGAGCGCCGTACCTGATTCCAGGTGTGAATGTCGATCTCGGTGAAGCCCTCACCGAGGGCGACGACGTGCTGGGAGCCTCTCTCGGCGCCGACGTTGCCCACGGTGAGGGCGCCGGATCCGGAGAGATTGGTGATCGCCTCGTCGAGCGACTCGTCATGCAGGACGATCTGCCCGGTCCCGGCGAGGCTCCCGACGAACGGGTCGTCGGCCCAGACGCCGGCGGAGAACAGGTGCAGCTGGCCCGGGCCCAGTGACCGCAGTGCCGGGATCAGATCGTCGACCCGCAGTTCGTCACCCGGGGCCCAGTCGTCGATGACCACCACACCGCGTGGTGTCACGGTTTCGGTAGCGAGGCGCACCAGCTCCTGGATGCACCGCATGCGGGCGTCCGCCGCTTCGAGCGGGTTGGTGGGCGGACGTTCCGACGGGGGCAGGTCGATCCCGCCGAAGAGGTAGCGGACCTCGAGCGCCGTCTGGCTGCGTGCGGGGGTGGCGGACATCGCCCCGAGGGGCGTGGTCACCCGCCATTCGGAACGGAAGCGCGCTGCCACGGTCGCGTCGGTACGCGTGGTGTAGACACCGCTCCAGCGGTAACCGTCGGCGTACTTCGCGGTGTCCGCACCGGACCGGCCCAGCAGCAGGAAAGCCGGGCCACTGGCCAGCCTCGCGGCGAAGCTCTGCAGTTCAGGCCTGGTTTCCGGCATCGCTCTCCTCAGGGGAAGCAGTGGGGGAGAAACAGGATCACCCTAGTTCAAACGGTCGCTTCGGACAGTGACCGCGCGGGCGGTGTCATATCGGTCGTCAGGTCACTTCCCGCTCTGGCCCGGAAAGTTCAGCCTGGTACGCCTCGGTCAGTTCCTTCAGGACCGACGGTGTGCCCGCGGGGCGGGGGATGCCCAGATGCAGTTCACGCAACTCGTCCATGAAGCGGTCCCACAGCGGTGGCCCGCCGCGTTCCAGCGACTCGGCGCGGACCGACAGTGACGGTGTGACCGGCAGATGGCGGCGCCCCCACGCGCCCAACTGCGCCATCACCGGGACCAGCTGGATGGCCGGCTCGGTCAGACTGAGCAGGTGGCGCTGTCGGTGGCGCGGGTCCGGGGCCGAGGTGATCAGGCCGAGCCGGGTGAGCCGTTGCAGGCGGTCGGCGAGGATGTTGGTGGCGATGCGCTCCTCGGAGCGGGTGAGCAGGGCCCGGAAGTGGCGCCGGTCGCCGAACATCATGTCGCGGATGATCAGGAGCGACCAGCGGTCTCCGATCACCTCCAGGGCCAGGTTGATCGGGCACCCGGACCGGGGTTCCGCGGAGTGGATCATGCGCGCCTCGTTCCCTCACCAACCGGTTGCAGTCTACTATCGGTTTCACAACGCAACCGGTTCGACAGTGAGGATAGATGATGGCCTTCGTGACAGTCTCCGTCGCCGTTTCCGTGGACGGGTTCATGGCCGGGCACAACCAGCGGCTCGACAAGGCGTTCGGGGACGGGCCGACCGACGAGATCATGCGCTGGATGATGGAGACGCGGGAGGAGAACGCCGCGGAGATCGCGGAGATCGTCGACGCGGACGCCTTCATCATGGGCCGCAACATGTTCAGCCCGGGGCGGGGCGAGTGGGATCCGGAGTGGACCGGCTGGTGGGGCGAGGATCCCCCGTACCACAAGCCGGTCTTCGTCCTGACCAGCCACGCCCGCGAGGATCTGCCGATGGCGGGTGGCACCACCTTCCACTTCGTCACCGGTGGCCCGCACGAGGCCCTGGAGCGGGCGGTGAAGGCCACCGGCGACGGGCGGATCTCGATCGCCGGCGGCGCCACCACGATCAACCAGTTCCTCACCGCCGGCCTGGTCGACCAGATCGTCCTGCACGTGGCACCGGTGATCATGGGGGCCGGCACGCGGCTGTTCGACGGGGTGCCGGCGATGAGACTGCAGCTGCTCGGGTCACGGTCGGCGTCGCTTGCGACCCACATCACCTACAAGGTCGTTCGCTGAAATCGCGGTCGCCAGGCGGTCGTGCCGTCGGCCCCGGCCAGCGCCTCGGCGACCGCGTCGCTCAGCTCCGGCAGGTCCAGGGTGGCGAGCTGGTTGGCCAGCTCGCGCCACGCGTCGGACTGCGCCCAGGTCCGTAATCTGGTGTGCCGGACCAGTTCGGTGTCCAGGCTGCGGGGGAGGGTGGCGCATTCGCCGAGCCCACCGCCGATCTCCAGCGCGATCATCGTGGTGACGCAGTCGTCGCAGGTGCCACAGTTGACGCCGGGTTCGCTGTGCGTGCACACGGTCAGGGTGCGCAGGGCCAGCGCCGAGTGCACCAGGTACTGGGAGATCTTCTCGATCCGGGCGGTCTCCACCCCGTCGTGGACCAGGGCGAGGCCTTCGGTGGACCAGAGCGGGTCGAGCAGCGGGTGTGAGCCCCACGGCGACAGGTGCCCGTAGTCCTCGGTGGATGCCAGCAGGCAGGTGCCGAGCACACCTTCGCAGGCCAGCGCGACGGCGGCCAGGGCCGCGCCGTGGTATTCGTTCCAGCCCACCACCTCCTCGGTCAGGGTGCGCAGGTTGGTCTCCACCACGAGCAGCCGTTTGCCGGTCTCCCGGGCGACCTCGGTGAGCCGGGTGAGCAGGCGTTCGTGGTCGGGGCCGTCGTCCTGCAGCACGTTGGCGAAGACCAGGTGGGTGATCTCCCGGTGGCCGGGGGCCTCGGCCCGGCGCAGGTCCTTGAGCAGGCTGTAGTGCGAGTCGGCGCCGGCGGTGAAGAACAGCCCGACCCCGTCGGCGGCGGCGGTCGGCCCGGCGGTGGAGGCCGGCACGATCTCCGCCGGTTTGACGTCCCACCAGCGCTGGTAGAGGTCCATGGCGTCGCGGGCGCCGCGCAGCAGCCGGCCGGAGACCGGCGCGTTGATGATCAGCGGCTCGCCGATGGCCATCGCGGGCAGGGCGAAGGCGGGCACGAAGGTGTTGCCGGGGTTGGCCGGTGGGGGTGGGGGTGGCCCGCCGGAGGCGTCCCGGATCCGGAATTCGAGGAGTTCGCCCTCGCTGCGCGGCCATCGGACCATGCCCAGCACACGGGTCTCGTAGGCTCCTGTCTCCACTGCTACACGTTCGAGCATCACCTGAACCATTTTTCCGGATATTCCGGACGTATCGGGCATTATGTGCTGAAAAGTCCCTCTTCAGAGGCCGGTCGACTGGCGTTCATGGAGTACAGACACGATGTGCCTGTGCTGACGTACCTCCGCCTCCTCGGTCTCGCCGGATCGCTCATGCTCGTCACCGCCGGGTGGCTGGGCGGCGCGCACCCGCACGCGGACCTCAGCTCCAACCCGGTCAGCATCGCCCGCGGACCCTACGGACCGGCGATCCTGAGCCTCTGGCTGGTCGGCACCGGCTTCCAGGCGTGGGCCTGGTGGTCGGCCCGGGACCGCACCCCGTCGGTGCGCTGGGCCACCGTCACCGCGCTGCTGTGGATGCTGCCGTTCCTGTTCGTGCCGGCGATGGGCAGTCGCGACGTCTACTCCTACACCTGTCAGGGGGAGATGTACCTGCACGGGATCGACCCCTATCGGTTCGGCGTGTCGGCCCTGCCGTGCACCTGGCTGGAGACGGTGTCGCCGATCTGGCGGGACACGCCCACCCCGTACGGCCCGCTGTTCATCCTGATCGCCGCCGCGGTCGTCAAGGTGGGCGGCGGGCTCACCGGCTCCCTGATCATCTTCCGGCTGGTCACCCTGGCCGGCATCCTCGCCGCCGGTCTCGCTCTGCCGGCGCTGGCCCGCCGCTGCGGCGTCGATCCCGGCCGGGCGGTCTGGCTCGCGCTCGCCGGTCCCCTGGTCGGGGCACACATGCTGGCCGCGCCGCACAACGATGCGATCATGCTCGGGTTGGCGGTGGTCGCTCTCCATCTGCTGGTACGCCTGAGCCCACGCCCCGCCGTGCTCCTCGGGGCCGGTGCGCTGCTCGGACTGGCGGTCTCGGTGAAGGCGACCGCCGGGGTGCTGATCCCGTTCGCGGTGCTGCTGGCGGCCCGCCCGTTCCTGTCCTCGGCGCTGCTGATCGGCACCGGATCACTGGCGTCGTTCGGCGCGGTCACCGTGGCCAGCGGCCTGGGTCTGGGCTGGATTCCGGCGATGCGGGTGGGTGACGGGCTGATCCAGTTCACCTCGCTGCCGACCGCGATCGGGATGACCCTGACGTACACCGGCCGGTTGTTCTCTCCCGGTTTCGACGCTGTCCCGTTCATGCGTGACCTGGCGCTGGTGGTGCTCGCCGGCACGCTGGTCCTCCTGTGGTTCCGGGCGCTGCGGGCCGCCGACCGGGGGAGGGCGGCCCTGCACGGCGCCGCCCTCTCGCTGGTCGCGTTCGTGGCCCTGGTCCCGGTCTTCCACGCCTGGTACATCCTGTGGCCGCTGACTCTGCTGGCCGCGACCACGGTGCGGACCCGGCTGCTGATGGTGCTGACCATCGCCGCCGCCTTCCTGGTGCTGCCGGACGGCGGTGGGCTGTCCCGGTTCGTCAAGTTCCCCGGGGCGCCGCTGGCGGTGGTCGCCCTGATCACCGTGGTGACGATCCGGATCCGGCAGCGCCGTTCCGGGCCGGTTGCGGTGCCCGGCTCACCGCAGCCGTCCGGTGGAAGCCCGGGATGAGCACGGCCGCGACCCCCACGGGTCAGCGCCGCCGCCACCTGGCTCCCGCCGCCCGCCGCCCCGCCCGGGAAGGGAGCACACGACCTAGCGCAGGGCCTGGCCCAGCAGGGTGATCAGGGACTCGGTGGCGGCGGTGGTGTCGAAGGACGGGTCGGACAGGTTCTCGGCGACTATCGCGTCCAGGGCGCCGTTCACGATCACCGCGGTGACCCGCGGGTCCACGTCGGGGCGGTAGTCGCCGGCGTCGCGGGCCGCGGTGATCAGAGCGGCCACCGCGTCGCGGCGGCTCGGAGCGTTCGGGGTGTCCTCGACGGCCGGGGACTCGCCGATGCCCTCCACGATCATGCGGGTGTGTGCCGGGTTGTCCCGCAGGTAGCCGGTGATCGAGCGGAGGTACGCCGCCAGCGCCGCCGCCCCGGACTCGGTGGCGACCGCCGCGCCGACCCGCGTGGTCAGCCCGTCGATGACCGTGTCGTACGCCGCCCGCACCACCGCGTCCTTGGACGGGAAGTGGTAGAGCACGGCGGCTTTGGAGATGCCGGCCGCCTCGGCGATCCGGGCCAGTGAGGTGCCGGCGTGGCCGTGCCGCGCGATCAGGTCGATGGTGACGCCGATCAGCTGGGCGCGGCGGGCGAGTTCGGTGAGCGTGGGCACCGCACTACCCTACCGGTTGAATTTTCTACCATGCGGTCAGTAATCTGACCGCATGGTTAGTAGAGCGAAACTTCGCTGGGCGGCGCTCGTTCTCGTCGCCCTGGCCGTCGTGGTGGCCTACGCCCTGCGCGACCCGTCCCCGGTCGGCTACTTCACCTCGGCCGGCGCCCATGACCGGTTCCGGACCGCCTACCGGTCGGCGATGGCCGACATGCCGGCCCCGGAGCGCACCCTCGACATCCGCACCGGCTACGGCGTCGTGCGGGTCTACCGCTTCGCCGGCGGTGGTGAGCCGGGCGGCGGCGCCCCGGACGCCGCACCACTCCTGCTGCTGCCCGGCCGCGCGTCGGCGTCCCCGGTCTGGGCCGACAACATGCCGTCCCTGCTCGCGCTGCGCGACGTCTACACCGTCGACCTGCTCGGTGAACCCGGCCTCAGCGTCCAGCAGCGCCCGATCGAGACCGAATCCGATCACGCCCAATGGCTGCACGAGGTGCTCTTGGCGCTGCCCGAGCCCCGGATCCACCTGTTCGGGCTCTCGTTCGGCGGCTGGACCGCGATGAACCTGGCCCTGCACCGCCCGGAGAAGGTCGCCGGGATCATCCTGCTCGACCCGATCCTCACCTTCGGTGACCTGTCGTTCGGTGCGGTGCTGCGGTCCATCCCGGTGAGTGTCGGCTGGGCGCCCCGGTCCTGGCGGGAGAGCTTCGCCAGCTGGACCGCGAACGACGCACCGGTGGCGGACGTGCCGGTGGCCGACATGATCGAGGAGGGACTGCGGGCGTACGCGATGAAACTCGCCACCCCCACCCGGCCGGACCGGGACCGGCTCGCCGCGCTGACCGTCCCGGCACTGGTTCTGATGGCCGGCGAGTCCCGGATGCACGACGCGGAAGCCGCCGCCGGGTACGCCGGGCGCGTCCTGCCCCGGGCCACGGTGAAGACCTATCCGGAGGCCTCGCACGCGATCAACGGAGAGTATCCACAGGAGATCGCCGTAGACGTGGCCACGTATCTGAACGTCAACTGACAGGGCCGGCACAGCCCGTACACAAGGCAATCGTCTTTTCTGGGAGACATCCGGAACCGCCGCTACGAAGGGTGACCCTCGATGCCTCCCTACACCCTGTCCCGTCGCTCCTTCGGGGCTGCCCTCGCCGGCGCCGTCGGCCTCGTCGCCCTCGGCGCCTGCGCGTCGACCGCCACGGCGGAGAGCGGGACGACGGCGGGCGCCGGGCTGTTCGACCCGGCCGTGGTGCACGACATCGACTTCACGTTCGCGCAGGCCGACTACGACGCGATGATCGACACCTACCTGGACTCCGGCGACAAGAAGTGGATCGAGGCGACGGTCGTCGTCGACGGGACGACGTTCGAGCGGGCCGGCCTGCGGCTGAAGGGCAACTCGTCGCTGCGCGGGCTCACCAAGGGTGATTCCACCGAGACCGGCAACCCACAGAACCTGCCCTGGCTGGTACGCCTGGACAAGTACGTGGACGGCCAGAACCTCGGCGGCTACACCGAATTCGTGGTCCGCTCGAACAATTCCGCGTCGTCACTGAACGAGGCGGTCGCCCTGGAGCTGCTGGGCGAGGCCGGGCTGGCCACCCAGAAGTCGGCGTCCACCCGGCTGAGTGTCGCCGGCGGCACCGACGTGCTGCGCCTGATCATCGAGAACCCGGCCGACAAGTGGGCCGCCGACAACTTCACCGGTGCCGGTGTCCTCTACAAGGCGGAGGCGAACGGCGACTACAGCTATCGGGGTGACGACGCGGCGAGCTACACCGACGTGTTCGACGTGGAGGCCGGTGACGAGGACTTCGCGCCGCTGACCGCGTTCCTCAAGTTCCTCAACGAGTCCGACGACGCCACGTTCGGCAGTGAGCTGGGTGATCATCTGGACACCGGGGCGTTCGCCACCTACCTGGCGGTCCAGGAGCTGATCAAGAACTCGGACGACATCGACGGGCCGGGCAACAACTCCTATCTGCGGTACACGACCGACAAGGATCAGTTCACGGTGGTCGCGTGGGATCACAACCTGGCGTTCGGCGGGATGGGGGGAGGCGGCGGTAATCGCGGCGGGGGCGACCGCGGCGGAGCCCGGCCCGAAGGAGGCGGCCAGCAGCGGCCCGACCAAGCCGGGCGGATGGGCGGCCGGAGCAACATCCTGGTCACCCGCTTCAACGCGAATTCGACCTTCAAGGCGGCGTACGAGAAAGCCCTCACCGACCTGAAGGCCGATCTCTACACCAGTGGCCGGGCCGCCGAGATCCTGCGGACCCGGGCCGCGGTGCTCACCGCGAACGCCACCGACCTGATCAGCGCAGACACCGTCACCAGCGAGGCGAACAGCATCAAGGCGTACTTCGCATAGGCCGGCCTTGACGGAGCTACCGGGGAAAGGAGCATCACTTCGCGCCGGTACGCGTCGACGACCGGCTGACACTCGGCTTCATGACCGTCGGCCAGCCGACCGGAAACGCACCGGCCTTCGACGTCGACCCGGACACCTTCGGCCGGGTGCTGGGACGTCCGCGGGCCGGGGGAGTGCCGTTCGGCAGCGAACCGGACGTCCCGGACAACTGCCACGTCGATCACCCGCGGTGCGCCCGGGGCCTCTACCGATTCCCGGCCGTGCGTCTCCCGTCACGGCGCTTCGGGCGGTGTGATCGCCCGCAGCGCGTCCAGGACCGCCCGGACCGACGCGCGGTGCAGGGTCTCCGGCCGGGCCAGCACGTCGATGTGCCGGGCCACCGGCAGATCGGTGAGCGCGCGCAACGCCAGCCGCGGGCCGGGGACCGTGGTCCGGCCGGGCAGCAGAGCCAGCATGTCGCCGGCCGCGACCAGCGAGGCCGCCACGGTGAACTCGTTGACCCGGTGCCGGACGTCCAACGGCCGCCCGGCCGCCGCGGCGATCGCGGTCAGCACCCCGGTCAGCGGGAAGCCGTCGTGCACGCTGATCCACGGCCAGGCACCGACGTCCGACGCGGTGAGCGGTTCGCGCGCGGCCAGCGGATGGGTCAGGGACATCGCCACGTACAACGGCTCCCGCATGATCGGGATGACCGCGATCCGGTCCGCAGGCCACGGCGGACTGTGCGCCAGCCGGTGCGCGATGACCAGGTCGTAGTCGCCGACCAGCGACGGGAAGTCGGCGTGTGCCACGTCCCGGTCCGTGCAGCGCACCTGCGGGGCCCGCGCGAACAGCGGCGCGAACCAGGTCAGCGCGGCACTGTTGAACGCCGCGACACTCACCGGCGCGCCCGGATCGTCCAGGTGGTCACCGACCGCCCGGGCGGCCCGGTCCAGCGCGGCCATCACGTCGACGGCCGCCGCGGCCAGCGCCTGCCCCGCCGCGGTCAGCACCAGACGGCGGCCCCGGCGCTCGGTCAGCGGCACCTTCGACTGCCGCTGCAGCGCGTTGAGCTGCTGCGACACGGCGGACGGGGTGATGCGCGAGGCCCGCGCGACAGCGGCGAGGCTGCCCCGCTCGCCCAGCTCCCGCAGCAGTCGCAGGTGGTGCGGATCCATTAGGCCCCACTACATCGTTGTTTCAACAGATGGCATCTTGTCTACCGGATCGGCGCCCCGCACGCTTGCCGATGTGACCGGAGACCTTCTTCTGCTGGCTGTGGCCGCCATCTGGGGGAGCAGCTACCTGGCCGCCAAAACCCTGGTGGTGGCCGGTGGCGTGCTGCTCGTGCTGGCCCTGCGCTACCTGGTGTCGGCGGCCGTGCTGCTCCCACTGATGCTGCGGCGGCGCGTCCGCCGTCGCGAGCTGGCGGTCGGGCTGCTGCTCGGCGGCACCCAGGCGGCGGTGCTGGCGTTGGAGACCTACGGCGTGTCGATGACCAGCGCCACCAACGCGGGCGTGCTGATCAGCCTGACGATCCTGATCACACCCCTGATGCAGGGCGGCCTGCCACCCCGCTTCTTCGCGGCCGCCGCCCTGGCCACCGCGGGCGTGGCGTTGCTGGTGGCCGGGCCCGGGTGGCGTACCCCCAACTGGGGTGACGTCCTGATGTTGCTGGCCGCGCTGGTCCGGGCCGCGCACGTGACCCTGTCCGGCCGCCTGACCAGGCCCGCCGACGACACGGTGACGTTGACGACCATCCAGACGGTGGTGGGCGCCGTGTTGTTCGGCGCCGCGGCCTGGCCGTTGACAACGACCGGATTCGGGGCGGGGGAGTGGGCCGGCATCCTCTACCTGGCGCTGGGTTGCAGCGTGTTCGCGTTCCTGGTCCAGTTGTGGGCGATCCGCCGCACATCCCCGGCCCGAGCCAGCCTGCTCCTGGGCACCGAACCGGTGTGGGCAGTCCTGATAGGCATCAGCCTGGGCGGCGAACACCTGACCCTGTTGGCCACCGCGGGCATCACCCTGGTCTTGGCCGGCACGTGGTGGGGCCAGCGCGTCGAACGCGATTCCCGCCTGCCAAGCCCGCATCCCGCCGCCCCGTCACCGGTAGCCGCGGCCCCCTGACCACCCCCATCACCCTCACCCATCCCTAATCCACGAAGCGTCCCTGCGTCCCGTGACTCGGTCCTGCGTTTCGTGACTCGGTCCTGCGTTTCGTGACTCGGTCCCGCGTCCCGTGACCCGGTCCCGTGACTTGGTCCTGCGTCCGTGACTCGGACCTGCGTCCCGGCCCTGCCTCCGCGCCGAACGCGGTCCCGGCCCCACCTCTACTCCTGGGCCGTCTGGACCGCTCTCGCACCCCGCGTTCCCGCATCCCGGCTCTGCGGCCCGCGTTCCCGCGCCCGGCCTCGGGTCCTGGCCTCGCGTTCCGGCGCCGCATCCGGTGTTTCCGCGGCGATGGCGCCTCGCGTTGGTTCACGTTCCGGGAGAACGAACGTTCTTTCTGCTCAAAGCGACGCGCGACCGTTCCGGCGGTTGTTGGAGCGGCGAGGGTGGTCAAGGATCCCGATGGGGTCGGGTTCGGCGCGGAGCCGACGTGGGTTTCCGGCTCTAGGCGGATCCCCAGCGATGGTGTGCGTCAGCGACCACGGCATCGATGGAGTCGGCGACGGTGTGCGCGTCGGCGGAGGTGAACACGACCGGCTCGCCGCGCCGCCAGCGGACCGCTCGGGCGGCGACATCGGCGTACTCCGGAAAGAGTTCGCCCAGGTAGGCGGCGGCACCAGCCTTGGAGACGACATCGTGGTGGGCGAGGGTGAAATGCAGCCGGGCCGGCCCGAGCACACACCAGGCGATCGCCTCGGGCTGGACGGTGTCGGTGGTGCGGAGCGGTTCGGCGCCGGGTGCCCAGTAGGTTTCGAGGTTCCCCAGGTTGTAACGGCGCAACGCCTCGTAGTCGACGGTGAGACCGAGATCGGCCACGCTCGGCCCGCGCACGGGAATGCCGTAGCGCGTCAACAGCAGCCACAGCACCGGGTTCAGTTCACCGCACGGCCGACCGGTGCGAAACTCGCCGTCCACCACGAACGGCACCACCTGCTGCTCAGAGGGTTGTCGAATCAACGTTTCCCGATCCAGGTAGACGCCGTCAAGATGTGGACGCCCGGCCCTCGCCGCATGCAGATCCGCCAGGATGCCGAGATCATCGTCAGTAGCGTGACGACTGGTAACGATCAGCGTGTCGATGTCGCTGGCCCCGGGTTGGTAGGCCCCGAGCGCGACCGATCCCGTCAGATACAGCTTCTCCACGAACCCGGGCAGCGCTTCGTCAACGACAGCTAGATAACGTGAGGCAGTCTGCTCAACCATGCCCGCCGACGCTACTAGCCAGGTCCGCCGCCCGCCTGCCCCCAGAACGAACGTTCTGTCCATCCGCGGCTCCTGGCCTCGCTTTCAACCGGCCGGCATTCCGCGAGAAAGAACGTTCTCCCTACCGAGGGGCCGTAGCTGAGGGGCTGTGGCCGAGGGGCTGTGGCCGAGGGGCTGTGGCCGAGGGGCTGTGGCCGAGGGGCCGTGTCCGAGAGGCTGTGGCCGAGGGGCCGTGTCCGAGAGGTCATGTCCGAGGGGCCGTGGCCGAGGGGCCATGGCCGAGGGCAGTAGCGGGAGGGGCAGTAGCCGGAGGGGCGTAGCCGATGAGCGTCCGCCTGCGAAAGATCTTGGTCAATTTGCCACCATTTCGAGCTTCGTTCTCGGCCGCCTGATCACTTGCGGTCAATCCCTCGCGCGGGCGACCCGCTCAGCAGAGATCTTGGTGGATTTACCACCGGAAACGGTGGCAAATCCACCAAGATCGGCCAGGTCGGAGCTGGAGGGCGGACATTCGCGCAAAGAAATGACCGCGAGCGGGCCAGCAGCCGAGAAGAAGGCTCGAAACGGTGGCAAATCCTCCAAGATCGGCCAATGCGCGGCAGGTGGCCGACCAACGCGCGGCGAGCGACCGACCAAGACGTGGCACGCGGCCGGACGCCCGCGCGGGAGGATGACCGCGAGCGGGCGGAGTGCCACCCGGAACGTACATAAATATGTAAAACGGCACAGACCAAGGTGTGAAACGCCATCGTTCCGGGTCGCGTGTGCCCTAGGTCTCTCGCCTCCGGGGCCAGCGGGCGGCTAGGTGTCCTCCGGCTGGGGGCCCAGGCAGGCGCGCATGTGCGGCGCCGCCGTCATCAGCAGCTGGGTGCCGATCGCGGCGAGTTGGCCGACCTGGTCCGGGGTGAGGACGTCGAAGACCAGGCGACGGGCCTCGCGGACGTGATCGGGGGCGGCGGCCACGACCGCGTCCCAGCCGGCGTCGGTAAGTGTCGCCCACACGCACCGGGATTCGGTGGCCGTCTCCACACTGTGGCGTTCGACCCAGCCGTGTTTTTCCAGCCGGGAGACGGCGTGTGAGATCCGGGAGGGGGTGCCGGCGGCCAGGTGTGCGAGTGCCCCCATCCGTACCGACCGGTCGGGTGCCTGGGAGAGGGCGGACAGGATCGAGTATTCGAAGAAGTTGACTCCGGAGTCCCGTTTGAGCTGGGCGTCGATGGCCGCGGGGACGGTGGTGAGCACGGAGATGAGTGCTTTCCAGGCGCGGGTTTCCTCGTCGGAGAGCCATGGGACGGATGTGCTGTCGCTCACGGAACAGAAGAATACGCGATGGGCGACTTGAACGTTCAACAGCGGCCGTGGCATGCTCCTGTTGAACATTCAAATGAAGGGACCCTCATGGCCATCCTGCGTATCGACGCCAGCATCCTCGGCCCCAACTCCGCCAGCACCGAGCTCGCCGACCTGGTGGAGAAGGAACTGAGCGGCGCGGAGATCAAGCGACGGCACCTGGGCTCCGACCCGCTGCCCGCCGACGCCTGGGCCACCGCCATCCAGGCCGCGTACGTGCCGGTCGACCAGCGCAGCGACGCCCACCACGGCGCCGTCGCCCTGGCCGGTGAGCTGGCCGACGAGCTGCGTGCCGCCGACGCCGTGATTCTTGCCCTGCCGTTCTACAACTACGGCGTCTCCCAGCACGCCAAGACCTGGATCGACCTGGCCATCGCCGGCGGCGAGAACGGTGAGAAGTTCCTCGAGGGCAAGCCGGCCGTCGTCCTCACCACCCGTGGTGGTGCCTACGGCGCGGGCACCCCGCGTGAGGGCTGGGACCACAACACCGACTACCTGCGCCGCGTCGTCGGTGACATCTGGGGTGCCGAGCTGACCCTGATCGAGCGCGAGTTCACCCTGGTCGGCGTGAACCCGGCGCTGGACGCCTTCACCGACACGGCCGCCGAGATGCGCAAGAACGCCCACGAGGCCGCGTCCGCCGCAGGCCGCTCGCTGGCCACCCGCTGACCCCTCGCCCGGCCGCGTCCACAGTGTGGTGGACGCGGCCGGCGTACCAAATATGATTCGGGAATGCCCCGGCTGATCCTGCTCAACGGCCCTCCGGCCTGCGGCAAGTCCACGCTCGCCCGGATGTTCGCCGACCGGCACCCGCTCGCCCTCGATCTGGACATCGACCGCGTCCGCGATCTGCTCGGCGCATGGCGTGACCATGCCGGACCGGCCGGGCTGCTGGCCCGCGACATCGCCCTGGCCGCCGCCCGGACCCATCTGACCAGTGGGTACGACGTGATCGTCCCGCAGCTGCTGGCCCGCCCGCGGTTCATCGAGCAGGCCGAGGCCCTCGCCGCCGAGCTGGGTTGTGCCTTCCACGAGATCGTCCTGATCGACAGCCGGGAGGACGCCCTGCGCCGGTTCGTGCTCCGCGACGGCGAGGGTGTCCTCGATCCGGCCGAGCTGGCGGCGATGTACGACCGGCTGACGGCACTGATGGCGACCCGCCCAGCGGTCCGATTCGTACACAGTCATGAGGGTGAGATCGAACGAACCTATGCGGAGTTCTCATCCGTGCTGGAGCGCGCCGAGGAACGCTGACACGGCCGGATGGACGGCGGCGCCCGTGCGGAACGCCACCCGGGTCCGGCGCCGGGTCGGCAGCGGAAGCAGTGACACGCCCGAGGGCAGCCGGCCGGTCGCCAGTTGCGGGACCACCGCGACCCCCTGCCCGGCGGCGACCAGGGCCAGCACGGTGCCGAAGTCGTCCACCCGGTGCCGGCCGCGCGGCACGAACCCGGCCGCCCGGCAGATCTGCAGGGTCGCGGTGTGACAGAGCGTGCCCGGGGTGGCCAGGATCCAGTCCGCGTCCCGGTGCTCCGCGAGACCCGCGCCGACCGGCCCGCCGACGGCCAGATGGACGGTCTCGTCGAGCAGCGGCACGCTGTCCAGCCCCTGGTCGGGTGGCCGGGGAGCGACATCCCAGTCCTGGATCAGCCCGACGTCGAGCCGCCGGTCCAGCAACGCGGCCGGCACGTCCGCCGGATCGATCTCGGTCACCATCAGCTCCAGCCCGGCGTGCCGTTCACCCAGGGTCACCAGGGCCGGGGTGAGCAGGGTGCTGATCGCGCTGGGGAACGCGCCGATGCGCAGCTCACCGGAGGGCCCGGTGGTGGCGGCGGCGAGCGCTGCCTCGGTTTGTTCCAGGGCGGCCAGGACGGTCTCGGCGTGGGCGACCAGGACCCGGCCGGCGCCGGTCAGGGAGACCTTTCGGCCGGTACGTTCCAGCAAGGCCACTCCCGCCTCCCGTTCCAGCGCGGAGAGCTGTTGCGAGACAGCCGACGGGGTGTATGTGTGGGTCTCGGCGACGGCGGCGATCGTGCCCAGGCGGGACAGATCACAGAGCAGACGGAGGCGGCGTACGTCGAGCATAAGTTCAGCTTACGGTCAGCCTCGCGATCGTGAACTGGACCTGATGCTCGACACCATCGAGGCTGGGTGCATGGCACTGAACGGCATCCTCGTACCACTGATCACTCCCTTCGACGCCGACGGTGCGGTGGCACTGGACGCCCTGGACCGCCTGGCCCGTGACGTCCTGGACGCCGGGGCGTCCGGGCTGGTGGCGCTGGGCACCACCGGCGAACCGGCGTCGCTGACCCCCGCCGAGCAGGACGCGGTCGTCGAGGTGGCGGTCACGGTCAGCCGCGAGTACGGCACACCGCTCCTGGTCGGCGCCCGTCCGGATCTGGCCGAACGGCCGGGGGTGACGGCGGCGCTGAGCACTGTGCCCGCGTTCGTCCGCCCCGGTGAGGCCGGGGTGATCGCCCACTTCGAGGTGCTCGCCGCGACCGTACCCCTGGTGATCTATCACGTCCCGCAGCGGACCGGCCAGACGCTGTCGGCGGAGGCCCTGCTCCACCTGGCCGGCATCCCCGGCGTGATCGGCATGAAGTACGCCACCACCGTCATCGACGACACCACGGTCGCGCTGGTGGCGGATATGCCGGACGGCTTCGCCCTGCTCGGCGGCGACGACGCCCTGATCTCCCCGCTGCTGGCGATCGGCGCACACGGCGGCATTCTGGCTTCGGCGCATGTGGACACCCGTGCGTTCGTTCGCTTGGCCACCGCGTGGCAGTCCGGCGATCATGCCCGCGCCCGCCACCTGGGCAACCGGCTGGTGCCGCTGGCCCGGGCCCTGTTCGCCGAGCCCAACCCCAGTGTCCTCAAGGGCGTCCTGCACACCCAGGGCCGCATCCCGACCCCGGCGGTCCGCTTGCCGTTACTCCCCGCCGCGCCGTCGTCGGTCACCCACGCGCTGGCCACCGTCAGCTGATCGTCCCCGCGGCCTGTCCCACCGCGTCCGCCGCGCTGTTGTCTGTCGTCACCGCTTGCCTCGCCGCGTCCGCCGCACTTCTATCTGGCTCTGCCGCACTTCTGTCTGGGTCTGCCGCACTTCTGTCCGGGTCCGCGGCGCGGCCGTCGGTCAGGTCGCGGGCCTGGGCGATGACCGCGGTGAGGAAGGCGGTCAGTGCCGGGGACGGCGGTCCATCCCTGGTCACCGCGAACAGGCGGCGGCCCAACACCGATCCGGTCACCTCACGGTAGGCCAGGCCGGCGCCCGGTTGCGGCAGTGTGAGCAGCGGCAGGAGGGCGACGGCGCCGGTGAGACGAACCAGTTCCAGCTGTACGCCGGCATCGTTGGAGTGGTGCCGCAGGTCCGGGTCGAAGCCACCGAGCGCACGACAGGTGCCGACGACCATGGCGTGATGGCCGGTGCCCTCGTGCGACGACACCCACGCCTCGCCCCGCAGCGCCGCCAGCGGCACCGGCCCACCCACCACGGCCAGCGGGTGCGTGGCGGACAGCACCACCCGGGACGGCTCGGCGAGCAGGGGTGTGAGCCGCACACCGTCCGGCCGTGGCCGGGGCTGCCCGTCGTACTCGTCACTGATCACCAGATCGACCGACCCCAGCCGCAACTCCGGCAGCGCCTGCTCCAGCTCCAGTTCGGAGATCTCCAGCCGCACACCCGGATGCTCGGCCATCACCCGGGCCACCGCCGGAACGAGCAGCCGTCGAGCCGCCGACTGCAGCCCACCGGCCCGGACCGTGCCCCGCAGCATGCCCCGCCCGGTCGAGTCGAGTGCCGCCAGATCCGACTCGGCCGCCTCCGCCGCGGCCAGCAGGATCCGCGCGTGCCGTGCCAGCAGCCGCCCGGCGTCGGTGAGTCGCACCCCGCGGCCGGCCTTCTCCAGCAGAACCGCGCCGGCCTCCTTCTCCAGCACGGCGAGCTGCTGCGACACGGCCGACGGGCTGTAGCCGAGGGCAGTGGCCACCGCTCCGAGGGTGCCCCGCTCCTCGAACTCCCGAAGAAATCGCAGCCGCCTCAGATCCATGCACAATATCTAACCATTGATCTCCAATAATCATCACTGGACCTGAACGGTCGGGCGGGCTGATGCTCGATGGATGGGACCGCTGCTGTGTCTGATCTCCGCCGCCTGCTTCGGGGCGATGGCAATCTTCGGCAAGTACGCCTACGTCGCCGGAGTCACCGCGCCGACTCTCCTCCTGATCCGTTTCACGCTGGCCGCGCTGATCCTGGCGGTGCTGGTCGCGGCAGGCCCGTGGGCCCGCCCACGGGGCCGGCACCTGGTCGTGGCGCTGGGTCTGGGCGCCGTCGGTTACGCCACGCAGGCCACCCTGTTCTTCGAGGCGCTGACGGTGATGGACGCGTCACTTCTCGCACTGATCCTCTACACCTATCCGCTGATGGTGACCGCGATCGCCGCCCTGCTGGGCCGGGACCTCCTGACACCCGCCCGAGTCGCAGCCCTGCTGGCAGCCTCGACCGGCACACTCCTGGTGCTGCTGGGCGGGGGCGTCGGCATGCTGAATCCGCTGGGTGTGACGCTGGCGCTGGGCTCGGCCCTCACCTACACGCTCTACATCCTGGTCTCCGATCGTGTGGTCCAGCAGGTGCCACCGGTACCGCTCACCGCGACGGTGATGGCCGGCGCGTCGGCCGCCCTGGTCGTCCGGTCAGCGGCGACCGGCGGCCCCGACGTGAACTTCGCCCCGTCCGGCTGGCTCTGGCTGGCAGCCATAGCCGTGATGTCGACAGTCCTGGCCGCACTGACGTTCTTCGCCGGCCTGCGCCGAACCGGACCCTCCACGGCCGCGATCCTCTCCACCGCAGAGCCCGTGGTGACAGCGGCCCTGGCGGCGTCTCTCCTGGGTGAGTCGCTGTCTCCACTTCAGTGGGCCGGTGGAGCGATCGTTCTGATCTCGGTGGTGACCGTGCAATCCAAATCTCCGGCACCTCCAACACGACGCACGGCTCAGTCCTCCCCTCGGCTTCAGCCGACCTGGCGCCCTCCGGATGACGCTGTCAACCTTTTGAGGTGACGGTGTCATCCCAGGCTCGATACGATGAATCGCATGATCAGCCGCTCGGAATCCGCCGCCGCCACCCGAAGCGCCCTCCTGGCGGCGGCCACCGACCTGCTCGACGACGGCGGACCGGACGCGGTCACGCTGCGTGGTGTGGGCGCGCGGGCCGGGGTGACCCGTGGAGCGCCCTACCGGCACTTCGCCGACAAGGAGAGCCTGCTGATCGCGATCGGCGTCCAGGCATGGGACCGGGTCGCCGACCAGATGGCGGCCCTGCGTGCCGCGCCGGACTTGTCCACCCGGCGGAAACTGAAGGCCGGCCTGATGGGAATGGTCGACATCGGCCGCACCCGCCCACATCTCTACCGACTGATGTTCAGCCGCCCGCCGGGTGATCCGGACGCTCTGGCCCGAGCCGCCCAGCGCAGCCAGACCGACTTTCTGGCGATCATCGCGGACCTGGTGGGCGAGGCGGAGTCCCGGCACTACGGCGCGCTGCTGATCGCCAGCGCCGGCGGTATCGCCGGCATGGAGGTGGGCAACCAGCTGGCCGACCCCAAGTGGGGCGGCACCACAGCCGAAGACCTGATCGCCACCCTGGTGGACAGAATCGCCGGCGGCGAAGAAGAACGAACGCCGGACACCGGCCGAAGGTGATCCCGAACCGCCGTGGAGCCGTGCCCGGGGACCATATGGTGAGCGGCCGGTCAGAGGACCAGGTTCATGCGCCGGGTGGTGGTCGTCGTGAAGCCCAGGCGTTCGTAGAGGCGCCGCCCATCCGCGGTGGCGCTCAGGTCGACCCGGTCGGCAGCGATGGACCGGGCCCAGCCCAGCACGTCGAGCACGAGTATCGTTCCGAAACCCTGCCCACGATGGCTCGCCAGGGTGAAGACGTTCATCAGGCGAACGGTGCGTCCCCGCACACAATCGGGGTCCAAGGCTCCGACCGCGGTGGCGACCACCATGCCGTCGACCTCGATCACCGGGAACCGGGCCGTCGCCTCGCACTCGACCCGCCGCGCGAACCAATCTGCGGCGTGACCCCGCCACGGCTCCTCGGCGGCACTGCCGAACAGCAGCGTCCACAGCTGCAGCAGCGCTCCGCAATCGCCCGGGGTGGCGGCCCGCAGGAGTCCACGGCTCGTCGTCATCACGCGGCCATGCTCGCATCCCGGCCCGCACGGCTTGTGCCGGGGCGGGGCGGAAGTGAGGAGACGGCTCCGGGCCCGTGCGCACCACCGAGGGCCCGGCCCACGTGCGGATCGGCCGCGCCGGCGATTCCGGGAGCCCTGCCGCCGCGCTGATCAGAGCGCGAGGAGGGCGTCCAGCCCACGTGCGAACAGGACGTCCTCGGGCCAGCGGGACTCGTCCAGATGGCCGGAATCGATCAGCGTGGGATAGGTGGTGGGGGAGGCCGTGACGTGCCGACGGGCCTCGCCTCCCGGAGATCGCCGCCACGTGGCCTCGGTGACCGCCGCGCCGATCACATAGTTGGCCAGCAGCCGGGTGGTCACCGCCAGCCGCTCGCCGGACAGCCCGCCGCGGACCAGGCCGGCCTGCAGGAACTCGGTGCGGGCCAGCACATTGGGCCCCAGCATCGGGCGGCCGATCAGCGCCGGCGCCCACGGGTGAATGAGCATCGTGGCGCGCCAGCCGTGCAGCAGCGCCCGCACGTCGGCCGTCCAGTCCGGGCTCACCGGTGGGATCACCACCTCGCCGAACACCTCGTCCACCGCCAGGTCGAGCACGTCGTCCTTGGTGCGCACATGCCAGTAGAGAGCGGTGGACGTCACCTCCAGCCGCTGCGCCAGCTTGCGCATGGTCAGCCCGTCGGTGCCCTCCTCGTCGAGCAGCCCGACCGCCGCGGTGACGATCCGGCCCACCGTGAGCTGCGGTGAACGGCGGGAGCGTGAAGTCTCGTCGCGTAGCCATATCGAGGTCACCGGCCTATCTTAAACTTATCGTCGGTAAGTTGGATTAACACTGTTCAAGGAGAGCGGCATGGCACTCCTGCGGATTCAGTTGGAGAGCGACCGCAAGACCGCCCGCCGGGTGATGGACCTGCACCTGGCGGGCCGAGCACACCGGGACTCGGTGGACGCCGCCCGTGAGGCGGTCTGGCGCAGTGGCCGGACGCCGGCGGGCGAGCCCGTCTTCGTCGGCGTCAGCCACGGCGAGCCGGTCCGGCTGTTGTACGACGTCGCGGTCCACCTTGACACCGGCGGCCACCGGCAAACATCGGACCCTGGTCCGATTTCCTGACCAGGCTCCCTCGCCATACTTGAGGCAGGCCACGCGCCGACTGCGGAAACCTTGGATTTTACGGTTCCGTACGACGGAATCCCTTGCTAAGGGTGAGCAACGCCACCATATTGAAACGAATGCAGTTCGTTAGGGTTCGACCCAACACTCTCGTCGAAGGATGGCCATGGAACTGATCCGGTCAGCGGTCCTCGACTCGCCGGCACGTGTCGACGAGCCGGCCCGCCCAGCGCTGCGCGTCGGCCTGGTGCAGCACCGGTGGCGGCCCGACCTCGGCGAGCTGCGGTCGGTGCTCCACGACGGCATCGCACAGGCCGCCGAGGCGGGAGCGGGCATCGTCTTCCTGCCCGAGCTGACGCTCTCGAAGTATCCAGCCTTCGAAGACCCGGTGGGCAAGGCCGTCGACGCGGCCGAGGATCTGCTCGGCGGGCCCACCGTCGCGTTCGCCGCGGAGGCCGCCGCCCGGCACCGGATCCTGGTGCACGCGTCGCTGTATGAGAAGGTCGACCTGGGTGACGGCCTCGGCTACAACTCGGCGATCCTGGTCGACGAGTCCGGTGCTGTCGTGGCGAAGACCCGCAAGACGCACCTCCCGGTGACCGAGGGCTATGTGGAGGACAAGTATTTCCGCCCCGGCCCGGCCGCCGAGGCCTATCCGGTGCACCGGTTCGATGGGGTCGGCTACGGTCTGCCGACCTGCTGGGACGAGTGGTTCCCCGAGGTCGCCCGGTCCTATGCGCTGGCCGGCGCCGACGTCCTGGCCTACCCGACGGCGATCGGTTCCGAGCCCGACCACCCCGACTTCGACACCCAGCCGCTGTGGCAGCAGGTCATCGTCGGGCACGCCATCGCCAACGGACTGTTCATGGTCGTCCCGAACCGTACCGGCGACGAGGGCCGGATCAGCTTCTACGGTTCGTCGTTCATCGTCGACCCGTACGGGCGGATCCTCGCTCAGGCCCCCCGCGACGAGGAGGCCGTCCTGGTCGCCGATCTGGACCTGGACCAGCGACGGGACTGGCTGACCCTGTTCCCGTTCCTGCGCACCCGGCGTCCCGACACCTACGGCGGGCTGACATGACCGGCGGCACCACGTGGCGGATGCCGGCCGAGACCGAGCCGCACACGTGCACCTGGATGGCCTGGCCGTCCTCCGGCTACACCGACGGCGACGACGCGCGTGAGGCCTGGGCTTCGGTGGCCCTCGCGGTCGCCGAGTTCGAACCGGTCCGCATGGTCGTCGACCCGTCGGCCGTCAAGGACGCCTGGCGCTGGCTGGGCGGCGCCGTCGAGTTCTTCGAGGCGCCTCTGGACGACGCGTGGATGCGTGACATCGGCCCCACCTTCGTGGTCGGGCCGGGCGGGCTCGGCGCCGTCGACTGGGTGTTCAACGGCTGGGGCGGGCAGAGCTGGGCGTCGTGGGAGCGCGACGCGAGGATCGCCCGGCAGGTCGCCGAGTGGGCCGGCGCCACCATCATCAGCTCCGACCTGGTCAACGAGGGCGGCGGCATCCATGTCGACGGGCACGGCACCGTGCTGGTGACCGAGACCGTTCAGCTCGACCCGGGCCGCAACCCCGGCTGGAGCCGAGCCGGCGTCGAGGCCGAACTGATGCGCACCCTCGGTGTGCACGAGGTGGTGTGGATGCCGCGCGGGCTGACTCGTGACTACGGCGAGTTCGGCACCCGCGGGCACGTCGACATCGTGGCCGCCTTCCCGCGCCCGGGGACGGTGCTGCTGCATCGGCAGCGCGACCCACGGCATCCCGATCACGAGCTGGACGAGTTGTTCCGGAGTGCGCTGAAACCCGGCTGGACGGTTGTCGAGCTGCCCGCGCCCGAGGAGATCGAGGACGAGGGCGGACCGGTCGATCACTCGTACGTCAATCATCTGGTCTGTAATTCCGGTGTTGTCGCCTGCACGTTCGACGATCCGCGGGACGCCGCCGCGCTGGAGATCCTGGCGGCCGCCTATCCCGGCCGCCGGGTGATCGGTGTCGACGCCCGGGCGATCTTCGCGCGCGGTGGCGGCATCCACTGCATCACCCAGCAGGAACCCGCCGTCACCCAGCGGGAACCCGCCGAAACTCAGCAGGAACCCGCCGTATCTGGAGGTATACCGTGACCGACTTCGACGTCGTGGTGGTCGGGGCCGGTGTCACCGGGCTGACCATCGCCAACCGCCTGCACGCCGCGGGCCGCAGCGTGCTCGTGCTGGAGGCCCGCGACCGGGTCGGCGGCCGCCTGCTCACCGAGGACATCGAGGGCGTCCGCCTCGAGGTCGGCGGCCAGTGGGTCTCCCCGGACCAGACCGCGCTGCTGGCCCTGCTCGACGAGCTGGGGCTGGAGATGTATTCGCGGTACCGGGCCGGCGAGTCCGTCTACATCGGCGCCGACGGGGTGCGGAGGACGTTCGAGGGGGAGCAGTTCCCGGTCCCGGCGCACACCGAGTCCGAGATGGAACGCCTCACCAAGGAGCTGGACCGGCTGGCCGGCCAGATGGACCCGCTCTCCCCGTGGGAGCATCCGGACGCCGACGAGCTGGACCGGATCTCGTTCGCGACCTGGCTGGCCCAGCAGACCGAGGACGCCGAGGCCCGTGACAACATCGGCCTCTACATCGGCCCGGCGATGCTCACCAAGCCGGCCCACTCGTTCTCGGCCCTGTCCGCGGTGCTGATGGCAGCCTCCGCCGGTGGGTTCAGCCACCTGGTCGACGCCGACTTCATCCTGGACCGCCGGGTGGTCGGTGGTCTGCAGCGGGTGCCACTCGCCCTGGCCGCCCGGCTGCCCGAGGGCACCGTGCACCTGTCCGAGGCGGTCACCAGGATCGAGTGGGACGAGGCGGGCGGGACGGTCTTCACCGAGCGGGCCGGCTACTCCGGGCGCAAGATCGTCATGGCGGTGCCGCCGACACTGGTCAGCCGGGTGCGGTATGTTCCGGCGCTCCCACCGGTCCAGGCCCAGATGCGCCAGCACATCTCGTTCGGGCTGGTGGTGAAGCTGCACATCACCTACGACACCCCGTTCTGGCGGGAGCGGGGCCTGTCCGGGACGGCGTTCAGCCCGTACGCGCTGGTTCACGAGGCCTACGACAACACCAACGAGGACATCGACGGCGAGACCCGGGGCACCCTGGTCGGGTTCGTCTCCGACGTGAAGGCCGACCGGATCCTGGCCCTGACCCCGGAGGATCGCAGGCGGGCGGTGCTGGAGTCGCTGGCCGCCTACTACGGTCCGCAGGCCCTGACACCGGTCCACTACTACGAGAGCCCGTGGATGGCCGACGAGTGGACGGTCGGCGCGTTCGGCACCAGCTTCGACATCGGCTCGCTCACCCGGTACGGCCCGCACCTGCGCCAGGAGGTCGGACCCCTGTCGTTCGCCAGCTCCGACATCGCCGGGCTGGGCTTCCAGCACGTGGACGGAGCGATCCGGATGGGGGAGGCGATAGCGAGCCGATACCTGTGAGCGGGACCGGTCAATCCCACCAGAGGACCGCCAGGCGACGGCCGGGCGGGACGGGGACGGGAGCGGCCGGTGGGGTGCCGTTCCACCAGCCCGTGGCGACGAGGTTCGGCGGTATCCGCTGCGGCGGCGTGCTCGTTCGGATAGGAACAGCGCATGATCGAAGTGGTTCCGCGCGACGAGTTGATCCGCCGGGAGAGTCTGGCGGGCCGGGTCCGGGACGCCCTCGCCGCCGCGGGGCTACCCATCGTGGCACCGCACATGTCTCCGCTGTTGGGGACGATCGGCGCCGAGGTGAAAGTCGACGTTCTGGTGAACTGCCACGCCCCGGTGCTGATCGCCTGGCACACCGACCGCGCGCTGACGGACGCTTTCCGGCGCTCGATACCGAGTGGGGACGACGAGGTGCCGGGCTATGAGAAGGCGCCGCCTCATCACTACACGGTGGTTGTCGAGATCATGAGCCGGACCATGACCGAGATTCTCACCGCGGAAGGGTTCACCGTCCGGGACAGCACCAACGACTTCGGGCCGTCGACGCTCGAGGTGCTGTCCTTCGCGAACCAGGACAGCTGGCACGACTGAGGGCTGTGGCAGATGCCTCCGCGGAGAACCGGTGGGTATCGTCCGGGCCATGGCTGAACATTTTGATCTCGTGGTGGTGGGTGCCGGTCCCGGCGGGTACGTGGCGGCTATCCGTGGGGCCCAGCTCGGCATGCGGGTGGCCGTCGTCGAGGAGAAGTACTGGGGCGGGGTCTGCCTCAACGTGGGCTGCATCCCGACCAAGGCCCTGCTGCGCAACGCCGAGCTCGCGCACATCTTCACCCGTGAGGCCAAGACCTTCGGGATCAAGGGCGAGGTGTCGTTCGACTACGGGGCGGCGTTCCAGCGCAGCCGCAAGGTGGCCGACGGCCGGGTCAAGGGCGTGCACTACCTGATGAAGAAGAACAAGATCGTGGAGTACGACGGGCGGGGCGTGTTCACCGACGCGCACACGCTGACCGTGGGCGGGCAGACGATCACCTTCGACCACGCGATCATCGCGACCGGGGCGACGCCGCGGCTGCTGCCGGGGACCAGCCGGTCGGAGCGGGTGGTCACCTACGAGGAGCAGATCCTGGACGGGGAGCTGCCGGAGAGCATCGTGATCGCGGGTGCCGGGGCGATCGGCGTCGAGTTCGCGTACGTGCTGCACAACTACGGCGTCAAGGTGACGATCGTGGAGTTCCTGGACCGGATGCTGCCGCTGGAGGACCGGGACGTCTCGGCGGAGATCCAGAAGCAGTACCGCAAGCTCGGGATCGAGGTGCTCACCGGCACGAGGGTCGAGGGCATCGACGAGCGCAACGGGAAGGTGCGGGTGACCGTCTCCAAGGGCGGCACCACGAAGATCCTGGAGGCGGAGAAGGTCCTGCAGGCGATCGGGTTCGCGCCGAACGTCGAGGGTTACGGGCTGGAGAAGACCGGAGTCGCGCTGACCGAGCGTGGCGCGATCGACGTCGACGACCACGGCCGTACCAGCGTGGATCATATTTTCGCCATCGGCGACGTGACCGCCAAGCTGATGCTGGCGCACGCCGCCGAGGCGATGGGTGTGGTGGCGGCGGAGACGATCGCCGGGGTGGAGACGATGACGCTGGACTTCGCGATGATCCCGCGGGCCACCTACTGCCAGCCGCAGATCGCCAGCTTCGGTTACACCGAGGAGCAGGCCCGGGAGCGTGGGTACGACGTACGCGTGGCGAAGTTCCCGTTCACCGCGAACGGTAAGGCGCACGGCCTGGGTGACGCCACCGGGTTCGTCAAGATCCTCAGTGACGCGAAGTACGGCGAACTGCTCGGCGCCCACCTGATCGGCCCGGACGTGACCGAGCTGCTGCCCGAGCTGACCCTGGCCCAGCAGTGGGATCTGACGGTGACCGAGGTGGCCCGCAACGTGCACGCGCATCCGACGCTGGGTGAGGCGGTGAAGGAGGCGATCCACGGACTCTCCGGCCACATGATCAACTTCTGAGGGAAATCTTCGTTGTCCGGCTGTTGTCCGTCCGCTTGCCGAAGTGCCGCCGAAGGTGACCTGTCGGTAGGCGTCCGGTCGCACAGTGCCGTGATCGGGTCGGTGGGCTGCGACGACGCTGTCCGGGACCGTTGTTGATCACGGCTACCCTTTCGCGGTGCGTGTGCTTCTCGTGGAGGATGACCGCCCGGTCGCGGAGTCGCTGCGTCGTGGCCTCGGCCGGTACGGCTTCGAGGTCGAGTGGGTGACCGACGGCCGCTCCGCCCTGGCCGCCGGGCCCTGCGACCTGGTGCTGCTGGATCTGGGGCTGCCGGACACCGACGGTCTCGACGTCTGCCGGGAGTTACGGGCCCGCGGTGACGTGCCGATCATCGTGATCAGTGCCCGGGCCGAGGAGATCGACCGGGTCGTCGGCCTGGAGCTGGGGGCCGACGACTACGTGTCGAAGCCGTTCGGGATGCGGGAGGTGGTCGCCCGCATCCGGGCGGTGCTGCGCCGCAGTGCCCAGCCGGCCGGTGAAGCCGTCGTCTCCGGGCGCCTGACCATCGACCAGCGGGCCCGGCGGGTGCTCGTCGACGGCGCCGAGGTGGTGCTGGCGCCCCGGGAGTACGAGCTGCTCGCCTACCTGAGCACCGAACCGGGCCGGCTGTTCACCCGGGAGGAGATCATGGAGGCGGTCTGGGACAGCAACTGGTTCGGCCCCACCAAGACCCTCGACGTGCATGTCGGGGCGTTGCGCCGCAAACTCGGCGCCGTGATCACCGTGGAGACGGTGCGCGGCGTCGGCTTCCGGCTGCTGGCCGCCGAATGATCCGCCAGCTGGTGGTCAGCTACGTGGTGCTGGTCGCGATCGCGATCGGGGCGTTCACGGTGCCGGTGGCCTGGCAGCTGGCCGATCAGCTGCGGGACGACGCGGTGAGCGCGGCGACCCGTGAGGCCGAGACGGCGGCGCTGCTGGTGGCGGTCGGTGACATGCCGTCCCGGCACGCCCTGGAACGGCTGACCGACGCCTACCAGCGCCAGACCCCGGGCCGGCTCGACGTCGTCTTCGGCGACCGGGCGCGGGCCGGGCTGCCCGCCGATGACCCCTTCGCGCGGGCTCTGGCCGGCCGGCGGGTCGTCGAGTGGGGCTTCCAGGCGGCGCTCGGCGACGAGGGTCTGGTGGTCGCGGTCCCGGCCCGGGCCGACGACGGGACGGTGGCCGGTGCGGTGCGGGTGACGTACCCGTCCGCGCCGATGGAGCAGCGGCAGTGGCAGATCTGGGGGTTCCGGGCCGGCCTGGCGGTAGCGGTGCTGATCGTCGCGGCACTGCTCGGTGTGCTGCTGGCCCGGCGGGTGACCAGTCCGCTGCGGGCGCTGATCCGGATGGCCGGCCGGCTGCGGGACGGCGACCTGACCGTACGGGTGCAGGAGACCGGCCCGATCGAGGTGCGGACTCTGGCGCGCACGCTGAACACCGCGGCCGGGACCATCGACGGTCTGGTCGGGTCGCAGCGCACCTTCATCGCGAACGCCTCCCATCAGTTGCGTACCCCGCTGACGGCGTTGCGGCTGTCCCTGGACAACATCGCCGATCAGGCCGGCGATCCGCTGTTCCGCGAGGACGTGGATCAGGCGACGGCCGAGGTGGTACGGATGAGCCGGCTGGTCAACGGGCTGCTCGCGCTGGCCCGGGCCGAGGGGGACGTGTCGGCGCCGGAGGCGGTCCGGGTGTCCGAGGTGATCGAGGAGCGCCTGGGTGTCTGGCGGGCGGCCGCCGACGAGAGGGCCGTACGGCTGCGGGGCGTGGTCGCCGGGCCGGGCCCGGTCGCGCTGATCACCCGGGGCCATCTGGAGCAGGTTCTCGACAACCTGCTGGCCAACGCGCTGGAGGTGTCCGAGCCGGATACGGAGATCACGGTCGCTGCGGAGAGCCGGGGCGGACCGGTGCTGATCACGGTCCGGGATCAGGGGCCGGGCATCCCGCCGGAGCTACGGGAGCGGGCCTTCGACCGGTTCTGGCGGGGTGACGAGAGCCGGGCGGGTGGCTCCGGGCTCGGCCTGGCGATCGTCAGACAGCTCGTCGAGGACGACGGCGGTGCGGTCCGGCTGACCGGCGGCACCGGTCCGGGCCTGACCGTGGTCCTGGAGTTCCGGCCCGGGTGAGCGCCGCCGGCCGCGGCGCCCACCCGGCCCCGGTCACCGCGCTGTCACCGGCGCCGGCATCGCCGACGAGTGGTGGTTCACGATCAGCCACTTGCCGTTGCGCAGCTCGTAGACGAACGTGTAGCGGGCGTCCACGGTCCGCTCGCCGGCCGGCCCGCCGAGGGTGAACCGGTAGGTGCCGGTGTCGACCGCGGTCGTCGGGTCGAGCACGTTCACGTGCGATTCGGTGATCACCGCCTGCGGCTCGTTGTCCAGGAAGTGCTCGAAGTAGTCGACGATCGAGGCCCGGTCGGTCCGGACGTCGTTCGAGACGGTCGGGACCAGGACCGCGTCCCGGGCGTACCGGTCGGCGACCCGCTGCGGGTCACCGGTGGCCAGCGCCCGGTTCCACCCGTCGAAGAGTGAGCGGACCTGCTGCGCCGTGGCGCCGGTGCGGGACTGGCCCGGTGAGGCGGTGGCGCTCACCGCCATCGGTCCGGCGATCGCCACGGTGACACCGGCCGCCGTCACCGCGAGTGCTCGCCTGCTGATTCGATTCGCCATCGGAGTGCCTCCTCGTTGGTGGGGCTCTCCACGGTGCCGAACGGCGGTACAGCAGATGATCAACGGAGGGACAGCGGACGGTAAAAGGTCTAATCGTGGTGTCCGGTGATGGTTCGGGCCACCAGCGCCTCGGTGCCGGGTTCGACCACCACGAACTGGCCCATCATGCCTTTGTCCTCGTGGCGCAGGATGTGGCAGTGGTACATGTACGGCGCCGTCGGATCCACGTGCCGCCCGAACCGTACCGACAGCCGGGCCTTGGCGTGTTTGGGCAGGAAGACGGTGTCCTTCGGCCCGGCCTGGTACGCGGGCGGCGGCTGCCCGTCGATCTCCAGGATCCGGAACGCCACCTCGTGGATGTGGAAGTTGTGGGCGTACGTCCGGTTGTCGATCTCCCAGATCTCGTGCGCGCCGGCCGGGACCACCTCGTCGATCCGGGTCATGTCCATGTCCCGGTCGTTGATCTCCGAGCCGGACAGCGCGAACCGGCGGACCGTCGCACCGGCCGGCGGGCTCTCCGGGGGAGTGCCGCCGAGAGCGGACGGCAGCGCGGGTGACGACGTGAGGGATCCGGCCGCGACCACCGTGAGCAGGTCGAAGTCGTCTTCCTCGATGTCGTTGGCGGAGCGCTCGGACTCGCCGACGCTGTTCATCACCACCGTCTCGCCGGGCGCGAACCGGACCACGATCTCCACCCGCTCACCCGGGCTGATCTTCACCCGGTCCACGGTCGCCGGCCGCTCCAGGAAGCCGGCGTCCCCGGCGATCACCGCGAAGGTACGGCCGTCGGCGAACCCGGCCCGGTACACCCGGGCGTTGGACGCGTTGAGCAGCCGGAACCGGACGAGTGAGGTGGTCGCGGTGAACACCGCCCCGCGCGTGCCGTTGATCAGGACGACGTCACCGAGAAGCCCGAACGTGCCGCTGTCGACGCCGCCGACCGAGCCGCTGGAATTGCGATCCTGAATGATGAGCGGAATGTCGTCGACACCGTAGGTATCCGGCAGCGCGGGATCATCGGAATCGTTCACCAGGAACAGCCCGGCCACACCCCGATAGACGTGCATGGCGGTCTTCTCATGCAGATGCGGATGGAACCACGACGTCATCGACGGCTGATCGATCGTCCATTCCGGGGTCCACGTCGCGCCCGGTTCGATCATCTGATGCGGGCCGCCGTCCATCCGGGCCGGCAGCCGCATCCCGTGCCAGTGCAGGGTGCTCGTCTCGGGCAGCCGGTTGGTGACCGCCATCCGCACGGTGTCGCCGCGGGCGGCCCGAACGGTCGGGCCGAGGAAGTCGCCGTTGATTCCCCAGGTCTTCGAACCGGCCCGCATGGTCAGCGTGAACCGTTTGGCGCCGTCCGCGTCGATCGCCGGTGGCAGGACCGGCGGAATGTGCAGGCGGGTGGGCGCGGCGCGTGGGGGAGCGGACGAACAGGCCGCGGCGAACAATGGCAGGGCGAGAAGAGTCCGTCGTTTCACGAATTCCATCGTGGTCCCGGAAAGGGCCGTCAGGAATCGGTGTTGTCCCCGGTTCGGAAGTACATCCCGGGATGTACGCGGCCGGTCTCGTACGCCCACACGACGAGCTGCGCCCGGTCCCGCAGGCCCAGTTTCGCCAGGATCCGGCTGACGTGTGTCTTGGTGGTGGCGTAGCTGATCGTCAACCGGGCACCGATCTCGGCGTTGGACAGCCCGGCCGCCACCAGGTCGACGATCTCCGCCTCCCGCGCGGTCAGCGACTCCGGAGGCTGGGCGGGCGCCGGCCGTCGTCGAGCGGCCACGTCGGCGATCAGGCGCCGGGTCACCGAGGGGGCGAGCAGGGCGTCACCACCGGCCACCACCCGTACGGCGTGAATCAGCTCTTCGGGTTCGATGTCCTTGAGCAGGAAACCGCTGGCCCCGGCCTGGATCGCGCCGTAGACGTAGTCGTCGGACTCGTAGGTGGTCAGGATGATCACCCGGACGCCGGTGTGCGCGCAGATCTCGCGGGTGGCGGCGACCCCGTCCACCCCGGGCATCCGGATGTCCATCAGGAACACGTCCGGCCGCGCCCGGCGGGCCACCCGGATCGCCTCCGCGCCGTCGGCCGCCTCAGCCACCACGGTGAGGTCGTCCTCGCCGGCCAGGACGGTGCGGAATCCGGCCCGGACCAGCGCCTGGTCGTCGGCGATCGCCAGGGAGATCACCGGGCGCCGGCCGGGAGACCAGCCGTGACCAGGAACCCGCCGCCGGGCCGTGCCCCGGCCTCGAACGTGCCGCCGAGAGCCGCCGCCCGTTCCGCCATCCCGCGCATCCCGTTCCCCTCGACGGTCGCCACCGATCCCCTGCCATCGTCACCGAAGGTCACCACCACCCGGTCACCGGCCTGCCGGATCTCCACGTCCACGCTGGTCGCGGACGCGTGCCGGAGCACGTTGGTCAGGGCTTCCTGCACGATCCGGTACGCGGCCCGCCGCACCGCGTCCGGCAGCCCGGCCGTGTCGACGTGGGACCGGACGATCAACCCCGCCGCTTTCGTACGCTCCAACAACAGCCCCAGATCGGCGGCCCCCGGCGGATCGTCCTGCCGCAGGGTGTCCAGCACGGTCCGCATCTCATGCAGTGCCTCCCGGCCGGCGGTCCGGATCGCGCCGAGCGCCGCGAACGCCCCGTCCGGATCCCGGGTGTGCAGGGCCGCCCCGGACTGCACGGTGATCAGCGACAGCTGGTGGGCGAGCACGTCGTGCAGTTCCCGGGCGATCCGCAGCCGCTCCTCGGCGGCCTCGGTGGCCAGCCGGGCTTCGGCGAGCGCGGCCCGTTCCTCGGCGTGGGCGGTCTGCCGGGCCCGGCCGCGGGCGATCTCCCCGAGGACCACCGGCAGCAGCAGCAACGGCACGATGCCGAGCGCCGCCCGGATCAGGCCGGGGCCACTGATCGCCGCGAACGCCACCGCCGGGACGGCCGCCGCGAGCAGTGCCGGGCGGGGGCCGCGGTCGCGGGCCACCGTGTACAGCGCGGTGACCATGGCCAGGGCCATCGGCGAGTCCGGGAAGCCGAGCGGGTAGTAGATCAGAGCGGCGGTCGTGGTGACGGCCAGCACGGGGTAGGGGAAGCGCCGCCGCCAGAACAGGGCGACCGCCGACCCCACGACGATCGCCAGCCCGACCGGCCACAGCGGCCGCTCGGCGTCATCGGCGGTGGTCAGCGCGGTGGCGACGTCGAGCGCGAGCACCCCGGCGACCAGGGCCGCCTCCCGGAAACGCCACATGCCCCCACTGTAGAGCCGGGCCCACTTGAGCGACCGCTCAAACTCGGCTACAGTCCGGTTGAGCAACCGCTCAAAACGGGGCGACTTGTGGTGGACGACAGGCGGATACGGCTTACCCCGGGACCGTCGGCGGGCGGGTGTGGTTCGACGACGACTGCGGACCGTGCGCTGGGGTCCGGGACACGCAGCTCGGAAGGAGACCCGTGAACCTGACCGCCCGGCCCGCCGCGGAACACCGGCACACCCGGTGGCGCGCCCGCTACGAAGGCGACGACGGCAACACCACCGGTGGGGTCGGCGCCGTCGCCAGGGCTTTCGGGCACACCGGGCTGCCGGCCGCGTACGCGAGCTGGCTCCTGCCTCTTCCCGGGATGAGACAGCTGGCCCAGCTGGTGACCGGCGCCCTGATCGCACCGCCGCACCCGGCCCTGCGGCAGAATGGCCGGTCATGAGTGACACCAAGCAGCGCCTACTCGACGGAGCATTGACCGCGTTGCGGGAGCACGGTGTCACCGGGGTTTCGGCGCGGACCATCGCGGCCGCCGCCGGGGCCAACCAGGCGCTGGTGTTCTACCACTACGGCAGTGTCGACGAGCTGCTCGGCGCGGCCTGCCTGTCGGCCACCCGGCAGCGGGTGAGCGCCTACGCCGACCGGTTCGCGGCGGTCGGGTCGCTGCGGGAGCTGTTGCAGGTCGGGCTGGACCTGCACGCCGCCGAGCTGGCCGAGGGCAACGTGTCCGTTCTCGCCCAGATGCTGGCGGCCGCGCAGACGGGGGAGCGGCTGGCCGAACCCACCGCGGCGGCGCTGCAGCTGTGGACCGACGAGATCCAGATCGTGCTGAACCGGCTCCTGACCGGGTCGCCGGTGGCCGAGGTGGCGGACATTCCCGGACTGGCCCGGGCGGTGTCGGCGGCGTTCGTCGGGCTGGAACTCTTCGAGGGCGTGGACCGGGACGGGGCCCGGCAGGCGCTGGCCGCTCTTGATCAGCTGGCGGTGCTGGTGGAGGTGGTCGACGAGCTGGGGCCGCTGGCGCGCCGGGCGCTGCGGGCGAAGGTGAAGAGTCACCTGAAAGAGCGGGAACCATCCGGGCCCGCGTAGCGACCAACCCGGCGTGACAATTCCTGATTTAACGGCATATGTCCCGTATCGGTCGACGGCCGACGCGGATTTCGAGGGGACCGTGGTGCCCGGCCTCCGGGCCGACTTCTTCCGCCGCCCCGACGGGGACCGGATCGCCTCCGTGGGCCGCTACTCGTACCAGGGCCGGGATGTCCTGATGGCCTGGGGTTTCGTCGACGAGAAACACTGCCGCCAGCACGCCGTCCACGACCCGGTCGACGGCTGGCAGCCGGTGGTCGACGGCTGCCCCGACGTCCGCTTCCCGGACCGGAACGCGGTCGAGGTACGCGTCCCGAACGGCGCCTGGCTCCGGGTAGGCGCCTGACCACGTGCCACCTTACGGCGCGTTCCGGACCGAAAGGTGGCACACGAGTTGCGGTCACAGCGTGTGTGCCGACTTGCGG
>NZ_JBNZCE010000042.1:0-1782 GCF_050589265.1 Actinoplanes sp. G11-F43
CGCTTCGACAAACTCGCCGTCCGCTACGAAGCCACCGTGACCATCGCCGCGATCAACGAATGGTTGTAGCCGACTTCGATACACGGCCTAGAAGGAGATTCAGCCTTGGCTGAGGGGCGACCATGCCGTGCAGTGTGCTGCGTTGGTCAGGATTGAGACTAAATACGTACCTTAATCGATAGCTGGACTCTCATCGGTGATCAGAAGTTCGAGGCCGGGCTTTGCGACCGCGGGAGCCTCCCGTAGAGGAGATATATCCGGCGACTCGACGGTGGAACCCGGCTCGGCGGGAGCCACGGGGGAAGTTCCCGCCGAGCCGGGTGCTCTGGTCAGCCGTCAGATGTAGTCGGGTTCGAGTTCGCTTCGGGCGATGTCGAGCAGTTCGACGGCGAACGTCTGGGTGTCGACCTTGCTGAGCCAGCCGACGAGGGTGCTCCGTGCCTGCTCGATCTGTGCGGCGAACGCGTCTTCGCCGACGATGTCCGCTGGCGCAATCACGCGTCGCAGCGAGGTCGACGCGATGGCGGCCTTGGCCAGCTTCTCGCCGATCCAGAAGCCGGTGCGTTCGCGGATGACGAAGGTCAGGTGGACGCTGTCCTCGGTCTGGTCGAGGGCGTGCGGGTTGTGGACCCAGCCGCGCGGGAGCACGAGGACCTGTCCCGGTTTGAGCTCGATCTCCAGGTCGGGGCCGTCAGCCTTGAGCTGTTCGACCAGTTCGGCGAGCGGCTGGGTGTTGGATGCCTTATAGCCGCGATGCGGTTCGTCGACGACCGGCCGCCAGATCTGCCAGGTCTTGCAGCCTGCGGCTTGGTAGACGATGCCGATGTTCTGGTCCCAGTGGTAGTCGAGGCCCTGGGCACCGGCGGGCGTGACGAACGCGGTGACGTAGCAGCCGAAGCCGGTCTCTTGCTGGATGGCTCGGCACATGGCGTGCAGCGGCGGGTACCAGCGGTCCAGGTTGCGGATCTGGAAGCTGTAGCCGCGCTCGCGCCACATCGCGATCCGTGCGGGGTCGAGCTTGCCGGCGGTCGCGTACGCACGGGGGTGGCGGGCGGCGCCGTCCTTGACGACGTTGATCTCGTCGGCGGGCGCACAGCCGGTGTCGAGGTAGGTGTTGAGCAGTTTCGCGTTGACGATGGCCGGCAGGTGGCTGCCGTCGGGCAGGTCATGGACGGCTGGTTCGGTCGGCCAAATCGTCATCATGTCCTGGTACGTCGCTTGATCGAACAACAACCTGAGGGACACGGCGTCCTCCGCGGGCTGGGAGTGGTCAGGGTCGGGGCGGGAGCGGGCACGGGATGTCGGGCAGATGGGTGTGCGGGCAGCAGATGGCCGCGTAGGCGATGACTCCGCCGTTCGGGTTGGTGTAGTACTGCCAGTAGGCGTCCACACCGTTGATCAGCCCGTCCCGGGAGGTCGCTCTGCGCGCGTCCAGTCCGACATCGCCGGCCAGCGGTGGTGGGGCGCCGTTTACGGCGGGGAATCCGACGTCGCCTTCCACGGGCGGGTGGCTTTTGTAGGTGGCGGCCATCCAGTCGATGGCCTCGTCTACGTCGGTCCAGGTGAGATCTGCGGAGGCGGCGTTGCGGCGTAACAGGTAGTGGCCTCGGCGCATCGGTGGCAGTGACGATCGGAGGAATTCCTGGGCCTGGGGTGTGCCGGGTGAACTGGGCCGACGCAGCGATTCGTCCTTCAGATCCTTGCTTGATCCGGTCCAGAGATAGCCGTGCCAGTGCCCGAGGGTCATCCCACTTCCTCAATCTGTCGTCAGGTGCGGTGGGG
>NZ_JBNZCE010000042.1:1794-130780 GCF_050589265.1 Actinoplanes sp. G11-F43
CCCACCGCGTGTGAACTGGGCTTGCGGATCAGGCGTTGTCGCCCGGGCCGGTGATGGCGGTGACGAAGTCGGTCATCTCCGCCGCGCTGAAGCGCAGGGTCGGGCTGGCCGCGCCGAGCTTGGTGTCGCGGATGGCGTAGGCGCCGGGCTCGCCGGGGATGTCCGCGAACGAGACGCAGGACTCCAGGCTGCCGCCGATGTTGCCGCCGCACGGCGTGCGGAACGCCGTTTCCGGGACCTCGACCGAGTACAGGTCGTCGGTGTCCATGGCATGCTCTCCTTTGCGTGTGCGCCACGAGGTCCGTCCTCGCGGGTGGTGCATTCGCCCCGGTCTGGTCGTCGTCTTCGCAGGGAAGGCGACCGGACCGGGCGTCTGAAGGGCCGAAAAGTCGATCGCCCGGCGTTCATGGAGAGGCGCTTTCGCTTCCGACTGCGGGATGCGTCGGCTTGTCCTCGCCGTGGGTGCCGTAGCAGACGCGGCAACGGGCGTGCAACGCGTCGGCGGGTTGGTCGTCGCTGGGGACGTAGCGATGTGGCCGATAGTCGAGTCGTTCGACGGTGACCATCGGGACGATGCCGTCACGGATCACGTGCGTGGCCGTGACGGCGGCGAGGTCGTAGCCTGCCTCGGCGAAGCAGAAGTGGAAGCGGTGGCTGTAGAAGCCGGTTTCCAGTACGGACGCCATGACCGCCGGGAGCGCGGCCCCATCCACGCACTCGGGCACGTGGACGAGGACTGCGGGCGGGTAGTGCCTCATGATCATCGTCAGGCCGCCCGTCCGGGCGCGCGGTCGGTCGATACAGACTCGTCAGCGGCGAACCAACCGAGGATTCGGTCGTAGATGGCGTCGTCACGGCCGCTGGCGCGATGCCCGCCGACGCGGTCGTCGATCATGTCGATCGCGCAGGACTCCAGGTAGAGCCGCAGCGATCGGCGATGCTTTGCACCATGCTCGGCCTGCTCGGCCTTGCCGGGTGCGCACGGCCACGGCTCGCCGCAGGCAAGGCAGTCCCACGTCGGCCGGTCGGGCTGGTGTGGCGTCCTCGGGATCAGCATCAATGGCCGCCGTTCGCGCGGCGCCGCTGAGCCGGGGTGAGTGCCCCCGCTCGCCCGACCTGGTTGTAGGACTGTGTCGGCAGCGCCGACCAACTCGGAACGCTCGGCGTGGCCGGCGGGACGGCCGCTGCGGGCAGGTCGGCGGTGGTCATCGCGCCGCACTGCGGGCACCACCGGCTCTTGACCTTGAAACTGATCAGGCCCGCGAGGAAACCCACCAGGAGCGCGCTCGTCGCCGCTATCGCCACCACTGGGGTTCACCTCCGCGAACGAGGTGGTTCGTGATCGTCGCCATGTCCTGCCTTCCGTGATGTCGAGGGCACGCCGACCTGCGACGTACTGTCACGGTGGTCCTGCCGGCCCGCTGGTTCGTTGTGGTGCGGCGGGGACCGCGTGCCCGGTCTCGATTCCAGGGTTGGCGGCCGGCGTGGTGCGGTGGCCGCCGTGGGCTTCGCTGCTGTTCACCAGGTGTTTCGGTCACAGCGTGGCGGTCCGGTGACCCGGATTGAAGGCGACGGGCGTCAGCCGCTGTCAGCCGACGCGGCAGGTGTCGGAGTACAACCCGGATGGCGTACGGCTACTGTGCGCTGATGAGCGTGGAGCCGAAGCGAGCCAGTGAATGGACTATCCACGGCGAGCGCGTCGTCGACGACACCCGCCGGGCGGTGCTGAGCATCGCGGACGTGGAGCTACCCGACGGCGTCCGCTTCGAGCAGTACGTACTCCGCATCCCGGCCGCCGCGATGGTCATCGTGCTCGACGACGACGAACGCGTGCTGATGATGTGGCGGCACCGCTTCATCGTCGACCGCTGGGTCTGGGAACTGCCCGGCGGCTACCTCGACCCGGCCGAGGACTCCATGACCTGCGCCGCCCGCGAAGTCGAGGAAGAAACCGGCTGGCGGCCACGCAGCATCGAGAAGCTGATCAGTTTCCAGCCGATGGTGGGCACGATCGACCAGGAGAACATCGTCTACCTCGCCCGCGGCGCCGACTTCACCGGCGCGGCCCCGGACATCAACGAAGCCGAACGCCTCGGCTGGATCCCCCTCGACGAGATCCAGCAGCACATCGACAACGGCACCATCGTCGGCGCCGGCTCCGTCTCCGGGCTGCTCGCCCTGCTGCTGCAGAAAGCGACCGGCAAACTTTAGGCGCTCGTCAGAACCGGTCGGGCTCGCTCGGCGAAGTCCTGGACTGCGGGCAGCCCGACATGCTTGGAGAGACGATCGGCAAGGTCGGTCAGGTAGTCGCGAGCCCGTGACGAGTACAGCCCCTCCGAGGCCTCGACGGCGTCGAGGCCGACATGGGCGGCTTCCTCCGGCTCGCCGTTCTGCGCGTGCGCCACGGCGAGCAGGACAAGGTTGAACTGCCGTCCCCGCGCATACTGCCGACCGTCCATGTCCAGCGACCGGGTGGCGAACCGCGTAGCGATATCGCCCCGCCCGAGTGCGGTGAAGCAGTGACCGAACTTGGCCGCCAGGTAGGACTCGTCGAAGTAGCCGATCCACTGCGGCTCGCTTGTCCGGTCAGCCTTGTCGAAGATCGCCTCGGCCCTGTTCAATGCGGCTGCGCAGGCCTTCTCGTCGCCGCCGACGGCATGGCCTTGGGCTTCGAGGACGGCTGATTCCGCCTCGATCGCGGCGATGCCCGCCTCGGCCGCTGCGCGGCTGGCAGCCTTGGCCAGATCCACCGCCTCGCCGGACGCGCGCAGGAACGCGGCCTGATGGCTCATCGCCGCCAAGATCTCAGCTCCCAGCGCCCGGTCACCGGCACCGGCCGCCAGGCGAAGAGCTTGGATCAGGTATCGCTGGGCCAGGCCGTGCATCCCGGCGTCGTACGAAGCCCAGCCCGCGAGCTGGGTCGTCTCCGCGACCGCGGACAGCAACTGGCGGCCGGTCGCCGCGTCGTAGCGGCCGTTGATCAGCTCGGTGACGTCGGCGTTGAGGAACCGCACCAGGCTGTCGCGGATGTGGCCGCCGCCGAACTGGTTGTCCAGCGTCCGGTACGTCGAGGTCATCCGGCGCACGGTCTCGACATCGGCGACCCCGATCAGCCGTTCACCGCTGCCGGCCGGGCGCTCGTCGAGCGACGACATCAGCCATCGCATCGCCGCAGGCAGGAAGGCCGTCGCGCTGAAGCCCACCTGCCGAAGAAGGTTCCGCCGCTGCATATCGCCTCGCCAAAGATCAACAGCGACATCTATGCCGTGCCGCCAGTCCGGCGCGAACTCTAGCCCGGACGGCATGGCCACCACTGCTGATTCGACCGCGACGGGCCGGGCATCGGTGTCGGCTGACACCTCGGCCACCATGGCGGATAACTGCCCACCCGCGCCGAGGGCCTGATCTAGCAGTGCCGCCACCGAAAGGCTCGGCCGTTTGGTCCCCGATTCGAGATCCCACAGGTGGCCGTGCGAACAATGGACCATCCCGCCGAGCCTGCGCAGCGACAGTCCATGCTGCTCCCGCAACTCCTTGAGTTTTCGGCCGAAGTTGGGATGGGCAACAACAGTCCGCCGAGGCATCGGCTACCCCTAACGAGTCCGATGAACGGTGATCCCGGCTTCTCCGAACCGGGCATCACCGGACACCATAGCCCTCAGTCGGGCGTTTCCGGAGGCCCACACGGCCTCAGCCCTGTTCCGGGCTGCAGCATTGTCCGGTGTTGCGACCGCTGGTGTGGGTCATCACCCACTGATGCCGACGATCTCGACCTCGATCTCGAAACTGCGTAGGTGTCGTACTGCCCTGTACATCGCGACCTGAGCGAATGTGAACAGGTTCTGCGCCGTCAACGCCTCTCCGGATTTCAGCGCGATCCCGTACACGACCCTGGAGGGCTTGAAGTCGAGCGGCACCGTCCGCGTTCCTCCTGACACCGCATGGACGCGCTCGGCGAAGCGCTGACGTGCGCTCGGCTCCTCCCGGAGGGCGTCCGCGGAGACGACGCCCTGCATGAAGAGGTGGCTCAGCAACGACGAACGGTCGGCGCGCTTGATGTCTTCACCTTTTGGAGTCCCTCCGCCCTCGGCTAGTCGCTGAGTTCGGTGCCGATTCGATGCACGTCAGATCGTTGGAACGGCGGATCGCGCAGCTCAAGCGTCAGACTTGAACGGAGAGTGGTGCGGCAAGGCCACCCTGTGGTGGCCTTGGCCCGCCAGGAGGTGACTCAGCGAGTTCGCCAATCCTCATGGGGCGCGATCGTATCGTTGCCACCAGCCCAGGTCATGCCACAGACCGGACATTTGACGTACCAGTCGTCGCCGACAGCTTGAAAATCTACGTTCCCCTTTTGCCCAGTTCCCGGGCAGTTGCGGGACGGGTCAACCTCATCGGGATACATGCTCTTCCTTCCTTCGTGCTCGATCGATAGTGATCATAGGAATCTATGCGTGGTTCGGTGCAACCCCTCCGCGAGGTGGATCATGGTTGCGCAAAGGTCCTCTGGCCTGGTGGGTCGCTGTATCGACACGGCACCGCGCTGGGGGCGCTTGGTTACCGATTCCTATTTGTTGCTTGAGTATCCCGTGAGCTGGTAAAACGCCCCGGAAGTGGGCTACCGGGGACGGCGGTGGCGTGGTTCGCATGGTGCAACGCCCGGCCCACCGTTACCAACCTGGGGGGCGACCCCCAGACCCCACGTCACGGTGGTGGCGCGGGGCGAGCCGGTCCCGGTTGCCGTCGGTCGGGGCTGATGATCGGCCTGTACGGCGGGACGGTCGCGTCCCACATGTCGGTGATGAGTCCGCCGGCCGGTGCGCCGAGTCCGAAGAGGCGGAATACGGAGGCGACCTGGCTTGGAAGGTGGTCCGGGGTGAGCGCTTGACGTGCGGAGCCGACCGCGACGCTCGACAGCAAGAATGATTGGCCCGGCGTTACTCGTAGCGGTATCGACAGGAAATGATGGTGATCTCGTTGGTCTCGACGGCGTACACCATGCGGTGCTCGTCGTCGATGCGGCGGGATCGAAGTCCGGCGCGTTTGTTCCGGAGGATCTCCGGTTTGCCGATGCCGGGGCCGTCGGGGTCGCGTTTGATGTCGGCGATCAGCGCGTAGATTCGTTTGAGGGTTTTGCGGTCCTGGGTCTGCCAGTTCAGGTAGTCGCCCCAGGCGTTGTCGGTCCAGCTGAGTTTCACTCCTCGGGCCCGAAATTATGCTCGGTGGCTCGGCCGGCTCGCCACTGCTCCACACTTTCGGTGAGGCGCTCGGCGTTGGCGGGAGACCGGAGCAGGTAGTTGGTCTCCATGATCGAGTCCCAGTCTTCCTTGCTCACCAGGACGGCGTTGCCGCGCTTGGAGACGATCTCGATCGGGGTGTGGTCCTCGTTGACGCGCTCGATGAGCGGAAACAGGGATTCGCGCGCCTCGCCGGCGCTGATCGCTGAAGTCACGACGCCTCCAAAGTTGCACCAGATGCGGTACCACTCGCGTGCCTGCCGACCCTGCCCTTGCCGGTGCCGGCAATCTCGGGTGCGACTACCTTCGGCGTGAGCTGGCGCCGGAACCACCGCTTCTGTTTCCCGCCCCTCCCGAGTCGATCCGGACCATCATCACGCCCGGCCTGAGGCATCTGGCGAAGACCCGGATCTGGCGAATCGGCCGCGTCAGTTCGGACGGCGATCATGTCGTGGCCCGCCTCGGCTGGGAGACCGCTGACCGAGATCCTCAACACCCGCTCGCTGTGGGCTCTGGCCCTGGTCCGGCTGGCGCCGACCGTGCTGGTCAGCGCCGAGCCGCCGGCCGCGACGCTGGCCGCCCCGCGCGCGGCGGGATTTGCTCCCTCGGGTGTCCGTGCCGACGGCAGCCCGGTCATCGAGGTGCCACAACGTCGCCGGGCCGCCACCCCGAGCCGTCAGGGATGAGGTGTTCTCCGCGTCCGCTGGGGAACCGGTGACCATGGCACGGCGGATGCTCGGCCATCGCTGACCGGCCCGGCCGAGACCGGGAACGGGACGGTCACCTTCGACGGCAGACTGTGCGGCTGCGGGGCGAACCGGGACATCGATGCCGGCGTACGTTCCAGTAGAGGCGCGCAATCGCGTGCACGGCGGGAGGGCATCGATGCAGCCGGGGCAGCTGGGGGTTGATGTGGTGGCCCTGCGTGTCATGGGTTCCGATGTCGCCGGGGCCGCGGCCACGTTGCGGGAGGCGATGAGGGCTGCCGGACCGGGCCTCGTGCCCGCTGCTCAGCCCGGGTCATCGGCGGGGACGGCGGCGCGGGCCGCGGAGGCGGCCTGGTCGGCGAGCTTGAGCCGGCTGACCGCCAGGATGGATCGGCTCGGCCGGACGATGACGGATGCTGCGGACAGCTATCAGGTCACCGATCAGGCCGGTGCCGACGAGTTGCGGCGCGGCGGATCGCGGGCGATCTGATGAGCGAGATGATGGCGTTCGACGCCGCCCCGTGGCATGCGGCGGCAGCAGCTGGAGAAGGGCATCGACGACCGCGTCCGGCACGAAGACGGGTGGAGCCGGGCGCAACACCACCCGATCCTTCCGGCGGTCGTTTCCGACCTCGTACGCGTCACGCATCGGCGAACGGCTCAGCACCGCCTCGGAGCAGGCCACCCGGGAGGTGGTCGCGTCCGAGACGGCCCCGGCGCTGCTGGCGGCGCACAGTGACGCGGTGCGTGACGCGGCCGCGGAGCAGTTCCCCGATCTGACACGGGTCACGACCGCCGCCAACAACAGGGAGGGCTGGGCGGCGGGCCGGGACGAGATCCCACCGCAGTGACGAGCAGCCCGCTGATCAGGGTTCCGCGGGCCGGCGGAGGTCGCCGAGCAGCGTGCCGATCAGGCGTTCCTCCATCACCGATCGGCCGGCGGCGGTCATCGCCTCCGCCAAGGAGCGATCCCAGGGGCTGGCCGCCGGGGCACCGGTCAACGGCAGACCCGTCGCTTCGGCATCGAGGTAATCGATTCCGGACATGCGCCACGGCACGGCGTCCGGGTAGCGGGCCAGTGCGGCGGCGGTCAGCCGGATGCCGGTCCAGTCGAAGTCGTTGCGCCAGCGGATCACGGTGCCCGCCGCCCGGCTCGCCAGCAGCGTGTGGACCGCGGCGGACGGCACCCCTTCGGTGCAGATCAGCGGAGCTGTGGCATGTCCCGCCGCGGCTCGCAGGACAGCCGGGTTCTCGCACACGTGGATCTCCGGGACCGGCAGGGACAACGGAGCGAGCCGCATCTGGTGCAGGGTCACCCGGAACGGCACGTGAGCCGTCGCGGCGGCGGTCAGCCAGTCGCCGAGAAGACCACCGTCAGCGGGAAGGTTGAGCACCAGGACCTGGCTGGCGAGGTCGTCGGGCACCAGGCCGGCCATCTCCCAGAGCGCCCGTTCCTGTTCCGCTCCGGCCGGTGGCGTGACCTGGTGCCAGGCGGCCAGCGCCCGGAGCACGAGTCCGCGCAGCGGCCCGTCGGTGAGGGCTTTGGTGTCGCCGAGGACCCGTTCGGCGAAGACCGGCAGCGGTTCGGCGACGACCGGTAACGCGGCGAGTGCGGTCAGCACCCGGGAGAACGGCAGTCCGCCGCGGGCCGTCCGGGTGAGGGTTCCGTCCCGGCGCAGGCCGGCGATCCAGTCCTCGAACCAGGGCCGGCCGGCGTGCCGGCTCGTGGACGCCAGGTCGAGCATCGCCTCCCGCGCTTCGGCGAGGGTGGCGCGCTCGGCGGGGCGGTCCCGGAAGGGCCCCACCGCCGACGGCAGATCGGTGCCGTGGGCGTCGCGCAGAAAGGCGTCGATCTCGGACAGGCGGACGGTGACCCGGCTGACGCCGGCGGGCCGGTGCACCCCGGTCACACCGATGACGACATGCCGTTCCGCCTCGTCCGGCGCGGTCAGGGAGATCGTTCCGGCGAGACTTCCGCCGGTACGTTCCAGGCTGCGCCGGGCGGCGGCCAGCAGCCGCCGCCAGCCCGGATCGGTGGTGAGATCAGGCATGGGATCCGGCGGTACGGGTCGACGGTGAGCCGAGAGCCGCGGCGAGTGTCCCGTCGAAGTCGGCCACGTTCACGGCGCCGTCCCAGACCAGCAGGACCGTGGACACGGTGTGCTCGACGGTGGAGTGCGACAGGTCGTAGTGGGCGCATCCGGTCACCGCGGGATGGGTGGCCCACAGGTCGTATCCGGTCATGAACAGGTCCAGGTCGAACTGCCGGGCGAGGGACATCAGTTCACCGCGGCCGTTGTCGTCGACACCGGCGAACGCCTCGTCGAGGCCGAGCAGGCGGGGCGCGTCCGGGCGGGCCGACCCGAACAGCGCGTTGGCGGCCGCGAACAGCGGCAGGTGCAGCGACACCGACTGCTCACCACCGGAGAGCTGACTGTGCCGGGCCCGGGTGAGCGGCTCACTGACACCGCCGGGCCGATGCAGGGTGAACGCGAAGACCCGCCACTGCCGGTAGTCCAGCACCTCGGCCAGCAGTTCCCGGTAGGGCTTCTCCGGGGCCTGAGCGCGCGCCGACTTGATCCGGGCCGCGAAGTGGCGGCGCAGGGTGGTCAACTGGCCCGGCCCGAGCCGTGCCGGATCGCGTTCCAGCAGCTTGCACACGTCACGCTGGTCCGGGTCGAGGTCGTCGGAGAGCCGCCAGCCCACGCCGACGGTCAGACCGGACGACATCCGCCGGGCACGCATCTGCCGGTCCATCGCGTCGACCAGGTCGCGGGCCTCGATCGTCCGGCGGTGGATCTGCCCGGCCAGCCGGCCGAGCAGGGCGTCCTCGAAGACCCGCTGCTCGGCGTCGGTGAGCAGCTGCTCCTGGTCGCGGCGCTCGGCGGCGATCCGTTCGGCGAAGTGCGCCACCGGCGTCAGGCCCTGCTCGTCGGCGACCCGCACGACGATGACACCGTCGTCGGTGTCCCATTCCGGCCGGTGGTCGAGCCCGGCGGCCGGAAGCTGCGCCTGCAGGTCGGTGAGGGCGCCGCTGAGGCGGGTCGCGCTCTGCTTCAGCGAGGTCTCGGTCGGGCTCAGCTCACGGGTGGCGGTCAGGATCGCCTCGTGCAGCGCCACGATCGCCGGATCGAGGTCGTCCGCCGTGGTGTCGCCGGCCGGCCACCGCAGATGCGGCGGGCAACGGATCAGGCCCAGAAGATCACTTTGGGCGTACGGGCGGAGCCGCACCGCCTCGCGCCGTGCCTCGACGACCGCCTCGGCCACCGATCGCTCGCCGACCTCGACCCGTGCGACCGCACCGGCCCGGCTCTGCAACGCCGCACTGTGGGCCGCCCTGGCCTCGCCCAAGGTCTGCTCCGCGCCGGTGACCGCCTCCTCGGTCTCGGCCACCTCGGCCAGTACCCGGGTCGCCTCGGCCCCGATGGCCGCGGACAGGGTGCGCAACTCCTCGTCCTTCTCGGTGTGCCGGGCGTGTGCCGCCCGCGCCGCCTGACCGGCCGCCTCGGACCGTTCCTCGGCCTCGGCGTGCCGTTCGGCGGCCTCCCCGGCGAGCATGTCCGCGCTGTCCGCGCCGTCCCAGGCGTGCCGCAACTCCACACCGAGGCGGTCGAACCGGTCCAGGGCGGCGGCGGTCGTGTCGAGCCGGTCCACCGGCAGCGACCGGTCCGCACCGGCCCGGCGCAGTCCGGTGCCGGCGGCGGCCCGCCCGGCCACGGCCGCGTCGAGCCGGCCGGCCGCGTCGAGCGCTGCCTCGCGGCGTACCCGAAGAAGGGTCACGGCCCGGTCCAGATCGCGTTCGGCCTCGGTGATCGCGGTGCGTGCCGGCAGCGCCGCGCCGGCCCGGTCCACCGCGCCCAGCGTCTCCCGGCGGGCGTCCCGGGCGGCTTCCACCTCGTCGATCTCCCGATCGAGCGCCGCGATCCGGCGGTCGCAGTCGGCGATCCGGGCGGCCCGGCGTGCCGCGCGGGCGGTCGCACCGATGTATTCGCATCGGTCCTTGGTGAACCGGCCGACACCGGAACCCTGTGCCCATCGGCCCTCGCCGGTGACCCCGGACGGACCGGTGATGTCACCGAGCGTGATGCCGCGGAGCACCGCGGTGACGCGGTCGGCCGGCACGAACTCCTGCTCCTCGGGCACCAGCACGTCGGCCAGGGTCCGGCCGGACCGCACACCGGCACGCAGATAGGCGTCCTGCTCACCGTCGTCGGCGGCCGGGTGCACCCAGGCGTCGAGCAGCCCGGCCGCGTGCAGGGCGGCCTCGATGCCTGCCGCTTCGGTCTCCGGTGTCCCGTCGGCGAACCGGACGAGACGCCACAGCGGGGCGCCGGCCCGGTGCTGCCGGGACGCGGGCCGGGTCGGCGACGGCGGCGGCGAGTCGTCGTGCTCGGCCGCGATCAGCGCCCGCTCGTCCGCCACGGTCCGGCGTTCGGTGCCCAGCCGAACGGACCGGGCGCCGAGCGCGGCCATGTCGTCCCGGATCGCGCCGGCAGGGGCGGCCATCCGGTCGTGGTAGAGGTCGCGCAGTGACGGGCCGGCCACCGCTTCGGCGAGGGCGTCCGGCAGATCCGCGACGTTCAGGGTGGTGAGCAGGGCGGCGTGTGCGATGCCCCATCTCCGGATCGCCTCGGCGGACTGTTCCCGGGCCACCTCCAGGGCATCGCCGGCCTGTTCCGCCGCCGAGGTGGCGTCCTCGGCGGCGGCGCGGGCCGCGTGGTCGGCCTCCGCCGCCCGCACGTGTTCGCGTTCCGCCTCGGCCAGCCGGTCCGCCAGCTCCCGTACCGCGCGCACGTCCGCCCGGCGCGCCGCCGAGCGGGCGGCCAGGCGTGTCCCCAGCCCGTCGGCTTCGGCGTCCCGGGCCTGCCATTCGACGCCGCCCGACTCGGCCTCCGACGCCAGTTCGGCGGTCACCCGGCCGACCCGGGCGCGCGCATCGCGCAGCGCCGTGGCGGCTCGCTCGGACTCCGCCCGCCGCCGCTCGGCGACTTCGTGTTCCACCTCGACCTGCCGTTCGGCGCGGCGGGCGGCGTCCGCCAGGTCGTGCACATGCCGTTCCAGGTCGGCGAGTTGCTCGTGCGAGCGGTAGGCGGCCGAACTCTTCAACCTGTCCAGATGTGCCCGCAGCCGGCCGGGCTCGCCCTCGGCCGCGTGCAGCCGCCGCTCCGCCTCCGCTGTCTGCTCACGTGCCGTCTCGGCCGCGTCGTGTGCCGCGGCCAGCGCCTCCCGGCGTACCCCGGTGTCGTCCCGGCGTGCGGTGAGCGCGTCGGCCGCGGCTCTCGCGTGGGTGCGCAGATAGGTGGCGTAGACGGTGAGGAAGGAGGTGGACGCGGCGTCGGCCGCGACCAGACCTTCGAGGGTACGGGCCACCGCCTCCATGTCGTCGAACGAGCGTGCCGCCTCCACCAGCAGGTGGTCCTCCACCGGGCGCAGGCCACGTTGCAGGGTGCGGGACAGTTCCACCGGGTTCAGATCCTTCGCCAGCTGTGGCTTGCGCAGCGTCAGGACCAGATCGAGCAGCTGCTCGTAGCGGGCCGGGCCCAGCCCGAACAGCGTCGCGTCCACCAGGTGCCGGTACTCCTCGGCCGAGTCGCGGACCGCCTCGGCGCCCAGCCGGTCGATCAGGTCCCGCCGGGACACCGGCCGGTCCTCGCCGTCGAGCAGTGACAGGTCCACCCCGACCCGGCCGTCGGCGACGAAGTGCCAGCGGGTCACCCGGTCGTTGTGCTTGTGGGCGCGCAAACCGATCCCGATCGTCACGAACCGGTCGCCGTCCGAGAATTCCATCCAGACGTACGCGTACGCCGTCTCCTGCCCCCGGTAGAGCAGGTTGGACTTCATCGTCCGGTCCTCGCCGGCGAACGGGTTGAGCCGGCGTGGTTCGATCCGCCCGTCCAGCACGAACGGGAACAGCACTTCGAGAGCCTTCGTCTTGCCGGAGCCGTTCGGGCCGCGCAGCACCAGCCAGCCGTCGACGAACAGGAACTCCTCGTCGCGGTAGTCCCAGAGGTTGATGATGCCGGCGCGGGTGGGGGTGAAACGAGCCAAGACAGAGTCCTCGATCTAGAAGAGGGTGCGTTGCTTCACCTGGGCTACGGTGCTGCGATAACGGCCGATCAGGGCGCGGGCGAGCACACCGCCGGGCACCGGGAGCACCGCGCCGAACCGGGTGAGCAGCTCAATCGCCTCGGTGCGCAGGCGGTCGGGATCGGCGTGCCAGGCGGCCCCGAACGCCGGCCCGTACCGGTGCAGGATCTCCGCGGTCGCCTCCCGCAGGAAGCTGTCGGTGATCAGTGGCAGTCGCCGTTCCGGATTCTCCGCCTCCTCCGGCGCGCTCTCGGGTGTCTCATCGGGGCCGGGTCCTAGCGGGACACTCGCCGGCAACCCGGCGTCGATCTGGCCGATCAGCTTCTCCCGGGCCTCCGCCGGATCCGGCACCGGCATCCGGCGGGTCCTGCGGCCGTCCGGGTCGGCCACCCGTTCGGCGATCGCCACCGCCAGCAACACCGCCGCCTGCGCCACCGAGCCGGTCCCCGGGAACCGCTCCGCCGACCAGCCGGCCGTGTCGACCAGGAGCACCCCCTCGGCCCGCCGCTCCAGACGCAGCCCGGTGAGCCGGTACAGGTCGGCGGCCAGCGTCTGCCCCCGAAGGTGGTTGCCGAGCTCGGCGGAGACGTCGTCGAAGTAGACGACGGGCTGTTCGAGCACCGCCCGGCGGGCGGCCTGCGCCGCGGCCCGGCGTTCGGCGTTGCCGCTGCTGCTCAGCGAACGGTCCAGCAGGGCGGTCACCGATTCGATGTGCTGCAGCACCCGGGGCGGCCGGAACAGTGCGAGCACGGCGTCCCGGGCGATGTCGTACAGCGCCTCGCCCGCGCCCGGATCGCTCGCCCACGCCGAACTGGAGCCGTCGGCCAGCCGCAGCACACCCCGCTCCTCCAGCCAGGCGACCGCGTCGACGAACGCGCGCCGGTCCGCGCCGGAGTCTGGGTCGAGTCCCAGCCCGGTGATCCGGCCCGCGTCGGCGGCCACCGCCTCGGCCAGCTCGCTCAGCGTGATCTGGATGCCGGCCCGGCCCAGTGTCGCCAGGCACAACGACAGGTAGGCGTAACGCTGCCGGTCGAACGGGCGACCGGTCCGGGACACCGCGGGCCGGTCCGTCGCCAGCCGGTCGGCGGTGCGGACCAGCCGCGCGGTGGCCCCGTGCAGCTCCAGCCGGTACCCGAACGCCTCGGACAGGTCACCGCGCAGGCCGGCGGCGAACCGGCGGATCCGCGGCAGCGCCTTCTCGTCCGGCCAGGTCGCGGTGATCAGTGGATACCGCATCAGGAGGCGGACAGCGCGCTGGTAGTCGGCGAGTTCCAGATCGGAGACCTCGGCGGCGAATCTCATCCGGCCACCGTCTCCGTCCGGCGCGCAGCGGTGTGCGCGGCAGCGGTCACGGACAGCTCGAAGCCGTCGATGTGCAACCGGCCCGACTCGGTGGGCACCGTGGTGAATCTGCCGGGGCAGGGGGTGAGCGTCAGCCGTACCCCGAAAGCGGCGGCCGCGAGAGGAACCTCCCGCCGGCCCGCCTGCCGTGTCGCCAACGCGATGTCCAGAAGCCGGCGCAGCGCGCCGGCCTGCGCCCCGGTGAGTGTCCCGGCACCGATGAGGCCGGCGGCCGCCTCCGCCTGGCGGCGCTCCCCGGCGACCTGACGCTCCCGCAACGCCCGGCGGGAGGACTCCGACCGGTCGACCCGGGCGATCCGGCCGTTGCCCTGTCCCGGCATCCGGCCGCTCTGCACGAGCGTCCGGGACAACTCCACCGCCGGCGCCTCCCACCAGGACAGCCGTCCCGGGATCGCGTCCGGATCGGGGTACGCCACCCCGGCGTGCCGTGGCGCACCCAACCCGAACACCACGTCGAAGACGGCGTGCGCGGCCTCGTCGGAGCCGGCCCCGGTGAACCAGGCCGCCAGATGCCGCAACTGCGACTCCCGGCTCACCCCACCCCGGCGGGCCTCGGTGACCCGGCGCAGCAGGGCGAGCACGTCCCCGATCGCCGCCATCGTCGCGTCGGCGAGCCGGTCGGCCTCACTGGGCCGGTCGGTCTCCGGCGCCAGCCAGGACCGCAGCCCGCTCCAGCGGCGGCGCCAGTCCTCGATCCGCTCGACCGGCGTCGCGAAGAGTCGCTCGTCGGCCTCGGCCGCCGCCTCGACCATCCGCTCCAGACCGGTCTCCTCGACCTCGAACACCGCCTCCCGCAGGCGTGGTGTGTACCGCTGCAACTCGTCGTGGAAGTCCCGCAGGTGGGCCAGGAGCGCGTCCTTGTGGGTGAGGAAGACCTCCGGGCGGATGTCGTGGGTCCGGCTCAGATCACCGAGCATGTGATAGAAGCGGGCGGCGCGCTCCGCGATGTCGGCGAGAGCCCGGTCCAGGCGGTTGAGCTTGCGGTAGACCTCCTCGGCGTCGCCGTCGGCGTTCGCCGTGGCGAGAGCCTTGAGGTCGGCGAGCAGGTCGGCGAAGACCAGCCGGGACAGGGTGCTGTCGTCCGGGCCGGCCGCGAGGACGGACTCGACCGCGCGATGGGCGCGGTAACCGGCCTCGGTGAACTGGTAGACCGAATGCCGGTTGCGGTACTCGGCGAGCGTGGCGGCCCGGGTGCCGTCCTGGCCGCGGTCCAGCACACCCCAGTCGACGAGGGCGTCCAGCAGCCGGGGCAGGTCGAGCCCGGCGGGATCGGGGCAGTCGTGGTGGATCCCGGCGAGTCCGGCCAGAGCCGCCTGCACGTCCGAGGTGTGCAGGACGACGTGATAGCTGGAACGGGCGGCGTCGAAGGCGCGGAGAAGCCACAGGTATGCGAGCCGGTTGTCGGCATTGACGTAGCTGAACAGCCGAAGGCGATCGTCGACCCCGAAATCGTCCAGTCCGAACGAGATCCGTGGTTCCGGCATGCGGCCAGATTATCGAAGGAATCTGACCACCATCGGACAAGGTGTGCGGGTGATCAGCTCAGGTTGATGTCGCCGTTGAACTGATAGCCCTGGATCGCGGTGCGGACGTTGGCGGTGCCGGCGATGGTGTTGTGGGCCGCGCCGGACGCGTTGGCCACCGTGCCGGCCTGGTCCAGCCAGCGGCTCAGCCACGCGGCGGCCTCGGGCTCGCGGTCCGCGGCGTCGTGCAGGAGGCCGGCCAGGGCCCGGGTGGCGGCGGGATCGTTCGGTGTCTCCTCAGCCGCGGTCAATGCGGCCGCCGGAGCCGAATCCCGGCCCCAGCGGGTGGTGACGAAAGTCTTCAGGCCGGTCCAGGTCGACTTCCCGGCCTCGCCGGCGGCACCACTGATCAGCGCGGTGACGGTGGCTGCGATCGCCTCCACAGTGAATGGCTCCATCAGTGGAGACTAGCCAGAAGTGTCAAGACTTCCCTCCTTATCGGACACCGGCGGACGTCGATCCGTGGAGGCGCGTACGGTGAGCTCACGTACGCGGATGGTGACGAGGGGTGCAGGTGCGGAACGACTTCTCCGGTGAGGCGCACACCGTGGTGCAGGTGCAGCACATGATCGGCGACATCGTCACCCGGATCGACGTGCCACCGGCGCCGGCCCCGCGCCAGCTGCGTCCCGCCGATCCGCTGTTCATCGATCGCACCGGTCCACTCCGGGCGATCATCGGGGGGCCACTCGCCGGCGATCGCACCGGTGTTCCGATCGTGGTGGTCAGTGGACCCGAGGGGGCGGGCAAGACGGCTCTGGTGTGTGCCGCCGCCGCGCTCGTGCCGCAGTTCCCGGGCGGTGAGCTGTGGGTCGATGTCCGGGCGGTGCAGCAGTACGCCGACGGGCCCGCCCTGATCACCGAGATGATCGCGCATTGCCTGCGCAGCCTGGGCGTCGACCGCGGGTCGATTCCCGGCGAGCTGCACGAACGCCGCGCGATGCTGCAGACGCGTACCGCGGATCGGCCGGTCCTGATGGTCCTGGACGGTGTGACCGAGCCGGCGCAGGTCTACCAGCTGGCGCCACGTGCCGCCGGCAGCGTCGTGCTGGCCACGATCGCGCAGCGGCCGGGACGATTCATCGCGCAAGGAGGTGCCGTACCGGTGGAACTGGACTCGCTGGACGACAGTCACGCACGTGAGTTGCTGATCGCGATGGCGGGTGCGGAACGCATCGACGCCGACCCGGCCGCCACCACCGCTCTGATCGAGATCTGTGGTGGGCTGCCGATCGGGCTGCGGACCGTGGGCGGCTGGCTGGCCGACGTGCCGGCGCTGACCGTCCGGGAACTCCTCGACGACCTGGAACCGGACCACGACGATCGCCTCGACGGACTGGTCACCACCGTCTACGAGCGGCTGCCGCCCGGCGCGCAGCGCGCGTTCGGCATGCTCGGGGCGGTGTCGCTGCCCACCTTCACCGCCGGAGTGGTGGCCGCCCTGCTGGGTGCCGAGGAGACCGAGGGACGTGCCGCCGTGGCGGCTCTGCACAACCGGTACCTGGCCGTGGACCTGCCGGCCCGGCGGTTCCGGATGACCGAGCGTGGGCTGCGAGCCGCGCGGCGCCGAGGCCTCGGGCAGTCGCGGGCGGCGGTGAGCGAGGCGGTGGAACGCCTGCTCGGCTACCTCACCACACGGGCGCTGTTCGCCGATCAGCTGCTCCTGCATCCCGATCGGCTCCGACTCGTATCGCCGGCGAGCCGGACCGCCGGACAGCGCCTGCCGTTCCCGGACGCCGCCGCGGCGCAGGACTGGGTCGACGGCGAATGGCCGGTGCTGATGGCCGCGCTCGACCACGGTGCACGGTGCGGGCATGCCGAGCGCGTCTGGCAGCTCGCCGAGATCATCGCTGCGCTGTCACTCAACCGGCGCGGTTCCCGCGACCTGATCAGAATCTGCGAGATCGGCGGGCAGGCCGCTGCCGAGGACGGCCGTGCCGACGTGCGGGCCCGACTGAACGCGCTCGCCTCCCGTGGTCACCTGGACCTCGGCGACCTGGATTCGGCGGAACGTGTGCTGACCGCGGCTCTGGAACAGGGCGAAGAGGCGGGGAACCAGCTGTTGCTGGCATCGATCTGGGAGTTCCGGGGGCGGTATCTGGAACGAGCCGGCCGGCGGGCCGAGGCCGAGGACGCGTACCGCAAGTCGTTGGATCTGAATGAATCCGCCGGCGATCGACGTGGCGCGGCTCTCGCGGCGTTCTTCCTCACCGGCGTGACCGGGCGGACATCGATCGCCGATTATCAACGACTGCACCACGTCTTCAGCCGGGAGCTGGCCGACGAGCGGATGGCGGCTCGGGTCGGGATCCGGCTCGGCGCCGCATACGCGGAGCAGGGCGAACCGGAGCGCGCGGTTCCGGTGCTGGACGAGGCGGTGCGGGTCCTGCTCCGGCGCAACGCCACCCACTACGCCGCCGAAGCGCTGCAGGTGCTGGCGGACATCGCGGAACGACTCGGCGATCCGGCCGGCGCACACCGGGCGTTGTCGAAGGCCGCGGAACTGCTCGCCGCCCGGGGCATCCCGCTGCCGGCGACCGCACGGGAACGACTGGCCACCCTGGAAGCGGGTGAGGTCACTCCAGAGTGACGCGGAACTCGCGGGACCCGGCGATCAGCCGTACAGCGCCGGTGAGCGGGCGGCCGGTGACCCACATCGCGTAGACCGCGGCGGCCGTCAACATCGGATCCACCGGTACGTCCACCACCGCACGGATCAGGGTCCCGTCACGCAGCAGCACCCGGTCGGCGGCGCCGGCGCAGGCCGCGCCGGGATGCCGGCGCAGCAACTCCTGGACGTCGCCGCCGTGCCGGCCCGTCACCACGGCGGCATTCGCGACGGCGTCCTGATCAGGCTCGTCGTCGTACACCGCCCAGTGCCGGACCACAGTGTCCGGCTCCGCCCCCGGCCAGCCGGGGGCGTGGCGCCGAATCGTCACCGTCCCGGGCCGGGAGACGTCCGTACACACCGCGAACGAGCTGGGCGAACGGCGCTCCGGCCGCGGGGTGGGCCACGCCCGTACGGAGGCGCTTCGCGAGGGTTCCGGCAGCTCCAGCCGGTCGTAGAACAGCCGGCGCAGGTTCTCCGTGGAGCCCTCCGGCTTCACGAACGCCGACTCCCGGATCCCCTCGACCGGACCCGCGGTGTCGAGTTGCCTCCGCACATCCCGCTCCGGGTCGAGCCGGGCGGCGGTCTCGCCCAGGCGAGCCATCGCGGTACCCGGCACGACCTCGTCCTCACCGAACGCGGCCAGCACCAGCGGCTTGCCGAGCGCCGCGCCGAACAGCGTCACCGAGCCGTGATCACCCACGACGACATCGGCCGCCGTCATCGCCGCCTGCCATCCCTCCTCCGGTGGGACGAGCGCCAGCCCGGAGTCCAGCGCTTCGGCCAGCCACGCCCGCACCTGCCAGGGACTGTGACCGAACCAGATGTTCGGATGCAGAATCAGTGCCACCCGGAATTCGTCGTACGGCAGAGACTTCAGCAGTTCACCCGGCAGCCACGGCCGGGTGCCCCACAGCGAGGACGAACCCCAGGTCGAGGTCACGACGACGAGCCGCTGCCCGTCGCCGGCGCCCAGGGCCCGACGGTACCGGGGGATCAGCCGTTCGCCGGCGAGCATCCGTTCCAGCGTGACATCGCCGATCACCCGGATCGGAGCGCCCGGAGACAACCGGCCCAGCTGCTCGGCCTGATCGGGGTGGGACACCACCATGGTCGGTGGATCGGCGCGGGGGCGCGGGACGACCCCGGAGACGCGTGTGCCGCTGCCGTCCGCCCCGGGAAGGAGCTTGTGGAAACCGACACCGTGCGGCAGCACCACCACCGGCCCGTGGAGTCCGTCGAGGTCGGCGTTCTCGGTAGCGGTCAGCGTGAGGTGCGCAGAGACCCGGCGCGCCTGCTCGCGGGACAGGATTCGGGCGCCGGCGGCGTTCAGCACTTCACGCACACCGCCGGCGAACACCGAACCGTCATCGATGGTGAACACCACCTGGATCCGCAGATCGTCGTCGAAGACCCGCAGTGCCTCCAGAAGCCGATTCGCGGAGGTCACCGTCCGGGCGATGCCCAACACGACCCGGCGGTGCTCAACCGTGCGCCAGAGAGCTCCCGGCTGCTGGCTTCCGGCTCCCGGCTCCCGGCTCCCGGCTCCCGGCTCCAACGGCCGATCACGGTCGCGGGTTACGGGGCTGGACGGACTCTGCTGGCTGCTGTCACTAACGACATGGACCATCGCACGAAGCTAATCGACATCCACTCGCCCGCAGCGATCGGGCCTCGGGAAACGCGCTGTACAGCACGCCGGGAGCCGAGACGGGCATCAATGGCCCGTGCGGCCGGTGACCGGTGCCGCGGCGAGAGGCGATTCTCTATCCTGCGCGCGTGCCGTCAATCAGTGATACCGATCCGGTGGGTGCCCGGTGAGCGAATACCAGTACTACGAGTTCGTGGCGCTCGACCGGACTTTGACAGCTGAGCAGCAGCGCGAGTTGCGGGCGGTGTCGTCCCGGGGCCGCATCACGTCGTCGGGTTTCGCCAACGACTACCAGTGGGGCGATCTCAAAGCCGATCCGGCCGAGTGGATGGAGCGGTACTTCGACGCTCATCTGTATCTGGCGAACTGGGGCACCCGGCTGATCATGATGCGATTCCCCCGGGCCGCATTGGCCCCGGAGACCGCGGACGAGTTCTGCGCCGGCGCGTCGGCCCGCTCGTGGACCACCCCGACCCACGTGATCCTCGAACTCCGCAGCGAGAACGAGGGCGGCGACGAAGACTGGTGGGAGGAGACCGGAACGCTCACGGCGATCGCGCCGGTCCGTGCCGAGCTCGTCGGCGGCGATCGGCGGCTGCTCTATCTGGCCTGGCTGCTGTGCGCACAGAACCATGAGTGGGACGACGACGAGCCGGAACCGCCGGTCCCGGCCGGACTGGCCGACCTGAGCGGGCCGCTACGGACCCTGACCGACTTCCTCCGGCTGGACCCCGACCTGCTGGCCGCGGCAGCGACGGCGAGCCGGTCGATGACCGAAGCGGCACCGTCCGCCGCCGCACTCCGCCGATGGGTGAAAGACCTGCCGGTGGCGGACAAGGACGAGGCGTTGCTGCGGGTGCTGCGCGGTGATGCCGGGCTGCTGCGGGCGGAGTTGCTGCAACGGTTCCGCGGCGGCGCCGAGGACGAGGAGGCACCCGCCGGGCAGGCCCGGACCGCGGGGGAACTGCTCGCCGCCGCCGAGGCCCTCTGGGCAGCGCGGCAGCGGAAGGCCCGGGAGCGGCCGGCGGCCGGGCAGGCACGCCGCGCGGAGGCCACGGCCGCGGCCCGCCGACAGCGTCTGGACGATCTGGTACGCGACCCGGCGCGAGCCTGGACCCAGGTGGAGGAACTGATCGCGACGAAGCGCCCGAAGGACTACGACACGGCGGTCACCCTGCTGCAGGATCTCCAGGCGCTGGCGGCCCGGGACGACGGCTCCGCCGGGTTCACCGAGCGGCTGACCCGTCTGCGGGAGCGCCACGCCCGAAAGGTGAGCCTCCTCGACCGCTTCGAGCGGGCCCGGCTGATCTGACCCGGCCGACATGAGGGAGCCTCCCCGCCGGTGGTGGCGGGGAGGCTCCGGTGTGTGGTGGGTGGGTCAGAGGCGGGGGTCCTCCTGGATGCTCAGGGCGTTGAGGATCGGGTCGGCTTCGCCCTTCTCCCGGTTGAAGAGGAGTTTCAGGTCGCCTCCGGGGTGCTTCACGGTGACCGCGTTGCGGTCGGCGGTCAGCAGGCCGGCCTTCGCCTGTACGTCGTGGTCGTACAGGACCACCTTGCCGCCGGCCAGTACGTCGAAGGCCCGTTCGCCCGTCTTGACCTTCTCGAACTCGGCGAAGTCGAGGCCGAGGCGGTAGGTGCCGGCCGGGGCGTTCTGGAACACGTAGCTGAACGTCTCGCCGGTCCGCTGGGTGCGGAACAGCGCGTCGTCGGTGGTGCCGGCGATGGCTGACCTGGTGGTGCGGACCTTGCCGCCCACGTGGGACTGGTCGGCGGACCAGACGAAACCGGTGGCGTCCACATGACCGGTGCCGCCGGCGTCGATGCCGCGCCAGTAGGCCGAGGTCGCCAGGCGTACCGGCCGGTGCTGGGTGTCGGCCTTTCCGGTGTCGGAGGTCACCAGCAGGTCGCCGGTCAGCACGCCGGGTTTCAGCCCGGTGTTGTCGGCGGTCACCGTGACCTTGGTGGAGGCGCGGGGCGCCAGGGTCGTGGTGCCGGTCGCGGCCGGGCCGGTGAGGGTCAGCCACGGCATGTCGGTGGCCTCGCTGACCCGCACCCGCATCGGGGCGGAACCGCTGTTGGTCACCGTCACCTCGGCGGTCGCCTTCTTCCCCTTGTCGAGGAGCCAGTCGAGGCCGGCGCCGGTGACCGTGGCGATGCCGGTGGTCAGGGCGGTGTTCCGTACCTCGGCCTGGTCCTTCGTCGTGATCGGCACCGGGTGGGTGACGGTCACGTAGTTCGGCGCCTCGATCCGCACGGTGTTCTCGCCGATCAGGGCCTGGGTCTTCCAGCGGCCCTTGACGTCGGCGGTGATGACCCGATCGCCGGCCGGGCCGGTGAGGGTGACCACCGCGCCCTCGATCGGCTTGCCGTCGTTGCCGTCGGTGACCGTGCCCTCGATCGTGCCGGCGGCCGGCAGACGGAACTCCAGACCCAGACCGGCCGTCAGGACCGGCTGGTTGACCGAGTACTGGAGGGCCGGGTTGCGGTTCAGGCTCTCCACCCCGACGGTCGCCGACGAACCCCTGGTGAGCGGGTTGTCGCCGCCGACACCGTCGCCGTATCCGATCTGGATCCGGCCGTCCGCGATCAGGGTGACCGAGAAGCTGACCCGGGCCGTCCGGTCACTGTAGAAGGCGACGTCGCGCCACTCGACCACCTGCGCCGCGATCCCGTCGACCGTGGTCGTGCCGAAGTGGATGCCGGCCTGGTCGTCGACGATCAGGTCGTCCCACAGCGGGGCGATCGCGTCGATCGGGGAGGTGGACGGGAGAGCCGTGTTGCCGCCGGTGGTGTGGGAGCGGTCGAAGGTCAGCCGGCCGTTGGTCGTCACACAGACGCCGTCCCAGGCGCTGTCGTAGAACGGCTGCAGGTAGCCGGCGTCGAACCACAGCACGCCGCAGAGGTCGTCGCCGTGCCAACCGGAATCCCGCGTGCCCTGACGGTAGAGCCCCTCGGTCACCGTCATCGTGTACGAGCGGCCGGCCGGAGCCACCGGTACGGGTCCCGGCTCCGGCTGTTCCGGCTGCGGCTCGGGTTCGGCCACGTCGGCACGCGGGTCGAGGGTGACCCGCAGCGCGGCGACGCTCGGGGTCTTCAGGCCCTTCGAGCCGCGCAGTTCCACGGTCAGCGGGCCGCCGTCGTGTGTCACGACGGCCTGACGCCAGTCGGCGGTGTTCGGGCCCACGGCCGCCGCCGGATCGTAGGCGTAATCGGTCAGCGTGCCGTTCACGAGCACGTCGAACACCCGCTTGCCCCGGGCCGCCCGGTCGATCTCGGCGAACCCGAGGTCGATCGTGTAGGTGCCCTTCGGCGCGTCCGGGAAGCGGTAGAACAACTGCTTGTCGCTCGTGGTGCGCTGCGACTGGAACAGGGCGTCGTCCGGCGTACCGGCAATCGGTGTCCTGGTGGTGTTGATCTTCGTCTTGCCCTGGTAGCCCCAGGACTTCTTGCCCGCGGCCTGGTCGGCGGACCAGGTGAAGCCGGAGCCGTCGGTCAGTCTCGTGCCGCCGGCGTTGACGCCCACCTGGTATCTCGTGGTCGTGAGCGTGACCGGGACGTAGCTCTTGGACTGCCGTCCGGAGTCGGAGCGGATCACGATGTTCGCGCCCTGGACTCCGGGCTTCGCGTCCTTCGCGGAGATCGACACCTTGACGGTCGTCGACCGGCCGGGGGCGAGGGTGCCTCCGGCCGACGAGAGCGACAGCCACGGCAGGTCGGTGAGCAGGTCGTCCTCGACGTCGACGAGCACCACGTCGTCGGCGATCTGGTCGGCCGCCCACAGCGCGCCGGTGGCGTCGGTCTCCAGGCCACCGCCCTGGCCCACCTTCTGACCGGGGAACCACCACGCGTTCACCAGCGAACAGTCGACCGGGTCGACCTGCAGCAGACGGGTGGGCCGGTTCGAGGTGAGGTCGGTGTACCAGACGGTGTCCGACGACTGGTTGTAGGCCAGGCCCATGATCTCCGGCAGCGGCGGGGCGCAGAACGACAGCAGCGCGCCCGGGGTGGTGTGCGAGGTGCCGGCGACGGTTCCGATCATGCCGTTGCGGCGGCCGCCGACATAGAAGACGTCCCGGTTCGGGTTGTACGCCAGACCGGTCAGCTGCAGCGTCGACCAGTCGCCCTTGATCTCCCGGGTCTTCTTGCCGGTCGCCCGGTCGAAGCAGTGGATGAAGCTGGCCGGGCTGTCCTCCATCTGGCACATGTCCCCGGTCCTGGTGTCCAGGGCCATGTCGAACGCCCGGTAGTCCGGGTTCCACGACGCGTCGAAGACCTTCCCGGTCCTCCGGCCCGCCACCGTGTACGCGGTGTTGGTCCGCGCCACGTAGTCGTGCACCCAGACGTCGCCGTCGTAGCCGATGCCGGACGGCTCCTTCTCCGCGATCGTGCCGGGAATGGGGATCCGGGTGATCACGTCACCGCCGGCGGTCGTGCCCACCTTGGCGGCCGCCAGCTTCTCGGCGGCGCTCGACGCCGTCTCCGCACCGTCGACATTCGACTTCTTCATGCCGCTCGCGCCGGCCCTCCACCCGGCCGGATCGACGGTGCCGGCCGTACCCGTGGTGGTCCCGGCGGTGTCGAGTTCCGGATGCCGGGCGGCCTCGCCCAGGTGGTACGTGACCGGGGCGGAGCCGGTGTTGGTCAGCGTGAGGGTGCCCTCGCCGTTCTGGCCGGTGCCCAGCAGCGCGTCCAGGCCGTCAGCCTTCAGGCCGGCGACACCGGTGGTCAGGCGTACGTCGATCGCGGCCTTGGCGTAGAGCTTCGGCAGTTCGAACGGGTACGACGCGGTGGTGTAGTTCGGCGCCTCGACCGTCATGGTGTAACCGCCGACCGGGAGCTGCCGGTGCACGACACCCGTCCCGCCGGTGGTGACCGTCTCGACCAGCCCGTTCGCGGTGCTGAAGGAGACCTTCGCGCCGGCCACCGGCAACCCGTCGTTGCGGTCGAGGATCGTCGTGTCGAGGTATCCGAAGTCCGGCATGTCGTAGGTGACGATCATGCCGTCGCGCAGCACCGGCGAGCTGTCCGAGAACCGGATGCCGTCGACGCCGGCCCAGCCCTGGATGCCGGTGATGCCGTGCCGGCCGCCGGTCACCTCGTCGTCGGAGCCGATGCCGTCGCCGTACCCGAAGATGACGGTGCCCGAGCGGGTGATCGTGGCCGAGTAGTCGACCGGCTCGGTGTACTCCGACCGGCTCGGGTAGGCCCACAGCTTGGCGTCGCGGTACTCGATGACGAACGCGTCCTCACCGTTGACCTCGGTGGCCGCGGTGAAGACCCCACCGCCGGGGGCGAACTGGACGGGACTCTGGGTGTAGAACGGGAAGATGCCCGCGCCGCCGTAGCCGGGGCCGGTGCTGCCGTCCGGGGCGATCACCCCGCGCAGGCCGATGCCGAGGGTGTCGTGGCTGCCGTTGTAGAGCGCGACCGGGAACGGCAATCGCACCGTGGCCCACACCCCGCTGGGGAAGTCGACCCGCTCGGTGCCACGCAGGTGTTCGCCCTCGGTGACGGCGCAGCGGTAGCCGCCCTTGTCGACGACCAGCCCGACCGGGATCTCGGCCGGCTCGTCGCGGGCACCGACGGTCAGCGGGACCGTGGTGGGCGAGAAGCAGGCGTTCGGCCGGACATCCAGCCGGTACGCCCCCTCGGGCACCCCGGTGATCGTGAACGCGCCGTCGGCGTTCGTGCGTACCGGCTTCAGCGGCGTGCCGGTGACCGTGACGTCGGCGTTCGGCACCGGCTTCCTCTTGTCGTCGACCACCCGGCCGCTGACGTCGTGCCGGGTGGCGGCGGTGAGCGGCAGCTCGACCGAGGTGTCCCGGCCCAGCGCGATGGTGACCTCGGCGGTCGCGGTCAGGTAGCCGAAGGCCCTGGTGCTGAGCCGGTAGTCGCCGGCCGGCAGGTTCGTGGTGAACCGGCCGTCCTCGTCGGTGCCGATCGACCGGCTGAACGGCCCGGTGATCGTCACGTCCGCGGCGGCGACCGGGTCACCACCGGCGGTGACCACGCCGGTCAGGGTGCCGCCCTCGCGGGGCGCCAGCTTCAGCAGGCGGACCAGGTCCAGCCGGCCCTCGCCGTACTTGTTGTTGACCGCGGCGGTGCCACCGCACTCGGTGTCGTCGACGTCGACGGCCGACTGGCCGAGCAGCCGGCGGGTCTCCTCGATCCGCCCGATCAGGGTCGGATCGTAGCTCCACAGCGCCGCGACGGCGCCGGCCACGTGCGGAGACGCCATCGAGGTGCCGGACAGCTCGGCGTAACCGTTGTTCGGGTAGGCCGAACGGACGCCGACACCCGGGGCGGAGATCTCCGGCTTGATCTGCCCGCTCTCGCCCTCGCCCTTGCGGGAGAACGACGCCAGCGTGCCGTCCGGCGAGTAGGCGCCGACCGAGTAGGCGCTCTCCGCCGAACCCGGCGAGGAGACGGTGTCGCAGGCCGCGAACGGCGAGGTGTTGCCGGATGACCAGGTGCTGAAGATGCCCGCGGCGGTCCAGGCCTCGTCGATGGCCCGGAAGAAGCCGTTGAAGTTGTGCTCGGCGCCCTGGCCCCACGAGTTGTTGACGACGTGCGGGCGCTTGGCCGGGTCGGGGTTGTTGCCCCGCACGTCGGTCGGCGCGAGCAGCCACCAGCCGGACCGCAGCAGCGACTCGACGCCGGAGTCCGTGCAGCAGCCGTCGGTGGCGATCCACCGGGCGTCCGGTGCGACGCCGATGTGGTCGGCGCCGTCCTGGCCGACCATGGTGCCCATGGTGTGCGTGCCGTGCCCGTCGTCGTCGCACGGCGCGCCCGCGCACGAGGTCCGGGTGGCCATCCAGTTGTAGTCGTGGTCGACGGTGCCGTCCGGGTTCGTGCCGCGGTACTGCCGCTTCAGGGCCGGATGGTCGAACTGCACGCCGGAGTCCAGGTTGGACACCGTGATGCCGGCGCCGGTGGCGCCCATCTCCCACGCCTCCGGGGCGTGGATGGCGTCCAGGCCCCACGTGGTGGTGCCGTCCGCGGCGGCGGCCCGGGTGGTGGCGACCTTCTCGTCCACCGGATCGATCAGCGCCACCTGCGGTGTCGTGTGGATCTCGGCGACCTGCGCCCGGGACGCCACGTCCAGGGCGAGTCTCTCGGTGCCGCCCTTGACGAGTACGGCGTTGGCGATCGGGTAGGAGGTGTACTTGACCCCGGCCCGGTCGAGTTCGGGGGAGACGACGGCCAGCGAGTTCTTCGCCGCCGTGGTCAGCGCGTCGTAGACGAAGCGGCCCCGGTCGGCCCAGTCGGTGATCCGCGCCGCCGGCCCGAGGTCGGCCCCGGTCTCGAAGGTGATCCAGAAGTCGGAGGAGGGCTCGGTACGGAAGCGGTCCGACAGGGCCCGCTCGATCTTGCCGGTATCGGGATCCGCCGCGTACGCCGGTATCGCTGGAAGCATGCTCAGGCCGGCCATCGCGGCCATCGTCGCCGCGAGAGTGGTGATTCTCATGGGGTCCCTTCCGCCTACAGGGGTTGGTAGGGGTCGTGGCTCTGGGGTGTGTCGGCCTCGTCCTCGTGCGGATCCCGCGGCGGCTCAGGAGGCGGTGGGAGCTCGTCAGGCACGATGGGTTGCTCAGACATGCATCGGCCCTGGGCTATGAATCATGGAGTCATGCTCGGGCCGGGCGGAGCACCGTAGCTATCCGGCGGATACGTCAATCTTCTTCGGCGAACACCCCGGCCTCGACCGCCTTGACCGCCAGGGCGGTCCGGGAACTCACCTTCAGCTTGCGCATCGCCGCCCGCAGCTGCTGGTCCACAGTGGCCGGTGACTTGGCCAGGATCCGGCTTATCTGCCGGTTCGTCTTACCCGCCACCACCAGCTGGACCACGTCGAGTTCACGCGGGGAGAGCTGGTCGCCGTACCCGCGCCGGCCACCCCGCCACAGCCGCGGCACCTCGGCGCCGTGCTCACGCAACCGCTGGGCCACCCGGTCGGCGTCACCGCGGGCGCCCAGCCGGAACAACTCCTCGTACTGCGCGGCCAGCAGCTCCCGGCCCGCTTCGATCCGGCCCGCCGCCACCAGCGCCCCGGCCTGCCGCTCGCGGGCGCGCAGGGCGTCATAGGGGCGCGGCAGCCCACTCCAGGCACGGGCCGCCCGGTCGAAGGCAGCCGCCGCCCGGACGTGCTCACCGGACGCGTCGAGCAGCAGCGCCCGGCAGGTCACCGGCGGCGATCAGCGCCTCGATCCGGGCCGGGACCAGGTCGGTCGCCCACACCCAGATGCCCTTGCCGCGTACGGTGTCCAGCGGCCGCTCCGTCACCAGCAGTGCCCGGCGGCTGTCCCCGTCGGTCAGCCACAACCGGGCCAGCGCGGCCGCCGCCTCCATCGTGTCGTCGGCCGCGCCCAGCCGGGCCGACTCCTCCAGAACCAGCCGGAACTGCTCCTCCGCGGCCCGCCGCCGCCCGGCCGCCGCGGCCAGCCGGGCCGCCAGGCGCACACTGCCCAGATAGTGGGCCGGCCGGTCCCGGTCGGCGTCGGCGAGAGCCGCGCTGGTCTCCGCCAGACCGTCCCACCGGCCGGTGTTCCAGGCCAGATTGGCCTGTTCCAGCCGGACGTTGTGCCGCAACCGGGACGCCTGCTCGGCCTCGGCCAGGCGCAGAGCCACCGCCAGATGCTCCCCGGCGTCGGTGTACCGGCCCCAGATCAGCGCCCCGGTGCCGACGTTGACGTGGATGCGGGCCACGTCCAGGCGCTCGGCCGCGGTCCGGCCGTCGGCGGGCAGCCCGGCGACCACCTCCCAGGCCTCCTCCTCACCCAGCATGAGCAGTGCCGCGGCCCGGTTCCCGGCCAGGTTCAGCCGCTCCGCCGGGGACTCGATCCGGGCGGTCAGCCCGGCGGCCCGATCCAGCCAGCGCCGATGGGTCGAGGCCGGCCACGGTCCGGCGTACGCCCAGCCCAGATAGGTCATCGCCCGGGCCGCCTCGACCGGGTCGTGATCGAGGTTGTCCACCGCCTGCTCCAGCTCGCTGAGCGCGGCCTGCGCCTCACCGACGGTGATCAGCAGCCGGCCCAGCGGATTGCGGACCTCGGCCTGCTGGCGGGCGGAGAGACCGGGCGTGTGCAGCACCGAGCGCAGCGTGCGGATCACCCGGTGGTAGACGTCGTCGACCTGCTCCCGGCGGCCCAGCGCGGCCACCCCGGCCACCCGCGCCACCCGCGCCCGGTCCACCGGCGGCAGCACCGCCCAGGACAGCAGATCGACGAGCATGCCGACCGCCTTGGTGTGGTCCCCCGAGGCGATGGCCAGCTCGGCGCCCCGTTCGGCGTACCGGGCCCAGGACCGCGTCTCGCGGGCCTCCCGGAAGTGATGGGCGAGACGCGCCACCGGAGGCGGGTCGAGATGCTCCAGAGCCCGGCCGGCCAGTAGATGGAAGTGCCGGCGGTCGGTCAGCGGGATCGCCTCGTAGACGGCGGTCGCGGCCAGCACGTGCCGGAACCGCCACCGGCCGTGGTCGTCGCCGTCCAGCACACCGGCGTCGGCCGCCTCCGCGATCGCGCCCCGGCACACCGCCGGCGACAGGTTCGCGGTCATCGCGATGGTCGCCACCGAGGACCGTTCGGCCAGCGTCGCCGCCGCCCGCAACACCTGCTGCGCGGTCGGCGACAGCCGGCTCACCCGCTCCCGGGTGGAGTCCCGCACCGTCGGCGGGACCTGCAGCTCGCGCAGCTTCAGCCGGACCCACTGGCCGTCCCGGAAGACCAGGTCGGCCCGGTCGCACATCAGCCGGACCGACTCCTCCACGGCCAGCGGCACCCCACCGGTCCGGCCGTGCATGAACGCGGTGAACTCCGGTGAGATCGGGTTGCCGTCCAGCATCGAGGACACCAGCGCCGCCGTGTCACCGGGCGGCATCGGCGCCAGGGCGATCCGCAGCTGGGTCACCCCGGCCGGCAACCGGGACGTCAGCCGCAGCAGCAGCGACCCGTCGTCCACCTCCTCCGGCCGGTAGGAGATCACCAGGTTGGGACCGCCGGTGCGCTGCCGGGAGAGGACGAACAGCAGGAACTCCAGGGTCACCTCGTCGGCCCAGTGCGCGTCCTCCAGCACCAGGACGTCGACCCGCAGGGCACGCAGCACCTCGTCCAGGGCGCGGAACAGCCGGTGCCGGGCCGCCTTCGCGTCGTCCAGGGGCGGCAGCGCGGGCGGCAGGACCGAGGACCACTCCGGGAACAGCGGCCGCAGCGCGCCGGCCAGCTCGGTCAGGCGCTGGTGCGGCAGCGGGCCCTCGATCCCGAGGAACGCGTCGACGATCGGGCCCAGCGTCAGCGACTCCCGCAGCGGCGGGCACACCGACACCAGGGCGGTGTGCCCGTCCGCGGTGGCCGGCCACTCGCGCAGCAGGCGGCTCTTGCCGATCCCCGCCTCGCCCTCCACCAGCACGATCGCCGGCGGGCGGGCCAGCGCGCCGCGCAGCGCCGCCAGCTCCCGGTCACGGCCGGTGAAACCCGGGATGGCAACGGCCGGTGCGGTCCCGTCGTCCTCGGGCGAGGGATCGATCATGGGTGATGATGATTTCGCCCTTCGCTGCTCCGGCACAAGACCACGACGAAGCCCCAGGTCGCTGACCTGGGGCTTCTCGGGTGTGAGACCGGTTACGCCTCGAAGCGGGCCCGGCGCCGGCGGCCGATCAGGAAGCCGGCTCCACCGAGGACCAGCAGGGCGCCGCCGACTCCGGCGACCGTGCCGGCCGCGGCGCCGGTGACGGGCAGGCCGCCGCCCTCGCCGCCCTCGCCGGTCCCGCCGCCGGGAGTGGTGGTGGCGGAGGGGCCGGCCGTGCCGGTCGTCGTGGCACTGGGCGTGACACTCGCACCCGGCGAGGCCGAGGCCGAGACCGAGGCCGATGGGGAGGGCTGCGCCGCGCAGTCCAGCTCGCGGGCGGCCCACAAACCGTCGTTCAGGTACGCCAGGGCCGCGTCGATGCTTCCGTCGTCGAGGGTCTTCTGTGCGGCCTTCTCGACGTCGGCGCCGGCGTCCTTCAGGGTCTGGCCGACCGAGATCCGCAGATCGTGGGTCCAGGTGCTCAGCATGCCCTTGCCCAGGAAGGCCCGCAGGTCCTCGTCGGTGCCGCCCAGTGCCTTCTGCGTGGCGTCCGGCAGGCCGTACAGCGAATCGGTCTCCGCCGCGTCCAGGACCCGGAAGGCGGTGATCCGGACCTCCGCGACGGTCGCGGTGTCCAGATCGATGGTGACCAGCTTGCGGATGTCGGTGAAGAGCTTGCGCTCGACCGTCTGGCAGGCCGCGTCCAGCCCGGGCTTGTCCGCCTGCGCGGCCGCCGCCGGCGCCGTGGGAATCAGCAGGGCCAGTGCCAGCAGGGCGCCGGCCGGAATGGTTCGTCTCATGTGGATCTTACCCCCGTCGGTAGCCGAAGCCCGGAGATATTAGCGCCGATGGGTGCTCCGGGGAGACCCGGTCCGGGGTGCGATCCTTGGACTCGACGAAAGGCGACGATGGCCAAGCTGATCCTCACTCCCGAAGAAGCGGTTCTCTGCGATCTGGTCGGTGTCCGGGACTTCGTCCGGGCCCGGGACACGCTGGCCGACGGGCAGATCGCCGGCCCGGTGTCGGCGGTGCCCGGTAAGGCGGTCGGCCGGATCCGGGACGGCGGGGTGGTGACCGGGGAGATCACCGAGGCCGGGCTGACCGGCCTCTGCACCTGCGCCGACGCGGATTGTGTCCACGTCATCGCGTTGATGATCGCGGTTCTGGGCGACGACCCGGGGAGGACCCGGCCGGCACCCGCGCAGCGGCGGCCGCGGAACAGCCGCTGGGAGACCCAGCTGTCGGCGCTGGTGCGTGACGTGGCCGGGCCGGCGGAGACCCCCGAGCCGCCGGCGCCCGGGCTCGGCCTCCAGTTCGAGGTGGTGCAGGCGCCACTGCCACGGTCCCGTAAGACCGGCCGGCGGATCTCGATGCGGCCGGTGCTGCCGGGTCAGCGGGGCTGGGTGCGTACCGGGATCAACTGGCACTCACTCGGTTACGCCGGGGGTCGCACCCCGGTCGCGGATCACCACCGGCGGCTGCTCGCCGAGATGGTCAAGCTGTCCGGCTCGCACTTCTACTACACCAGCGGCGCCGCGTCCGTCTTCCTCGACGAGTTCGGCACCCGGCGGATCTGGGACCTGCTGGCCGAGGCGCAGGAGTCCGGGCTGCCGCTGGTGCGGGCCGGGCGGAACGCCGCGCCGGTGGTGGTGGCGCGCGACCCGGCCCGGGTGGTGATGCGGGTGGCCCGGGTCGACGGCGACATGTCGTTGCGGGCGGTGGTGCAGGACGACGGCACACCGGTGGACCTGACGGACGCGGAGTTCATCGGCGAACCGGCGCACGGCATCGCCTCCTGGGGTGGTTCCGGTGGGCTGCGGCTGGCCCCGCTGGCCCGGCCACTGCCCCGGCCGGCCCGCAAGGTGCTGACCGCGCCGGAGATCCGGATCCCCGGCGGCCAGGAGGAGCGGTTCCTCGCCGAGTTCTATCCCGGCCTGGTCCGGCATCTGGAGGTGGTGCCGGACGGGCCGGACGTGCACCTGCCCGAGGTCGGCGCCCCGGTGCTGACCGTGACGCTGACCGCCGAGCCCGGGCCCCGGCTGCGGCTGCGGTGGGAGTGGGTGACCGAGGTGGGCGGGGTGCGGCACGGGGAGCCGCTGTCGGTGCCGGCGCTGTCCGGGGACCGTGCCGGCCTCGTCCGGCGGGTGGCCGATCTGGTCGGGCCCGGCCTGCTCGAAACCGGGGCGGAGCTGGCCGGCGACGCGATGATCCATTTTCTGGGTACGGTCGTCCCCGCGCTCGGCGAGCTGGGCGTGGCGGTGGACGGGCCGGGCGACTGGGACCTGCACGAGAGCGACGAGGCGCCGGTCATCACGTTCACCGGTGCCGCGGCGAGCGATGAGCGGGACTGGTTCGACCTGTCGGTGCGGGTCGAGGTGGGCGGCGAGCACGTCGACTTCGAGGCGCTGTTCGTGGCGCTCGCCCGGGAGCAGGAGTTCCTGATCCTGCCCAGCGGTGTCTACTTCGCACTGGACCGGCCGGAGTTCCGGCAGCTGCGGGAGCTGATCGCCGAGTCACGGGCGCTCACCGACAGCCCGCCGGGGGTGCTGCGGGTCGGCCGGTTCCAGGCCGGGGTGTGGGACGAACTCGGCGAGCTGGGCGAGCTGGCCGGGCAGGCGGCGGACTGGCAGCGTGCGGTGTCCGCGCTGAGCGAGTCCGGTGCCGTCCTGGACCAGAAGGTGCCCGGCGGGGTGGACGCCGAGCTGCGCCCGTACCAGCTGGAGGGGTTCCGCTGGCTGGCCGCGCTGCACGACAACGGGCTCGGCGGCATCCTCGCCGACGACATGGGCCTGGGCAAGACGCTGCAGGCCCTCGCCCTGCTCTGCCACGCCCGTGAGCACGGCCGTTTCCTGGTGGTGGCGCCGGCCAGCGTGGTGCACAACTGGGCGGCCGAGGCGGCCCGGTTCACTCCCGGCCTCGACGTCCGGACGATCACCTCGACCGCGGCCCGGCGGCGCGCCGGCCTGGCCGAGGCGATCGGCGAAGCGGACGTGGTGGTCACCTCCTACACCCTGTTCCGCCTGGAGTACGACGACTACGCGGCGATGGACTGGGCCGGCCTGCTGCTGGACGAGGCGCAGTTCGTGAAGAACCCGCAGTCGCAGGCCCACAAGTGCGCCCGGCGCCTCCCGGCACCCTTCAAGATCGCCATCACCGGTACGCCGATGGAGAACAATCTCGCCGAACTGTGGGCGCTCTGCGCGATCGCCGCCCCCGGACTGTTCCCCCGGCTCGACCGGTTCACCGAGTACTACCGCAACCCGATCGAGCGTGAGCACGACCAGGACCGGCTGGCCCAGCTGCGCCGCCGGATCCGGCCGCTGATGCTGCGCCGCCGCAAGAACGAGGTGGCCGCCGACCTGCCGGCCAAGCAGGAGCAGGTGGTCGAGGTCGAGCTGTCGCCCGGGCACCGCAAGGTCTACCAGCGCTATCTCCAGCGGGAGCGGCAGAAGGTCCTCGGCCTGCTGGGCGACCTGGAACAGAACCGCTTCGAGATCTTCCGGTCGCTGACCCTGCTGCGGCAGGCCAGCCTGGACGTGGCGCTCGTCGACGAGCAGCACCGCGGGGTCGCCTCGACCAAACTGGACCTGCTCGTCGAGCAGCTCACCGACATCGTCGCGGAGGGCCACCGCACCCTGGTGTTCAGCCAGTTCACCCGCTTCCTCGGCGCCGCCCGGGACCGGCTGGAGCAGGCCGGGATCATTTGCGCCTATCTGGACGGCACCACCCGGGACCGCGGACGGGTGATCGAGCGGTTCAAGTCCGGGTCGGCCCCGGTCTTCCTGATCAGCCTGAAAGCCGGCGGGTTCGGGCTGAACCTGACCGAGGCCGACTACTGCGTCCTGCTGGACCCGTGGTGGAACCCGGCGACCGAGGCGCAGGCGGTGGACCGCGCCCACCGCATCGGGCAGACCCGCAACGTGATGGTCTACCGGATGGTGGCCCGGGACACCATCGAGGAGAAGGTGATGGCGTTGCAGAAGCGGAAGGCCGAGCTGTTCGCCGGGGTGATGGACGGCGGGGAGTTCGCCTCGGCCGGGCTCACCGCCACCGACATCCGCGAACTCCTCGGTTAGACCGTGTGGTGATCTGTGGCCCGATCCGGGCCACAGATCACCACACGGTCGTCGCTAGTAGCGGCCGGCCGGGCCGGCCTTCCACTCCCGCCACTGTTCGTCGTTCAGGCCGCGCCGCCAGTAGCCGGAGATCGACAGCAGGTCCCGGTGGACTCCCCGCTCCTCCAGCAGGTGCCGGCGCAGGGCCCGGATCGCCCGGCCCTCGCCGTGCACGAACGCCTGGACCAGTCCGGGATCGAAGGTCAGATCCCGGACCGCGGTGGGCAGATCGTCACCGCGGGCGCTGTGGATCCAGCGGATGTCGGCGTCCGCCACGGTCGGCAGCGGCTGCTCGTCGGCCGGGTCGGCCACCTCGACGATCACCCGTGCCCGCATGCCCGGCGGCATCGACTCCAGGGTGACGGCGATCGCGGGCAGCGCCACCGCGTCGCCGGCCAGCAGATGCCAGTCCGCGGTACGGCCGGGCCGGTACAGCCCGCGCGGCTCCCGCAGCAGCACCGGATCGCCCGGCCGCAGCCCGGCCAGCCAGGACGGGGTCAGACCGGGGCGGCCGTGGTCGTAGAAGTCGATGGTGAGTTCGGCGGCGACCGGGTCGAGGGCCCGGATGGTGTACGTCCGGGTGCGCGGCCACGCCGACCGGGGCAGGTCGGCGCAGATCCGGCGCATGTCCAGGTCGTCCGGATACCGCACGCCGGGACGGGGGAAGACCAGGCGGATGTACGAGTCGGTGAACGGTCCCGGGTCGAGCCGGGCCACGTCCGGCCCGCCGGCGACCATCCGGGTCACCCGTGGGGCGATCCGGGTCAACCGCAGCAGGGTCAGCCGGACCACCGGATGGGCGGGCGCCGAGACGACGATCATCGCGGGTCAGATCCGGGCCGGCGCGGCGCACAGCTGGGCGGCGCGAACGGTGTGCAGGATCCGGAACCAGGACTGCCCGGACGCGTACGCCGGACGGATCAGTCCGTGCAGCAGCAGCGCGCGGACCGCCCGCCCGCTGTCCGGCAGGTTCCGGCCGGTCAGCCGGATCACGTCGGTCAGGTCGAAGGTGTCGCCGTGCCGGCACAGCGCCTCGAACAGTTCCCGGTCGGCGGCGGGCAGCCCGGTCAGCCGCCGGGCCAGCGCCGCGGGTGTCCCGGTGCCGCCGTCCGGGCCGTCCAGGTGGTGCAGCAGGGTGGCCGGGTCGTCGTGCAGGCACCGGTGCAGGGTGGCCAGGTCGTAGACGATCAGCCAGGAGGCGGCCGAGTGCAGCGAGCCGGGTATCCCGTCGAGCCGCCGGCAGATGTCGGCCACCAGGTCGCCGTCCGGGTCGATGTCCGGGCGGATCCGGCGGGCCGCGCTGAGGAAGACGCGTACCGCCGGGGAGTCCGGTTCGTCGGTGGTCAGCGGGCCGAGCAGGAAGGTCCGCTCGCCGGGCAGGCCGAGCGGGCGGTCCGCGGTGGTCAGCACGCGCAGTCCGGGCACCCGCCGGAGCAGCGTGGTCAGGCCGGCCGGGTCGGCGGTGCCGGGGATGCCGTCCAGGACGAGCAGCGGCGGCCGGTCGGCGATCGTCTCCACCAGCGCGGTGACCTGGTCGGTGCCGTTCCCCGGATGCAGCAGCTGGTCGGCGGCGGCCCGGACCAGGGTGGCGAGCCGGTCGCCGCCGGCCGGTCCGTCCGGAGGGCACCAGAGCACCGGCGTACGGTCGGCGAGGTGCATCCGGGTGGCCACCTCCAGGGCCAGCCGGGTCCGTCCCACCCCGGTGATGCCGATGACGGTGACCAGGCGTTCGGCGCCGGAGGACAGCTCGCCGACGAGCACCGCGGTCTCCGCCTCACGGCCGGTCTGCAGGTCGGTGGCGAGCGGCGGGGCGGGCGGCTCGGCCTCGTACCCGTCCTTCACCGCCCAGCCGGTGCGGCCCTCGGCGGCCGCCGACTCCAGGTCGGCGCGGGCCCGGGGGCCGAGACGCAGGGCGTCGGCGATCAGCCGGACGGTGTCCTGCCGCGGGCGCCGGGCCCGGCCCTGCTCCAGGTCGCGGATCGCCCGGACGCTGATGGTGGAGAAGTCGGCGAGCTCCCGCTGGGTCAGCCGGATCCGGACCCGGTGCTGGCGGACGAGCCGGCCGAACAGCGGTACTTCCTCGGTGGTCCCGGTCGTGGTGGTCATGATGCGGCCCTCGGCTTTCTCCCGTGTGGCGGCGCGGTCGATGAGGATCCGGGACGGTGCCCGTGCCATTCATCGTCCGGATGCCGCTATCCACCGGGCATCACGCTGCCAACCGCAGAGTCACCCCACGATCACCGCGGGATAGGGGCGGGATAGCCGGAGGTCAACTCGCCGGCCAACGCCTCGGCCTGCCGCAGCTCCGGGCGCATGCCGCGGTCCAGGAAGCTCTCCCGGGCCTGGTCCAGCAGCACCCCGGCCTCGCCGGCCCGGCCGCTGCGCGCCAGCACCCGGGCCAGGTCCAGGCGGACCACCGCGGCGCCACCGATGTCGATGATCTTCTCGCGGACGGCGAGGGCCTGCTGGTACGCCTCCCGCGCCTGCTCGTACCGGAGCCCGGTCTCGTGCACCTCGCCGATGTTGCGCAGCAGGTGGCCCTCGCCGATCACGTCACGGCTGCGGCGCACCTTCGCCAGCACCTGCAGCAGCACCCGTTCGGCCTGGGCGTGTTCACCCCGGCGCAGCAGCACCTGCCCGGCCCGGCGCAGCGCCTGCGCCTCGCCGTGCGCGTAGCCGACCGCCCGGAAGTCGGCCAGCGCCTCCTCCAGCTGGTCGTGCGCCAAGTCGGTGTCACCCCGGCACATCCAGATGTACGAGCTCTGGGTCAGCACCGCGGCCCGGCCGACCACGTCACCGACCGCCTCGAAGTCCTGCACCGCCTGCTCGTACAGCCGCAGCGCGCTGTCGTCGGCGCCGATCTGCCGGTCCAGCAGGGCCAGGTCGCGCCGGCACAGGGCCAGACCGTGCCGGTCCGCCAGCTCCTCGAAGATCTTCAGGGCCTGGCCGAGCGACCGCCGGGCCTCGTCCGGCTGCTGCCGGCTCAGGTGCATGGTGCCCAGCGAGCCGAGCAGGGCCGCGGTGCCGCGCCGGTTCCCGGCCGCCCGGGTGGCCTCCAGCGCGCGGTGGTGGGTGTGCTCCCACTGGTCGAAACAGCCGCGCGCCTCGAACAGCGTCACCAGCGTGGTGGCCAGGTCCCAGCACAGCTCGTGCAGACCGGCGCGGGCGGCCTGGTCGACGGCCAGGCAGAGGTTGGCCTGTTCGTCGTCCAGCCAGTCGATCGGCTCGTTCAGCACACTGTCGGAGTAGGCGGTGGGTGGCCGCCAGCGCCGGCCGCTGCCGTGCAGCACGGTGAAGTCGCCGCCGTAGACCCGTGCGTGCGCCTGCTCGGCCAGCGACATCCAGCCGCCGATCATCCGCTCGGTGGCGGTCCGCTGCGCCTCGGGACTGTCGTGCAGGGTGAGCTGCTCGCGGGCGAACAGCCGGATCACCTCGTGGAAGCGGTAGCGGAACTCACCGGTCCGCTCCACCGCCACGGCATCCAGCATCTGTACGTCCACCAGCGGCTCGACCAGGTCGGACGGGAACGGGCGATCGTCGTCGAGCAGGGCGCCGGCGATCCAGCCGGGCACCGTCGGCCCGTCCGCCAGGCTGAACAACCGCAGCAGCCGGCGGTCGGCGGCGCCGAGCCCGTCGTGGGTCAGCGACAGACTGGCCCGCATGGTCATCTCGCCGTGCGCCAGCTCGTCCAGCCGGTGCCGTTCACTGGCCAGCCGGTGCACCATCGACGCCAGCGTCCAGTGTGGCCGGGCGGCCAGTCGCGCGGCCACGATCCGCAGCGCCAGTGGCAGCCCGCCGACGGTCCGGACCAGCGCGTCGGCGGCCACCGGCTCCCGGGCCACCCGGGCCTCGCCGACCACCCGGCCGAGCAGTTCCAGGGCCTGTGCCCGGTCCAGCACCGCCAGCTCGATCCGCAGCGCCCCGGGCAGCCCGGCCAGCCGGGAACGGCTGGTGACCACCACCGCGCAACTGCTGCTGCCGGGCAGCAGCGGGCTGATCTGGGATTCGCCGGCCGCGTCGTCGAGGAACACCAGCAGCCGCCGGGACGCCAGCAGGGTCCGGTACATCTCGGCACGCTCGTCGATGTCGTCCGGGATCATCGGGCCGGGTATCCCGAGGGCGCGCAGGAACCGGCCGAGCGCGTCCCGGGCGCTGACCGGGTCGGCGCCGACCCCGCGCAGGTCACAGTAGAGCTGGCCGTCCGGGAACCGGTTCTTCCCGACGCGGTGCGCCACATGGGTGGCCAGCGCGCTCTTGCCGACCCCGGGCTTGCCGGCGATCACCACCAGCCCGAGCGCGCGCTGCCCGGCGTCGCCGAGCAGGGCCGCCTCGACGGTGTGCAGCAGTCCCTCGTCGGCCACGAAGTCCGCGGTGTCGGCGGGCAGCTGGCGGGGGCGTTCCTCGCCGTACCCCGGCGCCGGGGGCTCGGCCGGGCGGGGCGGGTCAGCCGGCACGTGCACCGTGGGACGGGCGGCGGGGGCGAGCAGCGCCGGATCCCCGGCCAGGATCGCCCGTTCCAGCTGGCGCAGTTCCTCGCCCGGTTCCAGCCCCAGCTCGTCGGCGAGCACCTGCCGGCCGGCCCGGTAGACGTCCAGCGCCTCGGACTGCCGGCCGGATCGGTGCAGGGCCAGCATCAGCTGACCGCGCAGCCGTTCCCGCAGCGGGTTCTCGTGCATCTGCCGGCTGATCTCGCCGACCAGGTCGTGGCCGCGCCCGAGCCCGAGTTCCAGGCCCAGGTACGTCTCGATCGCGGTCAGCCGGTCCTCGTCGAGGCGGACCCCCCAGGTGCGCATGGTCTCGTTCGGGATGCCGTTCAGGCACGGGCCCCGCCACAGCGCCACGGCGGTCCGCAGCATCTCGGCGGCCTCCGCGTCCCGGCCCTCCTTGACCAGCACCCGGGACGCCTGCACCCGCCGGTTGAACACCTGCAGATCGACCGACTCGTCCTCGGTGCGCAGCAGATAGCCGGGAGCGCGGGAGACCACCGTCACCGCCAGCCCGGCCTCGGCGAAACTCTTGCGCAACCGGGACACACAGATCTGGATCTGGGTGCGGGCGGTGTCCGGCGCCTCGCCCGGCCAGATCAGGTCGAGCAGCCGGTCGGTGCCGACGACACGGCCGGACTCCATCAGCAGACAGGCGAGGATGATCTCCTGCCGGCCGGGCGGGATCCGGACGGCACCGCCCGGCCCGTCCACCTGGAGCGATCCCAGGACCCGAAAGACGATTCCGTCGGGAACGGTCGGGCTGAGGACGTTCAGATCACGCATTTTTCTCCAATATGACAGCCTTTCCAACAATGCCGTCACTGCACCATTGCACTGCATTGGAGACCTACTGTCCAGGCGCAGATTACCGGCGTGGAGCCTGGTCGGAACAGCCTGGCGTCATTACTCCGTTTCTACCCGCAAGCTCCGCAAATCGCCGTAACCCAGGCTTGCTCGTACGCCCTATTGGCAGCAAAGAGGGGGAATGTCCAATGCGGACCGTACGGCTATTCGGGATTGGGCCTTACGGTTGCCGGTAAACCCCTCATGGAATTCACAGTCAGCAATATTTGGCCATTCGGCTAGCTTGCGCTTCCGGATTAACCGGCTCCGGTGAAAGCGCCGTGATAGCGGGAGGTTGGCGGACCGCACCAGCATCGGCGGTGCACCACACCCACGCAGCACGGCAGGCCACACGGAGGGAGCCCGCGATGATCGGGCAAGGAGGTTCGCCGTACCGCACCGCGACCACCGCGGCCGGAGTCGACCACGTCCGGCTGTCGTACCACTACCTGGACACCGGCGATTTCGACGGATACGCGTCGCTGCTCGACGAGCACGTCCGGGTACAGCGCCCGGACATGACGCTGGGCGACGGGCGGGCCGAGGTGGTCCGCACCCACGCGCGGCTGGCCGGACCGCCGGCCCGGCACCAGATCTTCAAGGTGATCGCGGACGGCGACGGGATCGCGGTGACCGGGCGCTATGTGACGTCCGGTGCGAAGGCGGTGGACTTCGTCGACGTCTTCACCCTGACCGAGTACGGGATGCTGCTCGGCTACCGGCGGTTCTACTACCTCGCGCCGAGCTGACACCGGATCCGCGCCCGGGGAAGGGCGCGGATCCGGTGCCGGCCGGCCAGGCGTCACGCCGGCTGGGTCGCGGCCAGCGGTTTAGCGTCCGGCACAGCAGCGTCCGGCACAGCAGCGTCCGGCGAGGCAGCGTCCGGCACAGCAGCGTCCGGCCTGGCAGCGTCCGGCCTGGCAGCGTCCGGCCCGGCGGCGTCCGGCGAGGCGGCGGTGTCCGGGGTGGGGGCGGTGTCCGGGGTGGGGGCGGTGTCCGGAGAAGGGCCCGGGACCGGCTGGCGCATCGCCCGGATCGCGGCCAGCGGTGCGGCAAGTGCGACCGCGCCGCACACCAGCCAGGTGCCGTGCAGGCCGATCACCGCGGACAGCGCCCCGAACAGCGCGATCGACACCGGCGCGGTCCCGATCCCGGCCAGCGTCAGCATCGACATCGCGGTGCCCAGCCGGGCCGGCGGCGACGCCTGCTGGTAGACGGTGACGATGGCCGGCCCGTTCAGCCCGGCCATCAACCCGACCAGCACGCTCACCGTCACCAGGGCGGCCAGCGAGGTGGTCGACGCCATCAGCAGGATGCCCAGGCCGATCCCGAAACCGGTGGCCACCAGGCGCACCGACAGCGGCAGCCGGTGGGCGAGCAGCGCCCCGGCCAGCCCGGCGACCAGGGCGCCCGAACTGAACGCCACCACCACGACGGCCACCGACTCGACCCCCCAGCCGCGCCCGTCGACGAGCAGCGGCAGGGCCACCTCCAGCGGCCAGCCGAACGCCAGGTCCAGCAGGAAGGCGCAGAGGAACAACCAGCGCAACCGGGCGTACGTACGGAGCAGCTTGATGCCGTCACCACTGTGCCGCAGCAGCGTCTCGCCGGGCTGCCGGCTGCCACCGGGCATGCCCGCGGTGACCACGGCCGCCGCCGCGAACGAGATCGTGCCGGTGACCGCCACCACCGCCATCGCCTGCCACAGGTCGCCGACCGCGATCAGCCAGGCGCCGATCGGCGAGCCGACGATCGGGGCCAGCCGGGTGATCATCGCGGACAGCGAGTTCGCCCGGGCCAGATGATCACCCTGGGCCAGCCGGGGGAGCAGGGTGCTGGTGGCCGGGCTGCCGAACCCGAGCAGGATCCCCTCGATCGCGGCGACCACCACCAGCGGCCAGAACCACGGTGTGGTGAGTGTGACCACCGCGCCGGCGGCGAGCAGCAGGGCACGCGCCGAGGTGGTCCGCAGCAGCACGAACCGGGCGCCGAGCATGTCGGTGACGGCGCCCGAGAAGATCAGGGTGATGGCCCGCGGCAGGGCGCCGGCCAGCATCAGCACGGTGATCGCGGTGGCCCCGCCGATCTGGACCGCGGTCCAGGCCAGCGCCACCAGCAGGACGTAGTCGCCGGTCAGCGAGAACGCCTGACCGGTCATCAGGATGATCACTTTGCGCCACTGGATCACCGGCGGGGTGGTCGGGGGAGCGTCGGCGGCTGTCATCACGAATCCTCACTGTCGGGGTGGAGCGTCACGGTTCCGCTGCCGCCGCGCAGCGCGTTCTCGACGGCCCGCGCGGCGGCGAGGCGGACCGCGTCCGAGGTGGCGCCGGGGGCCCGGACCTGGAGCACGCCGCCCAGGTGCGAGCGGCCCATCCGGTCCAGGGCCAGGGCGGCGCCGTCGAGTGCCGCCGGGTGGTCGCTGGTCAGCACCGGGAGTTCGGAAGGGATGAAACGGACGTACCTGAAGGGGTGCCGCGGTCGGCAGATCCGGGTTCTCACGGTTGCCCCCTCAGCACCGGGACCAGCCGGCCCTCGCCGAGCGGGGCCAGGTCCCACTCGAACATCCGCAGCGGCTGCGGGCGGTCGCCCACGGTGGCCAGCGTCGCCACGAACCCGGGCGGCGCGGGCAGGTCCCGCAGGTTCCACCGCTGCCCGGCGTACGCCCCGGTGCCCTCGACCAGGCCCGGCATCAGCACCTCCAGGCACAGCCCGTCCAGCAGCCGGCCGCCGGACGCCTTCACACAGGCCTCCTTCCGGGACAGCAGCCGGTGGTAGAGCGCGCCCCGGGACAGCTGATCGGGTTCCCCGGCGACCGCCGCCGCCTCGTTCGCGGGCATGAACCGGCCGGCGAGCGCGGTGGCCCGTACGTCGTCGCGAATCTGTTCCAGATCCACGCCGACCGGGTCGTAGAGGCGGACCGCGAGCAGGGCGTGCCCACCGGACCGGCTCAGGCTCCACTGCCAGCGGCGCCACGGGCCGTCGAAGTACGGCTTGCCGTTCGGCCCGCGGGCCCAGTGCAGGGTGCCCGCCGAGGTGCCGAGATAGCCGCCCAGCACCGAGCGGACCGCACCGTGCGCGACCACGAACCGGGTGGCCGCCCGACGGTCCCGCAACCGTTGCGCCCGGTGCCGCTCCTCGTCGTCGAGCAGCGCGCCGACCGGTGCGGCGGCGTCCGGGTCCAGGTCGAGGCCGATGTGCCAGACGTCGGTTCCGGGCGGCGGCCCGACCCGGCCCGGCCCCGGCTCACGCGGCGCGGACATCGGTCAGCCGTCCACGCAGATAGCCGGCGGCCAGGGTGAGCCGCTGGATGTTGCCGGTGCCCTCCATGAACTCGAACCCGCGGGCGTCCCGGACCAGCTTGTCCAGCAGCGGATGCTCCCAGTTCGCCCCCGGGCCGAGCAGCCGGACCGCGCCGGTGGTGACGTCCTCGGCGAGCCGGGTGGCCCGCAGTTTCGCCGCCGAGGCGAGGGTGCCGTCGGACGGGTCGTGGTCGGCGGTCCGGGCCGCCGCCAGCACCAGGGCACGGGTGCCGAGCAGGCGCTGCCGCCAGTCGTCCAGCACCGCCCGGGCGGGGCCGCCGGGATTCCGCCGTACCCCGGTGACCAGGTCGAATCCGGCCTGCGCGACGCCCAGCGCCAGCGCGGCCACCACCGGCCGGTACCGGTGGAAGGTGCGGGTGGCCGCCCACATCCCCTGCCGGGTGGCCGACCGGCCCCGGCCGAGCAGGTCACCGGCGTCCAGTCGGACCCCGGCCAGCCGCAGTTCGCTCAGCTCCAGGCCGCGCAGCCCGGTCGTCGGCAGCGGTACCGCGGTGAACCCGTCCCGGGCGGTGTCGACGAGTGTCGCCACCACGCCGAGCGGGCCGGCGTGCCGGCGGGCGAACACCACCCCGATCCGGGCGCGGGCGCCGTTGCCGATGTAGCGCTTGGTGCCGGTCAGCCGGAAACCGTCGCCGTCCGGGCCGAGCGTGGTGCTCATGCCGGCCGGCCCGGAACCCGCCGACGGCTCGGTCATGCCGAAGAACGTCCAGGCGCCCTCCCCGCCGACCACCTCCCAGTAGCGCCGGCGCTGCGCCTCGCCGGCCAGGTCACCGATCACGAAACCGGACATCGACGGGCCGGGCAGGGCGAGGGCGGCCGCGGCGTCGGCCCGGGCCAGTTCCTCGAACGCCACCACCTGCTGCACGCAGGTGTCCAGCGGGGCGGTCCGGCCGCGTACCCGCAAGGGGTCCGGGTTGTATTCGGCCGGCAGGCCGGCGAATCGTCGCCAGGGCAGAACCGGATCGCGGGCCCGTCCGGGGTCCCGGTCCAGATCCAGGGCGCCCGGCCGCAGCAGGTCGGCGTGGGCCCGGGCCTCGGCGCGCAGCCCGGTCAGGAAGTCGGTGCTCATGATCCCCCCAGGTCGGTCGGTGGCGGGTAGGTGTCGGCGAGCAGTTCGGAGACGCGGACCAGGGCGCCCGGCCCGCCGGCCAGCAGACCGGCCGCGCCGAACAGGTGCAGGCAGATCCGCCCGGCGCCGTCCAGCGCCCGGTGGACACGATGGAGAGCGTCGGCGCCGGTGTCGCCGTCGAGCAGGACGCGGGCCTCGGCGAGGCCGGCGGCGGCGTCGGCCAGCAGCCCGCGGACCATCGGCAGGTTGAGGGTCACCGTGCCGTCCACGGTCCGGCCGCGCAGGTGCCGGGTGACCCGGTCGAGCAGCCGCTCGGCCAGCCCCAGCCGGATCGCGGCGATCCCGGCCGTCCAGGCGGGCCCGGCCGGCGCCACGGCGTGGTCCGGGCCCCGGCAGGCGACCAGCTCACCGTCGTCGGTGGGGATCCGGGCCAGCACGCCCCGGCATCCCTCGGGATGGGCCGTCGCGGGGAGCAGCAGATGCCCGCCCGGCCCGGCCGGGAGAGCCGCCGATCCACCGGTGGCGAGCAGCGCGGTGAGCGCGGCGCAGGGGCCGTCGGTGGCCGCGACCAGGTCGTGGGCCCGGTCGCTGAGGACCGCGGTCACCGGACCGGCTCCGGGATCCGCAGCGGTCGTGGGCTGAACGGGGACCGCACCCCGGCGGGCCGGGTGACGGTCATCGAGCCCTGATAGGGCAGCACCGGATCGCGGTCGGTGACCAGGATCGTGGCACCGTCGTGGTCGCCGGCGAGCCGGTCGGCCAGCGCCCGCCACACCCCGGTGCAGGTGCTCCCGGACGGTGCGGCCGCCCGCTGCCCGGACCGGGTGGCGGTCACCTCGGGCAGGCCGAGCCGGACGGTCCCGTCCGGGCCCAGCACCATCGCGACGGCGACGTCCGGGCCGGCCGGGCCGGTGAGCGCCGGCGGCGGCAGCGTGGACTGCTCCATCACCACCACCAGGGCCCGGTGGGCGGCGCCGGAGGCCAGATACCGCCAGGCGATCCGCAGGGCGGTGAACGGCCCGGCCACCCCCTGTTCGGAGACGCCGAGCACGGCCGGCTCACCGGGCAGCAGGTCGGCCAGGACCGGCCCGGCGAAGCTCTGGTGCCGGCAGTCCGGCCCGGCGTCGACGGTGATCACCAGGTCCACCCCGGCCAGGTCCGGGCCCAGTTCCCGGACCACGGCGCGAGCCATCCGGTGGTAGCTGACCAGGGCCTGACCGTCCGGCCAGACCGGGTCGGCGAGGTCGCCGTACAGGGCGGTCATGTGGTCCCGCAGGGACTGCCGCTCGTCCGGGTCCGGCGCGGGCACCGGGTCACTGAACGTGACGGCGAGGATCCGTTCCAGCGTGGTCATGGTCAGCGGTTCCCGGCGACGAAGGCGGCCAGCGAACCCACCGAGTCCAGATCGGACTTCTGCAGGTCCTCCGGGTCGACCTGCATGTCCAGGGCGTCCTCCAGGGACATCAGCAGGGCGAGCACTCCGGTGGAGTCGAGGTTGAGGTCGTCGAAGAGCCGGGTCTCGGCGGTGACGTCGGTCAGCTCCTGGTTGAGCACCTCCTCCAGGACGGAGACGATGACGGTGACGATCTGCTGGTTGCCGGTCTCGACGGTGCTGGCGCTCATGACGGGGTCCTCTCGGGAAGAAATGACGGGGGAGATCACTGGAAGTCGTGCAGGATCTGGGCGGCGAGCATGCTCTGCACGTCGTCGCGGGACCGGACCAGTCGCGGCCGGTTCCGGTGGATCAGCACCTCGGCCGGGTATCCGTGGCTGAGGAAGTACACCGGCGAGGCGGTCGGGCCGTACGCGCCGGAGCGCTCCACCCCGATCACGTCGCCGGGCCGCAGGTCTCCGGGGAGCGCGACGGCCTTGCCGATGGTGTCGCCGGGGGTGCAGAGCGGGCCGGTGACGTTCCATTTCGCCGGCTCGGCGTCGCTGTGCCGGTTGAGCAGCCGGATCGGGAAGTTGCGCTTGACGAACGAGCCGATGCCGACCGCCGCCATGTGGTGGTTGGTGCCGCCGTCGGTGACCGCGAACAGCTCGCCCATCGACTCCTTGACGTAGCGGACCCGGACCGCGTAGACGCCGCTGTGGCCGACCAGGTAGCGGCCCAGTTCCATCACCATCCGGGTGTCCGGGTTGCGGTCCCGGAAGGCGGCGAACACCGGGTTGAGGCGGGCGGTCAGCACCTCCGGGTCGAGATCACGTTCGCCGTCGAAGTACGCCACCCCGAGCCCACCGCCGACGTCGACCACCTCCAGCCGGACGCCGAGCCGGGTGGCGAGCCGTTCGGCCAGGTCGAGGATCCGCCGGGTGTTCTCCACGATCATGTCCTCGGCCAGGAACCGGGTGCCCAGATAGGACTGGAAGCCGATGATCCGGACCGCCGGGTGTCTCCCGGCCAGATCCGGCTGCTCGGTGAGGATCGCCTCGTCGATGCCGAACTGCCGGGGCTTGCCGCCCATGGTCAGCCCACTGCCCTTGACCGCGAAACTCGGGTTGACCCGCAGCACCACCCGGGCGACGACGCCGAGCCCGGTGGCCAGCTCGTCGATCAGGCCGAGTTCGGTCACCGACTCGCAGATCAGGGTGACCCCGTCCTTGAGGCAGGTGGTGAGCTCGTCGCGGCTCTTGCCGGGGCCGAGGAACATCACCTGGCCGGCGGGCACCCCGGCGCGCTGGGTGGTGACCAGCTCGGTCAGCGAGGACACCTCGGCCCGCGCGCCCAGCGAGTGCAGCAGGGCGCAGACACTGATGTTGGGGTTGGCCTTGAGCGAGTAGTAGATCTCCACATCGGGGTGCAGCCGGTCACGCAGGCCCCGGAACCGGTCGGTGATCACCGCGCCGTCGTAGACGTACAGCGGGGTGCCGAACTGTTCCACCAGCTCGTCGACGGGGACGCCGCCCCACGAGGTCGGCTCAGACATGGGCGGTCTCCTTCAGGACGGCCGCGGTGACTCCGCGGTCGAGATCGGTCAGCTCCTCTTCGGTACGGGCGATCAACAGCCCGTACAGGCGTCCCGCGTACGGCCGGGTGTCGCCGGGTTCGGGTGCCGCGGCGTTGACCGTGGCGAAGTTGTTGACCAGCAGCCCGGTCCGGCGCTCGCTGGTGACGACCAGGTCACCGAGCCGGTCGCGCAGTGCCGGCCAGCCGAGCGGGGTGCGCAGCCGCAGGTCGTACTGGCGGGCCACGGCGACGGTGTCCGGTCCCAGGAACCGTTCCTGCAACGCGGTCTGGTAGGTGGACATGTTGTTGCGCGCGTTGATCTCCAGCACCGGCAGCAGCCCGCCGGAGCCGGTGGTGATGGCGTCCACCCCGACCACGCCGTGGAAGCCGTCGGCGGCCAGCCGGGCGCCGATCCGGCCGGCCGTGCCGACCAGCTGCTCGACGTGTTCCGGGCTGATCCGGGCCGGGATCCGGTGCCCCTTGTGGACACCGTTCTCGGTCAGCGCCTCCTTGACGAAGTCGAACCGGACCGTGCCGTCCCGGCCGACGGTGAAGTGGTAGTTCAGGTCGAGGGCCTTGTCCGCCCACTCCTCCAGGACCAGGGCGATCCGCGGGTCACCGGACCTGTCGGCCCGGCGGGTCACCATCCGGACCAGCTGGTGCAGCCGGCGGGCGTCGTCGAAGACCATGATCCCCTTGCCGGAGACCCCGTAGGCGTCCTTGACCCCGACCCGGCGCCCGGCGGCGATCGAGCGGGCCGCCTCGCCGGCCGCCGCGGCGAACTCGGCGACCGTCTCCACCTCCCAGCCGGCCGCCTGCGGCAGGCCCAGCTCGGTGGCCAGCCGGCGGCTGTAGATCTTGCTGTTCACCGCTTTGACGACCGGCACCGGCGGCAGTGCCGGGGCGAGCCCGGTCCGGTCGCACAGCTGCTGTTCCATCGCGGACATGCCGTGCGGCAGCAGGTGCGCGCCCCGGTCCGCCAGCGACCGCAGGACGGCCAGCAGGCGGGGCGAGCGCAGCGCGTCGGCGCTGACCGTGGCGCCCGGGTCGTGCACGTCGGTGAGCAGGATCCCGGGCAGGCCGATCCCGAGCGATTCCAGGTACGCCAGGTAGTCCGGGTCCGGGGCGGCCTTCAGCACCACGTGGTCGCCGGGACCGGCCAGCAGCAGCGCGAACTCGTCCATCCGGTTGACGATCGCGGTGGCGGCGCGCCCTCCGAAGATCGGCAGGCCCACCTCGTCCTCGGCCCACTCGTCCTCCACCTCGAAGTTGCCGATCAGCACGAACGGCGTTGCGGTGGATCCGGTGCAGGCCTGTTTGACCCCGCGCAGGAACTCTGACATCAGGTGACTCCCCTCTAGTGCCGCAGCACGGCGGCGGAGAACGTCGCCCCGAGCCCGACCGACGCCATCAGGTACAGATCGCCGGGCCGCAGCCGGCCGGCGGCCCGGGCGTGCACGTGGTTGATGAACGGGTCGGCGCCGAAGCAGTGCCCGGTGACCGGGATGTTGTCGGTGTAGACCCGGTCCGCCGGGATCCCGAGCAGCCGGGCCGCCCACGTCCAGGACAGCCGGTTGACGTTGTGCGGCAGGATCAGCGCCAGGTCGTCGACGGTGACCCCGGCGGCCGCGCAGGCCCGCCGGATCACGTCGGCGAGCACCTCGTTGTGCTCCTTGACGAAGTCCGGGTCCAGCGGCCGGGGCGGCACCTGTTCGGCGTACCGGCCCAGGGTCCGGGTGGCGGTGCCGAGCAGCCGGTCCCGCTCGCCGTCCGGGCCGACCAGCACGGCGGCGGTGCCCTCACCCATCACCGTGCTCTCCGGGATGGCCTCGGCCACCGCCGAGACGATCTTCTCGCCGGTGAGCACCAGGGCCAGCGCGTCCGGGTCGCCGTCGGCGGTGAGCAGCCGTCCGGCCAGGTCCATCGCGACCAGCCCGGCGGCGCAGGCGTGCTGGCTGAGGGTGAACCCGACCGCGTTCGTCAGGCCCAGCCCGGCGCAGAGCTCCTCCACCGGGTACCGGCCGGCCGGGGTGGCCGGGCCCAGGGTGCGGGCCAGGACCACGTACCGGATCCGGTTCTCGTTGCCGCGCAGCGCGGTGAGTCCCGCGACCGCCGCGGCCAGCAGCGACCGGTGGTCCTCGCCCGGCGCGCGACGGACCGAACGCAGCCCGTAGAGCCGGCGGAAGGTCCAGATCAGCTGCGGGTCGGCGCCCATCCGGGCACCCACGTCCTCGATGGACACCCGCTCCTCGGGCAGATGGCAGGCGACGTCCAGCAGGGCGGTCACGGGGTCCGCTCCAGCGCCGGGACCTCGGGCCGGGCCGGCGTCGCCGCCTCCGGCCACCACAGGTCCTCCCGGTCCAGGGCCGCCGCCTGGTATTTGCCGACCGCGCTGATCAGCATCCGGGCCTCCAGCGCCAGCGCCTCGACCAGGCGGATCAGCCCGTGCTCCGGGTCCTCGTCGACGGCCAGCAGCGCCGCCCGGCCGAGTCCGACCGCCGTCGCGCCCATCGCCAGCGCCCGGACCGCCCGGCCGCCCTCCCAGATCCGCCCGCTGGCCAGCAGGCAGCCCGCCGGGGCGCCGATCCGGCGCAGGCACTCGCCGAGCGGCAGCCCGACCCGGCCGGGGAAGGCCCGCGGCGCCCAGCCGGTGCCACCCTGCGCGCCGTCCACGGTGACCGCGTCGCTGCCGGCCCGCCAGGCGGTCGCCGCGGCCAGGCCGATGTCCCGTCCGGGATGGAACTTCACCCACACCCGGGCCCGCGGGAAGTTGTTGCGCATGAACCGCACCTGCTGGCGCAGGATCTCCTCGGTGAACGTGCCCGGGGTGGCACAGCGCAGCCAGCCGCCGTCACCGGGCATCTCGCGGACCGCGAACCGGGTGGCCAGCCGGGCCGCCTCGGCCTGATCGACCACGGTCATGCCGCCGAGCCCGGGTTTGGCGCCCTGCCCGGTCTTCAACTCGAAACCCAGCCGGCCGGAGTCGACCAGGTCGGCCACCGACGGGTCGCTGTAGACCAGGTTCCACACCTCGGAGTCGGCGTCCTCGGTGCTCTGCTGCACCACCACGCCGCCGGCGCCGGGCGGGCAGTGTTCGGCGTACGCCCGCAGCCGGGCCAGGATCGGCGACCGGTCCCGCGCGGCCCGGCGGTAACCGGCCACCGGCACCATGTTCTCGCCGATCACCATCGGGATGCCGAGCCGGCCGGCCTGGCGGCTGGCGGCGATCCCGGCGTCGCCCTGGGCGGCCCGGGTGGAGCCGAACGCGGAGACGTAGACCGGCAGCGGGGCGGCGAAGCCACCGACCACGGTGGCCAGGTCGACGTCGTCGTGCAGCGGCTCCCGGCCCAGGTCGATCAGCTTCTCCAGCCGCCGCGGCATGAACACCGGCGGGGTCAGCACGGCCCGGTCCAGGTCGTCGGTGATCGCACCGGAGGCGGGCGGTTCCTCAGTGCCGGACCCGTGCAGCCGTACGCCGTAGGAGTCCACCGGCGGGAACACCGCCGTGACCCCGTTGCGGGCCCGGTCCCGGACCTGCGCCTCGGGGAATCCCGGAGCGCTGGTCACGGCGACACCGTGCCCGGCAGCTTCGGGTAGGCGCTGACCTGCCACAGTGCGTCCAGCCCGGTCAGGAACCGGACCAGCCGCTGCAAGCCCATGCCGAACCCGGCGCTGGCCGGCAGCCCCTCCCGCATCAGGCGCAGGTACCAGTCGTACTTGGCCGGGTTCTCGCCGCTCTCCCGCATCCGGGTGACGATGGTGGCGTAGTCGGCCTCGCGCTCACTGCCGCTGACCAGCTCGCCGAACCCGCCGTGCGCGATCATGTCGAAGTTGCGCAGCACCCCGGGGTCGGCCGGGTCCTCGCTGTCGTAGAAGCCGCGCGAGCCCTTCGGGTAGTCGGTGATGAAGAACGGCCGGTCCGCCTCCATCGACAGGATCCGCTCACCGGCCCAGTCGATCTCGGCGTCCGGGCTCTGCGGGTGGCCGCCGTCGCGCAGCCGGTGCACCGCCTCGGTGTGCGTCACCCGGTCGAACTTGCCGGCCAGCAGCTCGGCGAAGGCCAGCCGGTCCCGGCCCAGACCGTCCAGCACGTCCGGAACCGTGTCGAGCACGTGCCGGACCACGTGGGTGAGCAGCCCGGCCGCGGTGTCCATGGCGTCCTCCCGGGACGCCCCGGCGATCTCCACGTCGATCTGGTGGAATTCGACCAGGTGCCGGCCGGTGGCCGCGGTCTCCGGCGGTTCGACCCGGATGTTCGGGGCGATGTAGAACAGCTTCGGGAAGCCCTTCAGCGACGCCTGCTTGTAGAAGATCGCGCTGGTCATCAGCTTGTAGGGGTGGCCGTAGAAGTCGACGTCCAGGGCTTTCGCGCCGCGCGCGCCCGGGTCGGTCACCGGGCCGATCATCGGCGGCAGCAGCTCGGTGAAGCCGAGGCCGCGGAAGTAGTCCCGCGCCCCGTACAGCGCCTCCTGTTGCACCCGCATGGCCGCCACGGTCGTCTCGGCCACCAGGTGCTCGCCGAGACCGTCCGGACGGAAGCCGGCCAGGGCCGCCGGCTGCTCTTGCTGGGACATCGCGCCTCCCGATTCTCTCGCTCCGCTCTGCACCTCTGAAATCTATGCCGGAGTTTGACCGTGAAGCGGCAGAAGAACAGGCAGTAACGGTGTCCGGGGAAAAGCCGAAACGGCCTTTCCGCGGAATGCGGAAAGGCCGTTTCAGGAATGGTTCACGCGTACTGCGCGACCAGGCTCCGGGGGCGGATGTCGGTCCAGTTCTGCTCGATGTGCTCCAGGCATCCGGACCGGTCAGCGGGGCCGAAGATGGTCTCCCAGCCGTCCGGGACCGGTGCGAAAACCGGCCAGAGGCTGTGCTGCCCCTCCGTGTTCACCAATACCAGGAACGTGCCGGCCTCGTCGTCGAACGGATTGGTCATGTCATTTCCTCTCGGACAGTTTATCGGCCAGTCGGGCACCGATTTCGGAAAGGGGTTCCGGTTCGGTCATACGCAGATGTTCGGTGTCGATGTGATGGCATTCCAGGACACCGGACAGATGTGGTGCCCAGGTCTCGGGGGAGATCCCGGTCCGGCTCGCGGCGAAGAACAGCAGGTCGCCGTCGAAGACCCCGGGCCGGTGCTCCGTCAGGATCTCGGCGTGCCGGACCGTGGCCTCGACCAGCGCGCGCACCTCGTCGTGGGTGAACCCGGCGAGCACGGGGTCACGCCGGCGCAGCACCTCGGCGGCCGTGTCCGGGTCGTACCGGTCCGGATGATCGTCGCCGAGCAGCATCCGCATGGTCTCGCCGGGGTCCGGCTCGCGGTCCGCGTCCTCGGCGGACACCGGATAGGCGTCCATCATGGCCAGCAGCTCGACCCGCTCGCCGGCCTCCTGGAGCGCGACGGCCATGGCGTGCGCGAGGACCCCGCCGAAGGACCAGCCGAGCAGCCGGTACGGGCCGTGCGGCTGCACCCGCCGGATCTCCGCCAGGTAGTCCGCGGCCAGCTCCGGCACACCTGCCGCCCGGTATCCGGGCACGGTCAGCGCCCGGGTCTGCAGGCCGTGGATCGGCTGGTCCGGGCCCAGGCGCCGGGCCAGGCCGGCGTACCCCCAGCTCATCCCGGCGCCCGGGTGCACACAGAAGAGCGGGCGGCGGCTCCCGGCCGGCTGCAGCGGTACCAGCACGTCCAGGGTGTCCACACCCCGGCTGTCGCCGAGCAGCCCGGCCACCGTCGGCCGTTCGAACAGGTCCCGGACGGCGACCTCCCGGCCCGTCGTGCCGCGGATCCGGCTGACCAGCCGGGTGGCCAGCAGCGAGTGCCCGCCCAGCTCGAAGAACCCGTCGTCGAGGCCGACCCGGTCCACCCCGAGGACCTCGGCGAACAGCGCGCACAGCCGGTGCTCGTCCGGGGTTCGCGGCGCCCGCCCGGCCCGCCCGTCCCGCTGGGGTGCGGGCAGCGCGCGCCGGTCGAGTTTGCCGTTCACGGTGACCGGCAGACGGTCCAGCACCACCACCGCGGACGGGACCATGTATCCGGGCAGGGTCCGGGCCGCGGTGGCGGTCACCGCGGACTCCCAGGCGGCCGTGTCGCGTACCGGCGCGGTGTCGGCCGGCACCAGATAGGCGACCAGGCGCTTGTCGCCCGGCCGGTCCTCGCGGACCACCACCGCCACCTGGCCGACGTCCGGGTCCGCGGCCAGCGCCGCCGCCACCTCACCCGGCTCGATCCGGAAGCCGCGGATCTTCACCTGCCCGTCGGTACGCCCGAGGAAGCGCAGCTCGCCCCGGCTGCTCCAGGCCACCCGGTCGCCGGTGCGGTACATCCGGGTGCCGGGCGGGCCGTACGGATCGGCCACGAACCGTTCCGCGGTCAGCGCCGGCCGCCCGTGATAGCCCCGGGCCACCTGGTCACCGGCCAGGTACAGCTCACCGGTGCCACCCAGCGGCACCGGGCGCAGCAGCGGATCCAGGACGTAGGTCCGGTTGTTGTCCAGCGGCCGGCCCAGATGCACCCCGCCGAACGCGCCCCGGTCGGTGCCGAACCGCTGCTGATGCGAGGCGAAGGTGACCTCGGTCGGGCCGTAGCTGTGCACCAGCACGGTGTCCGGGCAGTGCTCCAGGACTCGCTGGACCGCGGCCGGTGAGGCGACGTCCCCGCCGGTCCACACCTCCCGGAGCCGGGCCAGCACGGCCAGCCCCTCGTCGGCCATCACGTGGAACAGGCCCATCGTGAAGTAGGCGGCGGTCACGTCGTGGTCGGTGATGGTCCGGGCCAGTTCGGCCAGGTCGGCGCCGTGCCCCTCGGCGATCACCAGCTCCCCGCCGAGCAGCAGGGGCACCCACATCTCGTACGTCGAGGAGTCGAATCCGTAGTGGGAGTGGACCAGCATTCGGCGGTGGTGGGCCGCGTCCCAGCACCGGTCGGCGACCAGCTCCCGGACGTTGCGGTGGGTGACGCCGACCCCCTTGGGGCGCCCGGTGGAGCCCGAGGTGAACATCACGTACATCAGCGACCGGTCGTCGAACGGCAGCCCCGGGTCGTGGTCCGGCCCGTCACCGACGGCGAAGGGCACAACCCGGCTGTCGTACGTCTCCGTCACCTCGCGGTCGGTCAGCAGCACCGGAGCAGCGGCGTCGGCCAGGATGGTCCGCACCCGGTCCGGCGGGAGGGTGGTGCCGACCGGGACGTACGCCGCGCCGCACTTGAGGACCGCCAGGCTGGCCACCACCAGGTCGGCGCCCCGGTCCATCAGCACCCCGACCGTCGACTGCGGCCGCACCCCGGCCGCGATCAGCCGGTGTGCGAGGGCGTTGGCCCGGCGATCCACCTCGGCACAGGTCAACCGCACCGGGCCGTGGCTGATCGCGATCCGCTCCGGGGTCCGGCGGGCCCGCTCCCGGAACGCCTCGTGCACCCCGCCCCGGGTGGCCGGGACCGCGGTGTCGTTGTAGCCGTCCAGCAGCCACCGGCGTTCCTCGTCGCCGAGCAGGTCCAGCTCGCCGACCGGCCGTTCCGGGTCGGTGGCGGCGGCGGTCAGCAGCCTCGCCAGCCGTTCGGTGAGCAGCACCGCGGTCTGCGGGTCGAACAGGTCGGCGGTGTATTCGAGGGAGCCGTCCAGGCCGGCCGGGGCGCCCGCCGCGTCCCGCCGTTCGCCGACCGACAGGGTCAGGTCGAACTTCACCGTGCCGGGCCCGAGCGGCAGCTCCGGCCCGGCGAACGGCGAGCCGTCCGGGTCGGCCGCCGCGGTGTCCCGGACCAGCAGCATCACCTGGAACAGCGGGTGGTGGGCGGTGGACCGGGCCGGGTTCAGCTCCTCGACGAGCCGTTCGAAGGGCAGATCCTGATGCTCGTACGCGGCCAGGTCGGCGTCCCGGACCCGCTCCAGCAGCGTGCCGAAGGTGGGGTCGCCGGAGACGTCGGTGCGCAGTACCAGGGTGTTGACGAAGAACCCGACCAGATCGTCGAGGGCTTCGTCGTCGCGGCCGGCCACCACCGTCCCGATCGGGATGTCGGTGCCGGCGCCGAGCCGGGTGAGCACCGCCGCGAACCCGGCCTGCAGCACCATGAACAGCGACGCCCCGGTGGCCCGGGCCACCCGGACCAGCGCGGTGTGCGCGGCCGCGTCCAGCTGGAACGGCACCGCGTCGCCGCGATGTCCGGCGCGGGCCGGGCGGGGCCGGTCGGCGGGCAGGTCCAGCACCGGCGGGGCGCCGTCCAGCGCGGCCCGCCAGAAGTCCAGCTGGCGGCGGACCGGGCTGTCCGGGTCGGCCGGATCGCCGAGCACCCGGCGCTGCCAGACGGTGTAGTCGGTGTACCGGACCGGCAGCGGCGCCCAGTCCGGGGCCCGTCCGGACAGCCGGGCCCGGTACGCGGTGGTCAGGTCCCGCAGCAGTGGCGCCATCGACGAGCCGTCCCCGGCGATGTGGTGCACCACCAGCACCAGTACCTGGTTCCGGCCGGCCGGCCGCACCAGCCAGGCCCGCAGCACCACGTCCCGGGACAGGTCGAAGACGTGCCCGGCGGCAGCGGTGACCGCCTCGTCCAGCTCGCCGGGCTCCAGGTCGAGCACGGTCAGGACCGGGCGGGCGCCGTCCAGCACCACCTGCCGGGGCTCGCCGTCGCGCTCCCGGTAGACGGTGCGCAGCGCCTCGTGCCGTCCGGTCACGTCGGCCAGCGCCTCGGCCAGTGCCGCCGGATCGAGCTCGTGGTCGAGGCGCAGCGCCACCGGGATGTTGTAGAGCGGGCTGGGCCCGTCCAGCTCGTTCAGGAACCAGAGCCGGTGCTGGGCGTACGACAGCGGCACCTCGGCCCCGGGCTCGGCCGGGGTCAGCGGCGGGCGGACCGGACGGCCGGCCGCCTCCTGGATCCGCCGGGCCAGCCCGGCCGGGGTGGGCGCCTGGAACACGTCCCGCACCCCGATCCCGGCGCCGAACACCGCCCGGATCCGGTTCACCAGCCGGGTGGCGAGCAGCGAGTGCCCGCCCAGGTCGAAGAAGCCGTCGTCGGCGCCGACCCGGTCCACCCCGAGGACCTGCCCGAACAGTTCGGCGAGCAGCTGCTCGACGGGGGTGCGCCCGGCCCGGGACGGTGCGCCGGCCGCCGGAGCGGGCAGCGCCCGGCGGTCGATCTTCCCGTTCGGGGTCAGCGGCAGCCGGTCCAGTGTCACGAACGCGGCCGGCACCAGGTGCGCCGGCAGCACGCCGGCGGCGGCCTCGCGGATCCGTGTCACCGCCAGGCCGGCCGGGGTCAGGTACGCCACCAGCCGTTTGTCACCGGGCCGGTCCTCGCGGACGATCACCGCCACCCCGTCGACCCCGGCCTGCCGGGCGAGCACCGCCGCGACCTCACCGGGCTCGACCCGGAAGCCGCGGATCTTCACCTGGTCGTCGGCCCGGCCGAGGATCTCCACGGTGCCGTGCCGGGTCCACCGGGCCAGGTCACCGGTGCGGTACATCCGCTCGCCCGGGGCGAACGGGTCGGCCACGAAGGCCGCCGCGCTCAGGGCCGGCCGGTGCAGATAGCCGTCGGCCAGACCGGTGCCGGCCACGTACAGCTCGCCGGTCACCCCGGCCGGCACCGGGCGCAGCCGGTCGTCCAGCACGTAGCAGCGGCGGTTCACCAGCGGCGCGCCGACCGGGACCGGGGCGTGCCGGGGCGGCTCGTCGATCCGGTGGCAGTTCGTGAAGATCATGCTCTCCACCGGGCCGTACCCGTGCACCAGCCGGACCCCGGGCAGCAGCCGGCGGCACCGGGCCAGGTGCTCCACCGACGGCGCCTCGCCACCGGTGATCACCTGCCGGACCGCGGCCAGGGTGTCCGGGTATTCGTCGAGCATCAGGTTGAACAGGCCCGCCGACAGCCACAGGCTGGTCACCCGGTGCCGCTCCACCAGCGCGGCGATCCGGTCCGGTTCGGGCCGCTGGCCGGGCTGCAGCACACAGGCCGCCCCGTTCAGCAGCGCGCCCCAGAACTCCAGCGCCGCCGCGTCCCAGGAGACCGGGGCGGCCTGCAACCACACCTGGTCCGGGCCGAAGCCGGCGAAGTCCTGGCCGGTCACCGTGCCGACGACGGCCCGGTGCGCGGCGAGCGAACCCTTCGGGCGGCCGGTGGAACCGGAGGTGAACATGACACAGGCCGCGTCACCCGGGTCACCGGGCACCTCCGGCGGATCGGCGGGCAGCGCGTCCAGGACGCCCGCGTCCACGTCCAGCAGCACCGTGCGGGCCGGCCGGGCCGCGCCCAGCCGCCCGGCCGTCGCGGTGTCCGACACCAGCGCCACCAGCCCGGCCCCGCCGGCCAGCTCGGCCAGCCGGGCGTCCGGGAACTCCGGGTCCAGCAGCGTGTAGGCGGCCCCGGCCCGCAGCACCGCGAGCATCGCCACCGCCATCGGCAGGTCCCGGCCCAGCAGCACCCCGACCAGGTCACCGCGGCGCACCCCGAGATCGATGAGGCGCCGGGCCAGCCGGTTCGCCGCCGCACCGTACTCGCCGTAGGTCATCGTGGTGTCGCCGCCGATCAGCGCGACCCGGTCCGGCCCGGCCGCCGCCCACCCGTCGAAGACCTCGGTGATCCGCAGATCGGGCGCACCGGCCGGGTTGTCGTTGAAGGTCTCCAGCAGTTCCTGCCGCTGCTCGCCGGTGAGCAGGTCGTGCCGGCTCACCGGCAGCCCCGGGTCGGCGGTCACCGCGGCCAGCAGCCGGGCCAGCGCGTCACCGAGCCGGACCACCGTCGGCTCGTCGAACAGGTCGGTGGCGTACTCCAGGCCGCCGGACACCCCGCACGGGACACCGTCCGCGTCATACCGCTCGCGCACCGCCACGGTCAGGTCGAACTTGGCCACCCCGGCCCGGAACGACAGCTCCTCGCCGGTCAGCGCGGACGGCGGCGGATCGTCGTCCGGTCCGGCGCTCTGCAGGTTCAGCAGCACCTGGATCAGCGGGTGGCAGGCGGTGGAGCGGGCCGGGTTGAGCTCCTCGACCAGCCGTTCGAACGGCAGGTCCTGGTGATCGAAAGCGGCCAGATCGGTGTCCCGGACCCGGCGGAGCAATTCGCTGAAGGTGGGGTCGCCGGAGAGGTCGGTGCGCAGCACGAGGGTGTTGACGAAGAAGCCGACCAGGTCGTCCAGGGCCTCGTCGGAACGGCCGGCCACCACCGTGCCGATCGGGACGTCGGTGCCCGCCCCGTACCGGGAGAGCAGTGTGGCCAGTGCCGCCTGCACCACCATGAAGACCGTGCTGTCCGACTCGCGGGCCAGCCGGACCACAGCGGTGTGCAGGTCCGCGCCGAACCCGAACGGCACCACCGCGCCCCGATGGCTCGCCTCCGCCGGACGCGGCCGGTCGGTGGGCAGATCCAGCACCTGCGGTACGCCGTCCAGCGCGCCCCGCCAGTAGTCCACCAGCCGCGGCATCTCGGCGTCGAGCAGGCACTGTTGCCACCTGGTGTAGTCGGCGTACCGCACCGGTAGTGGTGTCCACTCCGGAGCCTGTCCGGCTGTTCGGGACGCGTACGCCAATCCCAGGTCGTGCAGTAACGGACCGGTCGACCAGCCGTCCCCGGCGATGTGATTCAGCAGGAGCACCAGGACCTGGGCGCCGTCGGCGGGGCGGAACAGCCACGACCGGAACGGGATCTCGGTACGCAGGTCGAAGACGTGCCCGGCCGCCCCGTCGATCGCCTCCGACAGCTCATCGGCGGGCAGATCACGAACGGTCAGCTCGGGCCGGGCGCCGTCCAGCACCACAGTCTCCGGATCGTCGCCGGCGTCCCGGTAGACGGTCCGCAGCACCTCGTGCCGCCCGGCGACATCGGCCAGCGCGGCGGCCAGCACCCCCGGGTCGAGCACCCGGTCCAGGCGCAGCACCAGCGGGATGTTGTAGAGCGCGCTCGGGCCGGTCAGCTCACCGAGGAACCAGAGGCGGCGCTGCGCGTACGACAGCGGCACCGGCCCGTCCGCGGGCGTCGCGGTCAACGGCGGCCGGGCCGTGCCGCTCCGCTCGCCGATCAGCCGGTCCAGCCCGCCCGGGGTGGGCGCCCGGAACACGTCCCGCAGGCCGATCTCCGCGCCGAGCGCCGACCGCACCCGGTTGACCAGGCGGATCGCCAGCATCGAATGGCCGCCGAGAGCGAAGAAGTCGTCGGTGACGGTCACCCCGGGCCGGCCCAGCACCTCGGCGAACAGGTCGCGGAGCAGGTCGGCGCGCGGTGACCGGCTCCGCCCGCCGGATCCGGTGACCACGGTGGCGCCGGACTGCACGGAGGCCCGCCGGGCGTCCAGAGCCGTCCGCTCGTCCTCGGTGAGGACGGCCAGCTCCCCGATCGGGACGTCCGGGTCCGCGGCGGCCGACCGCAGCAGCCGCAGGTAGGCGTCCAGCATCAACGCGGCGGTCCCGGCGTCGAACAGGTCCACGTCGTACTGCAGCCAGATCTCCATCGTGCCGTCCGGCAGGGCCGCGCAGGACAGGCTCAGGTCGAACTTGGCCCCGTCCAGACCGGCCGGCACGATCCGCGCGTCCGACCCGAACAGCCGCGGGTCCGCCGGGACCGACGTGTCCACGGTCAGCATCACCTGGAAGAACGGGTGGTGCGCCAGCGATCGGGCCGGGTTGAGACGTTCGACGATCAGGTCGAAGGGCACTTCCTCATTGGCGTACGCGGTGAGGTCGGCGTCCCGGACCCGGTCCAGCAGGGTGGTGAAGGCCGGGTCGCCGGAGACGTCGGTGCGCAGCACGAGCGTGTTGACGAAGAAGCCGACCAGGTCGTGCAGGGCCTCGTCCGGACGGCCGGCGACCGGGGTGCCGATCGCGATGTCGGTGCCCGAACCGAGCCGGGTCAGAGTGGCGGCCAGCGCGGCGTGCATCACCATGAACGGGCTGGCCTGACGATCCTCGCCGAGCCGGTCCAGCCCCTGCCGGGCATCGGCGTCCAGAACCGCCCGGATCGAAGCGCCGCGGAAGCCGGACTCGGCCGGGCGGGGCCGGTCCAGCGGCAGGTCCAGAACCGCGGGCAGGCCGTCCAGGGCACTTTGCCACCAGGACAGTTGCCGGGCCAGCAGACTGGCCGGATCGTCGCCGTCACCCAGCAGATCCCGCTGCCAGAGGGCGTAGTCGGCGTACTGCACCGGCAGCGGCTCGACCTCCGGCGCGACACCGGCCAGCCGGGCCCGGTAGGCGGTCTCCAGATCGTGCAGCATCGGGTTCAGCGACCAGCCGTCGGTGGCGATGTGGTGCACGAGCAGCACCAGCACGGTGGTTGCCGGCTCGGTGATCAACAGCTGGGCTCGCAGCGGCGGCTGCACGGCCAGGTCGAAGGTGCCGGCACAGAACCGGGCCACCCGCTCACCGGCCTCGCCGGCCGGGCACTCCACCACCGACAGCACGTCACCGGCGTCGTCCAGGACGTGCTGCACCGGCTCGCCGTCGACCGACGGGTAGACGGTGCGCAACACCTCATGCCGGGCGGTCAGGTCACCGAGGGCCGCGGACAGGGCCACCCGATCCGGTACGCCGGACAACTCCAGCACCAACGGGACGTTGTACGTCGCCGACGGGCCCTCCAGGCGGTACAGGAACCAGAGGCGGCGCTGGGCGTACGACAGCGGGACGAGCTCCGCGCCCGGCTCCAGAACGATCTCCGCGGTGGCCGGCCCGTGCCGCGGGTCCACCTCGGCGGCCGGCCGGTCCCGTGGTGCCCGCCGGTCCACCTCGGCGGCCGGCAGGCTCCTCAGCATCCGCCGGTCCACCTTGCCGTTGCTGGTCCGCGGCAGGGTGCCCACCGGCCGGACCGTGCCCGGCACCGCCGCCGCCGGCAGCCGATCGGCCAGGAACGCCCGCACGTCAGCCGCCTCGGCGTCGCCCACCACGAACGCCACCAGGCGCTTCATCCCGTCGGCCAGGTCCTGGGCGATCACCGCGCAGTCCCGCACCCCCGGGTGGCCGAGCAGCACCGACTCGACCGCGCCCGGATCGATCCGATGCCCGTTGATCTTGACTTCGTCGTCCAGCCGGCCCAGATAACCCAGCTGGCCGTCCGGCCGCACCCGGACCCGGTCGCCGGTCCGGTACGCCGGCACCCCGTCCAGAGTGGTGAACCGCCGCGCGGTCAACTCCGGCCGGCCCAGGTAGCCGTCCCCCAGCCCGCCACCGAGCAGCCACAACTCCTCGTCGACCACCGCCGCCCGAACCCCCGGAAGCGGCCGCCCGATCGGGATCTCCCCACCGTCGTGCCCGGTCAACTCGGCCACCGTGGCGACCACGGTGGCCTCGGTCGGCCCGTAGGTGTTGAACAGCCGCACCCCGTCGACCGCCCGCCGCCAGCGCGCCACCCGCTCGGGAAGGGCCGCCTCACCGCCGATGATCACGGTTCGCAGGGTGCCCGGCAGGCTCGTCGCAGCGCCGGACACCGCGTAGGCCAGCTCGTGCCAATACGCCGTCGGCAGATCAAGAACGGTCACCCGATGCCTCACGCATCCGGCCAACAGAGCCGGAACGTCGAGCATGCCGTCACCCCGCAGCACCAGCGTGGCCCCGGCCGCCAGCGTCACGAAGATCTCCTCGACACTGGCGTCGAAGTGCAACGGAGCGAACTGCAGCACCCGGTCGGCGGCGGTGATGCCGTAGCGGTGCGTGGCCCCGGCGACGAAGTGCGCCAGCGCGGCCAGCCCGACCAGAACGCCGTTCGGAGTCCCGGTGGAGCCGGACGTGTAGATGACGTAGGCGGTGCCGGCCGCCACCGGCGTCCCCGGCAGAACCACCTCGCCCCGCTCGACCACCACAGCCAGCTCCGGCGGCGCCACCTCACCGAGGCCGCTCGCGCCGGCCGGGATCGTCTCGTCGCGACCGCTGGCGTCGGCGAGGATCGCCTCGTTGCGGGCGGCCGGCGCGCCCGGGTCCAGCGGCAGGTAGGCCGCTCCGGTCCGGAGCACGGCCAGGATGGCGACGATCGTGTCCACGCCGCGCGGCCGGCACACGGTCACCAGCCGGCCGGGCCCGGCACCGCCGGCGCGCAGTTCGGCGGCCCGCGCCGCGACCGCCGCGTCCAGTTCGGCGTAGCTCAGCGAGGTCTCCCCGGCGATCACGGCCGGATGTCCGGGGGCGGCGGCGGTCCGGGCGGCGATCGCGTCGAGCACGTCGACGACCCGCCCGGCCGGCGGCCCGCCATCGAGGATCACCGGGGCCGGCGGATGCTGCCGGCCCGGTCCTCCAGCGGCCGTGGCCGGCCCGGCGTAGTCGATCGAGGGCATCGCTTCTCCTCCTGCGATTCGCGGACGGACGCCACCCGGGGGCCGTGGAGGCCCCCACCGTGGACGTCGAAGAGAGGGGTGCCGGAACGAAAGGATCCCGGCGGCGCGCTGAGATCAGGCTAGTCAGCGCGCCACCGGGCCGGCGGCAGCCGAAGCGGCAGCATGCTGCCGCCCTCCCGGCCACACGGTGACCGGGCTTCAACCGTGTGCCGAGTTGTGGTGCGGTTCGGACCGTTTCGGGTCACGCGATGGTCGGGCTTCAACCGTGTGCCGAGTTGTGGTGCGGTTCGGACCGTTTCGGGTCACGCGATGGTCGGGCTTCAGCCGCGTGCCGAGTTGTGGTGCGGTTCGGACCGTTTCGGGTCACGCGATGGTCGGGCTTCAACCGTGTGCCGAGTTGTGGTGCGGGACGCGCCTCAACTCGGCACACGGGCTTCCGCTCGGCGGCGTAGGGCCGGGCGGGCCGGGGCGGTGCTCGCGGTCAGGCGGGTGGCCAGGGTGGCCACCGTCGGCGCCTGGAAGATGTCGCGGACGGACAGGTCCACCGACAGGGCGGTGCGGATGCGGTTGACCAGGCGTACCGCCAGCAGGGAGTGGCCGCCGACCTTGAAGAAGTTGTCGTCCCGGCCGACCGGCCGGCCGTCGAGGATCTCGGTGAACAGTTCGCGCAACCGTTCCTCCCGCGGATCGACCGGAAGCGGCTCGCCTGGAAGCGGCTCGTCTGCAAGCGGGCCGGACGGCCGGGAAGCGGTGGCGGTAGTTCTGTCCGGATCTGGCAGGTGCAGCCGCAGTTCGCCTCGCGCGGACACCCCGGCGGCCACTCCGGCATCGCGCAACCGGTGGCCGTCGGCGTCGGTGGTGCAGAGATGCAGCGTGCCACGGCCCGCGGTGGGCACCGGCCGTCCCCGGTCGTCGAGCACATGCCACCCGGAGGAGTGCGCCGGCCGAGGCCCGAACTCGGCCAGCCGCCCGGCTTCGGCTTCGGTCAGCGCCGGGCATCCGGCGTGCGGCTCACCCGGGTCCCCCGGGGCCAGGTCGCCGACGGGGCGGTTCGGGTCGGTGACGGCCGCGTGGAGCAGCCGGCCGAAGCGGTCGGCGAACAGTTCGGCGGTGGCGGCGTCGAACAGGTCGGTGGCGTATTCCAGGACGCAGCGGAGGCCGGCCGGTTCCCCGCCGGTGGTGTGCTCCTCGCGGACTGCCAGGGTCAGGTCGTATTTCGCGGTGCCGGTCTCGAACGGCACCGGATCGCCGGCCAGCCCACCGGAGGTGGTGGTCTGCAGCACCAGAGTGACCTGGACCAGCGGGTGGTGGGCGGTGGAGCGGGCCGGGTTGAGTGCTTCGACGAGCCGTTCGAACGGCAGGTCCTGGTGATCGAAGGCGGCCAGATCGGTGTCCCGGACCCGGCCGAGGAGATCGTTGAACGTGGGGTCGCCGGACACATCGGTGCGCAGCACGAGAGTGTTGACGAAGAAGCCGACCAGATCGTCCAGGGCCTCGTCGGAACGGCCCGCCACCACGGTGCCGATCGGGATGTCGGTGCCCGCCCCGTGCCGGTTGAGCAGCACCGCGAGCGCCGCCTGACAGACCATGAACAGCGTGGTGCCGGACGTACGGGCCAGTTCGGCGGCACCCGCGTGCAACTCCGCGCCGAGGCTGAACGGCACGACCGCGCCCCGATGACTGGACTCGGCGGGCCGGGGCCGGTCGATCGGCAGGTCGAGCAGCGGCGGCGCACCCGCCAGAGTCGTGGACCAGTGCTCGACCAGACCGGGCAGGGCCGCGTCGAGCACGTCCCGCTGCCACAGGGTGTAGTCGGCGTACTGCACCGGAAGAGGTGTCCACTCCGGAGCCTGTCCGGCTGTTCGGGACGCGTACGCCGATCCCAGATCGTGCAGTAACGGCCCGGTCGACCAGCCGTCCCCGGCGATGTGGTGCAGGAGGACCACCAGCACCCGGGGACCCAGCAGCCAGAGGCGGAACGGGATCTCGGTCCGCAGGTCGAAGACGTGCCCGGTGGCCCTGTCGATCGCCGCGGCCAGATCGTCCGGCTCGGTGTCGAGAACGGTCACCACCGGCTCGGCCCGGTCCAGCACCACCTGGCACGGATCCCCGCCGGACGACCGGTAGACGGTCCGCAGCACCTCGTGCCGGCCGGTCACGTCCCGGGCCGCCGCACTGAGCACCGCCGGGTCGAGCGGTTCGGGTAGCCGCAGCACCAGGGGGATGTTGTACATCCGGCCGGCGCCGCCCCACTGTTCCAGGAACCACAGGCGGCGTTGCGCGTACGACAGTGGCATCGGATCCGGCCGCGGCACCGGGACCAGCGGCGGCCGGGTGGCGGAACCGGACAGTCCGGCGATCCGGCGGGCCAGCCCGGCGACGGTGGGTTCCAGGAAGAAGTCCCGCAGCCCGATCTCCACCCCGAGCACCGCGCGGACCCGGTTGATCAGGGTGACGGCGAGCAGCGAGTGGCCGCCGCGTTTGAAGAAGCTGTCGTGCCGCCCGACCCGGTCCACCCGCAGCACCGCCGCGAACAACCCGGCCAGGATCTCCTCGCGGGGGTCGGCCGGCCCGTCGTCGGTCTCCTCAGCGGCGAGGGGCGCCGGAGCGAGGGCGCGGGCGGTCCGGTCGGTCAGCGCCGAGGGCGGCACGTCGAGCGCCCCGACAGTGGTGCCCGGATCCGCCGCGACCGCCCGCAGCACCCGCAGATAGGTGTCGAGCAGCAGCCGCGCGGTGGACTCGTCGAACAGGTCGGTCGCGTACTGGAACTCCACCCGCATCCCGTCCGGCGAGCCCTCCCGGTCCCGGGTGTCGGCGCAGTACACGGTCAGGTCGAACTTGGCCGCTCCCAGGTCGACCGGCCGGCCGGCCGCCGGCAGATCGCCGAGGAACAGGTCGTCCGGCGCGTGCGTGCCGACGGTCAGCATCACCTGGAAGAACGGGTGGTATCCGGGGGAGCGGGCCGGGTTGAGACGTTCGACGATCAGGTCGAAGGGCACTTCCTCATTGGCGTACGCGGTGAGGTCGGCGTCCCGGACCCGGTCCAGCAGGGTGCTGAAGGCCGGGTCGCCGGAGACGTCGGTGCGCAGCACGAGCGTGTTGACGAAGAAGCCGACCAGGTCGTGCAGGGCTTCATCGGGACGGCCGGCGACCGGGGTGCCGATCGGGATGTCGGTGCCGGATCCGATCCGGGTGAGGGTGGCGGCCAGCGCGGCCTGCATGGTCATGAACAGACTGGCCCGGTGCGCGCGGGACAGATCCGTCAGCCGCGTGTGGACGGCCGGTTCGAGCAGCCCGGTGACGGTGGCGCCGCGTCCGGTGGCGGCGGCCCGTGGCCGGTCCAGTGGCAGTGGCAGCACCGGGGCCAGCCCGGCCAGGTTCTCCCGCCACCAGGCCAGCTGACCGGCGACGACACTGTCCGGGTCGTCCTCGCCGCCGAGCACGTCCTGCTGCCAGAGGGTGTAGTCGGCGTACTGCACCGGCAGCGGCTCCCAGTCCGGGGCGGCACCGGCCAGCCGCGCCCGGTACGCGTCGGTCAGGTCCCGCAGCAGCGGCCCGACCGAGGCGCCGTCGGTGGCGATGTGGTGCGTCAGCAGCACCAGCACCGACCGATCCGGCCCGGCGTCTCCTGGCCCGGCGTCTCCCGGCCCGGTGGTGAACAGGCAGGAGCGCAGCGGCGGCTCCACGGCCAGGTCGAAGGTGCCGGTGCAGAACCGTGACACCAGTTCATCGAGGTCGCCGGGCGCGCACTCCCGCACCACCGGCCCCGGATCGGTGCCGGTCAGCACCCGCTGCACCGGGGCGCCGTCCACGGTGTCGTAGACGGTACGCAGCACCTCGTGCCGGGTGACCACGTCGGTGAGCGCGGCGGCCAGCGCGGCCCGGTCCGGGATCCCCGGCAGGTCGAGCACGATCGGCGCGTTGTAGGTGGCGGAGGGGCCTTCCAGCCGGCTCAGGAACCACAGCCGGCGTTGGGCGTACGACAGCGGAATCACAGCAGCTCCTCACGGGGGTGGCGGGGCGCGGGCGCCGGCCCGCGCCCCGCCGTGACGGTCACCGGGCGCCGGAGGATTCCAGGCCGGCCTCGATGGCCCGGGCCAGATCCCGCAGCCGGGGGTTCTCGTAGACGGATTTGACCGGCAGGCCGAATCCCAGTTCGGTACGCACCCGGGCGACCAGCTTGATCGCCAGCAGCGAGTGACCGCCGAGCTTGAAGAAGTTGTCGTCGGCGCCGATCGCCGGCCGCCGCAGCACCTCGGACCAGACCCCCGCGATCAGTTGTTCGACGTGCCCGGTGGGTGCGTCCGCGACCACCTCCGGGGCGGTCGGCGCGGGTGCCGGCAGCGCCGCCCGGTCCAGCTTGCCGCTGGTGGTGCGGGGGAACCGGGACACCGCGACGAACGTGGCCGGGACCATGTAGCCGGGCAGCGCCGCGGCCACCAGCTCGCGCAGCTCGGCCGGGTCGGCGGGCGCCGACTGGCGGTAGTAGGCGACCAGGTCGTCCCGGTGCACCGCGACCGCGGCCTCGGCCACCGCCGGATGCGCCCGGACCGCCGCCTCGATCTCACCGAGCTCGATCCGGTGTCCGCGAACCTTGACCTGGCCGTCGGCCCGGCCCAGAAATTCCAGCTCCCCACCGGTGCGGCGGCGGCAACGGTCGCCGGTGCGGTACATCCGGGTGCCGTCCCCGGCCGGGTCGGCGACGAACCGGCCGGCGGTCAGGCCGGGCCGGGCCCGGTAGCCGCGGCCGACCCGCGGCCCGGACAGGTACAGCTCACCCACCTCGCCGTCGGCGACCGGGCGCAGCGCGTCGTCGAGCAGCCGGGCCGTCAGACCGGGCAGCGCGCCGCCGATGTGCGGGGCCGTCCCGGCGGTGATCCACGCGGCGGTGGCGTCCACGGTGCACTCGGTCGGGCCGTAGACGTTGACCGGGCGCAGCACCCCGGCGTCGGCCAGCCCGGCCAGCCGGTCCCAGAGCTCCGGGCTGATCGGCTCGCCGCCGACCAGCAGGGTCAGCGGCTGCTCCCGGTCGGTGCCGAGGTGTTCCAGCAGCGGTTCGGCGTGCGACGGGGTGATGTCCAGATCGGTCAGCCGGTGGTCGCGGATCGCCGCGGCGAACAGCACCGGATCGGCCCGGGTGGCCTCGTCCAGCAGCACCAGCGTGTCGCCCCGGCAGACCCGTACCCACTGCTGGACCGACGCGTCGAAGGAGGGTGAGGCGTTCCAGCCGACCGTGCCGTGGCCGGGCCGGACCACACCGGTCTCCTCCAGTTCGGCCAGCAGCCGGGCGGCCGCGCCCCGGCTGATCTCGACACCCTTGGGCCGCCCGGTGGAGCCGGAGGTGTAGATGACGTAGGCCAGCGCACCCGGGTCCACCGGCACCGGCGCGAACGTGCCCTCGGCGGCCAGCCCGGCCACCTCGGTGACCACTAGAGCGGCGCCGGCGTCCTCGGCCAGCAACCGGCGGCGGCCGGCGGGCATCCGCGGGTCGATCGGCAGATACGCCGCACCGGCGGCCAGGGTGCCGAGCAGGGCCACGACCAGGTCGGCGCCGCGGGGCAGGCACAGGCCGACCACACTCTCCGGGCCGATCCCGCGGGCGGTCAGGCCGGCCGCGACCCGGGCCACCCGGTCCCGCAGCTCGGCGAAGGTGAGCCGGGTGTCACCGCTGATCACGGCCACCCGGCCGGCGGGCGCGGCGGCCAGCCGGTCCAGCAGATCGGTGGTCATCGCCGCCCTCATTTCCCGGGCACCGGGCAGGAGGTGGAGCACGGACCGTCGGACGGCTCCGGCCGCGGTTCGCAGTCGGCCAGGGTGACCGGGTCACCCATCGCCACCACGATCCGGCGGTCGCCGGTGAAGGCCTCCCGGCCGTGCGCGTTGAGGATGTTGTCGACCAGCATCAGGTCGCCCCGCTGCCAGGTCTCCCGGACCGTGACCGTCTCGTACGCCGTCATCAGGGTCTCCACCTCGGCCCGCGTCAGCGGGGAACCGTCGCCGACATAGGTGTCGAACGGCAGCCCGTCCGCGCCGTACGTCTCGACCAGCACGTCCCGCACGTCGGCGTCGAGGGCCCAGCGGTTCCAGAACGAGTAGTGGTTGAACCAGCTCTGTTCGCCGGTGAGCGGGTGGGTGACGATGGCCGGGCGGCGCTGCTCGGTGCGCAGGGTGCCGCCGGTCAGCCAGCGGTAGCCGATCACGTTCTCGGTGCAGTACTGCTGCACCACCGCCGGGTCGTCGGTGCTGAAGGTGGTCTGCCAGGGCAGTCCGGCCAGGTCCGAGTAGTGCCGGACCAGCAGCCAGCCGTGCGCGGCGAACCGGTCCCGCAACGCGGCCGGGAGCAGCCGCAGCGCCGCCCGCATGTCGCCGACCGTGGTCGCGCCACCCTCCTCCGGTGCGACCAGGCAGCCGAACAGCAGCGTGCCCGGGAACTCCAGGGTGTAGCTGTTCTCGTTGTGCAGCCTGATCGGCTGAGCGGCGGGCAGGTCGGTGGAGGAGAAGACACCGGCGCCGAAGTCGGTGCGCGGGGTGGCCTTCTCCCGGTAGCCGGTGCGCTGCGGCATCAGCACGTCCCGGGCCCGGGCGAAGTCGGTGGTGTCCCGCACCGGCAGGCCGCGGATCATCAGGCTGCCGTGGTGCAGCAGCTCGGCGCGGACCGCCGCGCGCCGGTCGGTGAGCCAGGCGAGCGCGTCATCGAGATCGTCGAACGCGGGCGTGACCAGGACGGCCGGGCTGCCCGGACGGGTGACGACGTCGAGGGTGCCGGTGGGCTGGTGGCTGGTGACGGACATGGAGAACCTCCGAAGATCAGACGGATGCGGTCGGTACGGCGTCCAGCACGCCGGTGACCAGGGCGAGGAACGTGTCGAGCCGGTCCTGGAAGTAGAAGTGGCCGCCGGGCAGCACCCGGGTGGTGACCGGGCCGGTGGTGACCTCGGCCCAGCGGGCCAGCGCCCCGGCCGGCACCACCGGGTCGCTCTCCCCGCCCAGCACCAGTACCGGGCAGGTCAGCCGGGGCGCGGTGGCCCGCCGGTAGTCGTCGTCGATGGCGAAGTCGGCCCGGATCGACGGCAGCACCAGCTCCCGCAGCTCCGGCTCGTCGAGGATGGCGTTGTCGGTGCCGCCCCGTTGTCTGATCGCGGCGACCAGGGCGTCGTCGTCGAGCGCCGCCGGCACCACCGGGCTCGGGTTGGGCAGGAACGGCGCCCGGCAGGCGGAGACGATCAGGGCGCGCGGTGGGCGGCCGGCCAGGGTCAGGGCGAGAGCCGTCTCGTACGCGACCAGCGAGCCCATGCTGTGCCCGAGCACCACCAGGTCCTCGACGCCGGACGGCAGGCAGTCCAGCACCGGGCCGACCAGGTCGGTCATGTCCCGGGGCAGCGGCTCACCGAACCGGGCGCCCCGGCCGGGGTACTGGCCGACGAGCAGGCGTACGTGCCCCGGCAGCCGGTCCCGCCACGGCGCGTACCCGTGGGCGTTCCCGCCGGAGTGCGGCAGGACCAGCAGCGCGGTGCGGTGCGGCGGGTCGCCGGGCAGATCCCAGACGACGTCGTCGGGGGCGGGTTGAAGGTCCACGATGGCTCCATTCCTGTCGGGTCGTCGGTCAGCGCGGGGCGGAACGCCCACTCGGGTCGTCGGCCGGTCAGCTCGGAAGCGGTACGCCCGCCTCGGTGCGGCGCCGTAGCGCGGGGCGGGACCGGGCCGGGGCCGCGGCCGGCAGTCGTTCGGTGAGCGCGGCCACCGTCGGCGCCTGGAAGATGTCGCGGACGCTCAGTTCGGCGCCGAGCGCGGCACGGATCCGGGCGGTCAACCGGGCGGCGAGCAGGGAGTGTCCGCCAAGCTCGAAGAAGTCGTCGTCGATGCTGATCGCCGGCCTTCCGAGGATCTCCGCGTACAGCCCACAGAGGACCTCGTCGCGGGCGTCCCGGGCGGCTCGGCCGGTGCCCGCTGTGGTGAGTTCGGGTTCGGGCAGGGCGCGGCGGTCGAGTTTGCCGTTGGGGGTGAGCGGTAGCCGGTCCAGGACGATGACGGCGGACGGGATCATGTGGTCGGGTAGGCGTTCCCGTAGCCGGGTGCGGATCGTGTGGCCGTCGGTGTCGCCGACGACGTAGCCGGTCAGCCGGTCCGGGGTGGCGACCACCGCGGCTTGGGTTACTTTCGGGCAGTCGAGGAGGGCGGCTTCGACCTCGCCGGGTTCGATGCGGAAGCCGCGGATCTTGACCTGGTTGTCGGCGCGGCCGGCGAACTCCAGCTGGCCGTCGGTCGACCAGCGGGCCAGGTCGCCGGTGCGGTAGAGGCGTTCTCCGGGGCCGCCGAAGGGGTCCGCGACGAATCGTGTCGACGTGACTGCTGGTTGACCCAGGTAGCCGTGGGCCAGGCCGACTCCGGCCAGGTAGACCTCGCCGACGACGCCTACCGGGGCCGGGCGCAGGCCCTCATCCAGGATGTATGCGCGTTTGTTGGCGACGGCGCGGCCGATGGGGAGTGAGTGGTCGGAGAAGTCGCTCGATACCGGGAATGTCGTGGTGAAGCCCATGGATTCGGCGGGGCCGTAGGCGTTGGCGATCCGCAGTCGTGGCAGCATTTTTCGGACATGTGCGGCGGAGGAGACCTCGCCGCCGGTGTACGCCACCCGGACCCCGTCGAATGCCTCGGGATATTCGTCCACCAGCAGGTTGAACAGGCCCGACGACAACTGGAGCATGGTCACCTTGTGCTCTCGGACCAGCGAGACGATCAAGTGGGGCTCGGGGCGCTGGCCGGGTTGCAGGACGCAGAGTCCACCGAAGGCGAGGGCTCCCCAGAATTCCAGGGAGAAGGCGTCCCATGAGACGGGGGAGCACTGGAGGAAGACCTCACCGGGACCGAAGTCGGCATAGCTCTGTCCGGCCAGGGTGCCGACCAGAGCGCGGTGGGACGAGACGACGCCCTTGGGTGTGCCGGAGGATCCCGAGGTGAACATGACGCACGCGGCATCACCGGGATTCACCCGTACACCGGGAGGGGTTTGGTCGTTTCCGGTCAGAGAGGTGACCAGAGCGTTGGCTTTGGTCTCGGCCAGGACCCGTTGCCGCCGACTTTCTGGGAAGTCCGGATCCAGCAGGGTGTAGGCGGCGCCGGTCTTTGCCACGGCCAGCACGGCGACGGCGAAGTCGAGCCCGCGTGGCATCAGCACTCCGACCACGTCGCCGCGCCGGACCCCGGTGGCGATCAGGTGATTGGCCAGGCGGTTGGCGGCAAGATCCAATTGGGAGTACGTCAGGGTCGTCCCGTCCGCGTGCACCGCCGGAGCCGACGGGTCGGCGGCCACCCGCGCCGCGAACAGCTCCGGCAACGACACGTCCGGCACGTCCACCGACGTGGCGTTCCAGTCGTGCACCACCGCGGCCCGTTCCGCCGGCGTGAGCACCTCCACCGCACTGATCTGCCGATCAGGATCGGTCAGCACCTGGCTGAGGGTGAGCAGCAGCCCGGCCCGCAGGCGTTCGGCGGTGGCCTGATCGAAGAGCGCGGTCCGGTACAGCAACCCGCCACCGATGCCGTCCGCTCCCTCGTCGCGCAGCAGGAACTCCAGGTCGAACTTGGCCGTGCCGGTGACCACCACCCGGCCCCGGCCGGCCCGCGACCCGGGCAGGCACAGCTCGGCGTCGGTGGCGTCGTCGAACCCCAGGCAGACCTGGAACAGCGGATGCCGGGACGGCGAGCGGGGCGGATCGATCGCCGCCAGCAGCAGGTCGAACGGCAGGTCCTGGTGGGCGAGGGCGTCCAGGTCGGTGCGGCGGACCCGGGTCAGCAACTCGGTGAAGGACGGATCACCCGACATGTCGGTCCGCAGTACCAGGGTGTTGACGAAGAACCCGACGAGCGGATCCAGCACCGGATCGGTACGCCCGGCGACCGGGGTGCCGAGGGCCACGTCGGTGCCGGCGCCGAACCGTCCGAGGGTCAGCGCCAGTGCCGCCCGCACCACCATGAACGGGGTGCACCGCTGCTCCCGGGCTACTGATCGGATCCGGTCAGCCAGTTCGGGGGCGATCCGGATCGGGATCGCCGCGCCCCGGTCGTCGGCGGTCGCCGTCCGGGGCCGGTCCAGGGGCAGGACGGTCTCGTCGGGCAACCCGTCCAGGGCCGCCGTCCAGTGCCGCAGATCGCCTGCGTGCCGGCTGTCCGGATCGGCCGGGTCGCCGAGCAGTTCCCGCTGCCAGAGGGTGTAGTCGGCGTACTGCACCGGCAGCGGAGCCCAGTCCGGGGCGACACCGGAGCGCCGGGCCGCATACGCCATCGTCAGGTCGCCGAGCAGCGGCCGCAGCGACTGCCCGTCGGTGGCGATGTGGTGCAGCAGGAGCAGCAGGAAGTGGGTCTCCTCGGCGACGCCGATGCTGAGGTCGAAGAGGGTGACCCGCAGCGGCCGCTCGGTCGCCAGGTCGAAGACGTGCCCGGCGGCGGCGGTCAGCCGGTCGTCGAGGTCGTCCTCGACGACGGCGACCCGTTCGACGACGACCGGCTCCGGGGGCAGGATCCGCTGGCCGGGCTCGTCGCCGGCGGTGTCGATCACGGTCCGGAGCACCTCGTGCCGGGTGGTCAGGTCGGTGAGCGCGGCGGTCAGCGCGGCCACGTCCAGCGGTCCGTGCAGGGGGAACACCATCGGCACGTTGTAGGTGGCGCTCGGCCCCCGCACGGCGTCGGTGAGCCAGAGACGGCGTTGGGCGTACGACAGCGGCAGTCGCCCACCGCGTGGGCCGGCGACCGGAACCGGTCGTGCCCCGGCCGGGTCGCCGCCGTGCGAGGCGGTGGCCAGCGCTGCGACGGTCGGCGTCTGGAAGATGTCCCGGATGCCCAGTTCGACGCCGAGGACGTCCCGGGCGCGGGCGGCCAGCCGGGCGGCGAGCAGGGAATGGCCGCCCAGGGCGAAGAAGTCGTCGTCGACCCCGACCGTGCCGACTCCCAGCACCTCGGCGAAGAGACCGGCCAGGATCTCCTCACGGGCGTCCCGCGGCGCGCGGTGGCCGGCGCCGGTGGAGGCTGCGGTGGGATCGGGTTCGGGCAGGGCGCGGCGGTCGAGTTTGCCGTTCGGGGTGAGCGGCAACCGGTCCAGCACCAGCACCGCCGAGGGGACCAGGTGGTCGGGCAGGCGCTCCCGCAGTCGGGTGCGGACCGTGTCGCCGTCGGTGTCGCCGACCACGTAGCCGGTCAGCCGGTCCGGGGTGGCGACCACCGCGGCTTGTGTCACTTTCGGACAGTCGAGGAGGGCGGCCTCGACCTCGCCGGGCTCGACCCGGAAGCCGCGGATCTTGACCTGACCATCGGCGCGGCCGGCGAACTCCAGTTGGCCGTCGGCCGACCAGCGGGCCAGATCGCCGGTGCGGTAGAGGCGCCCACCCTCGGTGAACGGGTCCGCGATGAACCGGGTGGCCGTCATCCCGGGCTGGCTGAGGTAGCCGTGGGCAAGTCCGATCCCCGCGAGATAGACCTCGCCGACGACGCCTACCGGGGTCGGGCGCAGGCCCTCATCCAGGATGTATGCGCGTTTGTTGGCTACCGCGCGGCCGACGGGGAGTGAGTTGTCTGAAAAGTCGCTTGATACCGGAAACGTCGTGGTGAAGCCCATGGATTCGGCGGGGCCGTAGGCGTTGGCGATCCGTAGTCGCGGCAGTATTTTTCGAACATGTCCGGCGGAGGAGACCTCGCCGCCGGTGAACGCCACCCGGACCCCGTCGAACGCCTCGGGGTATTCGTCGACCAGGAGGTTGAACAGGCCCGACGACAACTGGAGCATCGTCACGCCGTGGTCGCGGACCAGCGAGACGATCAGGTGAGGTTCCGGGCGTTGGCCGGGTTGCAGGACGCAGAGTCCACCGAAGGCCAGGGCTCCCCAGAACTCCAGGGAGAACGCGTCCCATGAGACGGGGGAGCACTGGAGGAAGACCTCACCGGGGCCGAAGTCGGCATAGCTTTGACCGGCCAGCGTCCCGACCAGAGCGCGGTGGGGCGCCACCACACCCTTAGGTGTGCCGGAGGAGCCGGAGGTGAACATGACGCACGCGGCATCACCGGGCTCCACGCGTACACAAGGAGGGTTTTGATCGTTTCCGGTCAGAGAGGTGACCAGAGCGGTGGCCTTGGTCTCGGCGAGGACCCGTTGCCGGCGGCTTTCCGGGAAGTCCGGATCCAGCAGGGTGTAGGCGGCCCCCGTCTTCGCCACGGCCAGCACGGCGACGGCGAAATCGAGCCCGCGCGGCATCAGGATCGCGACCACGTCACCGCGCCGGACCCCGGTGGCGATCAGATGGTTGGCCAGGCGGTTGGAGGAGAGATCCAATTGGGAGTACGTCAGGGTCGTCCCGTCCGCGTGCACCGCCGGAGCCGACGGGTCGGCGGCCACCCGCGCCGCGAACAGCTCCGGCAGCGACAGGTCCGGCACGTCCACCGACGTGGCGTTCCACTCCCGCAGCACGAGGTCACGCTCAGTGTCGTCAAGCGCCCCGATCTCCCCGGCCGGGACGTCCGGACGGCTGACCGCACCCGCCAGGATCCGGTGAAAGGTGCGCTGGTAGGCGTCGAGATCGTCGGCGTACGCGGTGTCCGCGCTGACGTCGATGCGCAGCCCGCCCTCCGGATGGTGGGTGACGGTGAGTGCCACGTCGGCCACCGTGCCGCCGGTGGAGAGCAGGTGGTAGCGGGCCGGCAGACCGGCGAAGTCGTCGTATTCGTCGCCCGCCACGAAGTTGATCGTGGGGCCGAAGTCGCGGCCCTGATCGGCCGCCCAGCCCAGGTCGCGGCGCAGGTCGGCGGCGTCGTAGCGCTGATGCCACTGGGCCCGGATGGCCTGCCGGGCGACCTTCGCGGCCAGCTGCCCGATGCTCTCCGCCGGGTCGACACGGCAGGAGAGCGGCATGACGTTGGCGGTCATCCCGGGTGTGCGGATGGCCTGGGCGTCCAGTCGCCCGGGTAGTGGCAGGCCCAGCACCACGTGATCGTTTCCGGTCCACATCCGCCGGTGCAGCACGGCCACCGCGATCAGCGCCTGCTGCCAGGTGACCCCGGACCGCTCGGCGAACGCGCGCAGCCCGCCGAACCCGGCCGGGTCGAGCCGGGTCACCAGCCGGGCCACCCGGTCGTCCGGCCGGCCGCGCGGGGTGGGCGGGACCGCGCCGTCCATCAGCCCGCGCCAGTACGCGGCGTCCCGCTCGCGGGCCCCGGACCCGGCATAGCGGGCCTGGCCGTCGAGGACGGCGGTGAACGAGCCGAGCGGCACCCCCGCACCGGTGCGGCCGGTGGCCAGCGCGGTGTACAGCTCGGCGGCCCGGCGGCGCAGGATGGTGGCGCTGTAGCCGTCCAGGATCAGGTGGTGCGCCCGCATGTACCAGAGGAACCGTTCCGGGCCGAGCCGGTAGATCGTGTGCCGGAAGAGCCGGTCCCGTTCCAGGTCGAGGGGCCGGTCCAGGTCGGCGCGCATCAGGCGCACGGCATCGTCGTACGGGTCGGCCGCGGTGCTCAGGTCGGTCACCGTGGGCAGGTAGCCGGTGGGGTCCGCCAGGTACTGGACGGGTGTGCCGTCGACTTCGGTGAACCGCAGACGGGTGGTCTCGTCCTCGCGGACCAGCGTGGTCACCGCCGCGGACAGCGCCGCCGGGTCCAGGGCCCCGTGGATCTCCAGATAGCCGGCCATGTTGTGGACCGGGTTGCCGGGATCGATCCGCTGGGCGTACCAGACGCCCCGCTGCGCGCCGTTCAGCGGGCGTACGCCGGTGGACGGATCGGACATGGTGAGTACCCCCATCTGTGCACGGAACGCGGTGACCTGGGACTGGGCGGCGGCGGCCGGGTCGAACGCCGGGCCGCCGCCGGTGACGCGGGGTCAGGCCTTCTGGGCGACCAGGTCGAGGATGTCCTGGACGCTCTCCACGGCGGCGAGCTCGTCGTCGCTGAACTCGACGGCGAAGTCCTTCTCGATCTTCAGGAGGATGTCGACGAAGGTCAGCGAGTCGATGCCGAGGTCCTGGATGCGGTGCTCCGGGACGATCTCGGTCACCTCCACCTCGGGGGCCTGCTGCCGGAGGATCGTGCTGACCCGGTCCAATGTGGTGATCATCTGTATCGGTCCTTTCCCAGGGGTGATGCGGCGGACGATTGCTGGTCAGGTGGCCGTCTGGTGCTCGGCCAGGGTCAGGTCGGGCCAGATCAGCCCGGTGGCGCCCCAGGTGGCGCCGCCGCCGAACGCGGCCAGCAGCACCCGGTTCCCGGCGGTCAGCGCGCCGGAGCGGATCGCGTCGACCAGGGCGAGCGGGATGGACGCGGCGGAGGTGTTGGCGACCCGGTCCACATTGATCACCGCGCGGTCCGGGGAGATCCCGATCGCCTCGGCGGTCGCGGTCAGGATGCGCCGGTTGGCCTGGTGCGCGACCAGCCAGTCGACGTCGCCGGGCGCCCAGCCCATCCGCTCCAGCACCGCGCTGGAGACGGTGCTCATCCGGTTCACCGCGTGCTTGTAGACGGCCCGGCCGGCCATCGTGAAGTAGCTGTTGGCGGCGTCGTCACCGACCCCGGCGGAGCGCTGCCGGGAACCACCGGCCGGCGTCTTCATGATGTCCAGCAGGTCGCCGTCGCTGCCGAGGATCTGGGTGCTCAGCCCGCCCGGCTCACCGGTGTGGCCGGCCCGCACCACCACCGCGCCGCCACCGTCGCCGAAGATCGGGGCGGTGATCGTGTCGCTCTGATCAAGAACGGTCGAGATCGCGTCGGCGCCGATCACCAGCCCGGTCCGGTAGGTGCCCGAGGCGAGCATCCCGGCACTGACCGACAGCGCGTAGACGAAGCCGGAGCAGGCGGCGTTCAGGTCGAACGCGGCGACGCCCTTGAAACCCAGCCGGGCGGCGACCGCCGGAGCGGTGGCCGGGAACGGGTGATCGGGGGTGCAGGTCGCCAGGATCAGGAAGTCGATCTGCGGGTTGCCGCACGACTCCAGGGCCCGGCGGCCGGCCTCCACGGCCAGGTCGGAGGTGGCACCGGCCGGCTCCAGGACGAACCGCTGCTCGATCCCGGTGCGGTCCCTGATCCAGTCGGTGGTGACCCCGAGCCGCTCGGCCACCTCGTCGTTCTTGACCACCCGTTCCGGCACGTACGCGCCGAGCCCGGCGATGACGGCCGTTCTGGTGAAGTTCTCGTGCTCGACATTATTCGGCAAGGGTCATCCCTCCTCCTGTGCAGTCGCCGCTGTATTGCCGTCATTCAATCGGCGATCAACTGCGGCCGGCGGCAGTTGATCCGGCAACTCGCAGCGCCGGAACCGGCGGATATCTCCGCGTGATAGCGGATCGGGCGGCCGGGATAGCGCCGAGATAACTGCGGAGATAAAACCGGGATTCCGCTGGTCGTTAGCTTTTCGGCATCACCGCAGGGAACACCGCAGAGGAGCAGACAATGGCCCGCAAGACTGTTGTAGAGATCTTCGCTCTCGCCGTCACGACGACCACCGCCGTCATCTTCTTCGGCGCCTCCGCGGCCCTCGCCGGTGACACCGACCAGCCGGCCGGCACCCCCGCCCCGGCGGCCGCCACCGCCACGCCCACCCCGACCCCGACCCTGCCGACCGACAACAACCCGTGGGACTGACCCGCCCCTCCGACTCTCCGCCCTTCCACTGATCGAGGAGTTCCGACATGACGAGCACCCTGAGCACCCGGCAGATCACCGGATGGTCCGGCGACGCCGACTACTTCACCTTCCGCGAGTACCAGGAGTTCGATCCGGCGGCCGTCCTCGACGTCCTGGAGGGCCGGGTCGCCGGAGTCGTCTTCCGCGGCATGGTCGCCCCGGAGGTCGCCGAGAACATCTCCCGGCGCTTCTGGGACAGCCCCGACCGTCAGGTCCGCGGCGTGGAGGCCCCCGGCTACTACATCGGGGCGTACACCTGGAACAAACCGACGGCGCAGTACCTGGACGAGGCGGCGGTGGCCAACCCGGTCCTGCGTGACCTGCTGGACGTGCCCGGCGACCCGATGAAGGAGTTCTACGCCGGGCTCGGCGGAGTGCTGGCCGAGCGTGGCGCGGTGGTCCGCCCGGCCGAGCACGAGGGCCGCAGCGCCGCGATCGCGCTGTTCCGCTCCTGGCACGGGCAGGGCGTCTTCGCCCTGGAACCGCACGACGACGACTCGCAGTGCTCCGACCCGCAGATGGCCGACTTCGAGCGCAACGGGGTGTTCGGCAAGCCGATCGGCGCGCTCAACATCTGCCTGGAGAACAACGGCGGCGGGGGCCGGCTCGTCTACTGGAACATCCAGCCCGACCTGGCGAGCAAGCGCGCTCTCGGGGTCGAGTACACCGGCTCGCCCTACCCGGCCGAACTCCTGGAGGGCTACGAGTCCAAGTGGATCGACGTGAACGCCGGTGACGTCTACGTCTTCAACGGCGCGCACGTGCACGCGGTCGAGCCGAACACCACCGAGGAGCAGACCCGGACCACGCTCGCCGCGATGATGGCCTTCCTCGACGACCGCAACGTGGTGACCTGGAGCTGACGCTCCGGCGATCGGTGAGGAGCACGATGTCCGCCGTCCACGACCCCCGAACCGGTGACGTGATCGGTCACCTCGACCTCCTCACCCCCGATGACATCCCGGCCGTCGCGTCCCGCTCCCGGGCCGCGGCCCCGGGATGGGCGGCCACCCCACCGGCCACCCGGTGCGCCGTCCTCACCGAACTCGCCCGGCTGCTCGCGAATCGGCCGCCCGAGCTGGGCGAACGGTTCGCCCGGGAGGCCGGCAAGACCCGGGCCGAAGCCGAGACCGAACTGGACCGGGCCGTCGACACCCTGCGGTGGACCGCGGCGGCCGCCACCGCCGCCACCGGCGGCCGGGCCATCGACGGCGGGGACGGCCTGAGCCGGCACACCGCCGTCGACCCGGCCGGACCGGTGCTCGCCATCGTCGCCGGCAACTTCCCCGCCGTCGTGCTGGCCCGCAAGATCGCCCCGGCCCTGGCGATGGGGTGCCCGGTGGTGGTGAAGACGCCGGAGAACGCGCCGTCGGTGGTGCGCGCCGTCGCCGCGCTGGCGGTCGAGGCCGGTCTGCCGCCCGGTGTGCTCCAGGTGGTGGACGCCGACGCGGCCGGCTCGGCGGCCCTGGTGGCCCGGCCCGAGTTCGCGGTGATCACCTTCACCGGCTCGCACCGGGTCGGGCAGCTGGTGGCCGCCGGCGCCGCCGGTCACCTGGCGAGCTGCGTCCTGGAACTCGGCGGACACGCACCGGCGGTGATCCTGCCCGGCGCCGACCTGGACGTCGCGGTTCCGGCCCTGATCCGGGCCAAGTTCGGCTCCGCCGGGCAGAGCTGTGCGGCGCCCGGCCGGTTCCTGGTGCACCGGACGATCCACGACGAGTTCGCCGCACGGTTCGCCGCAGCCGTCCCGGAGACCGACGACCGGCCCGGCGGAACCATGGGGCCACTCCAGGTAGCGGCCCGCCGGGACGGGGTGCACGCCCTGGTCACCGACGCGGTGGGGCGGGGTGCGACGGTGCTCACCGGCGGCCGGCTGCCGTCCGGACCCGGCTGGTACTACCCGGCCACCGTGCTCACCGGTGTCCCGGCGGACGCCCGGATCCTCGCCGAGGAGCCGTTCGGGCCGGTCGCGCCGGTGGTCGCGGTCGGCGACGAGAACGAGGCCGTGACGATCGCCAACAACACGCCGTACGGGCTGGGGGCCTTCGTCTTCGGCTCTCGCGAACGGGCCACCGCGCTGGCCCGGCGGCTGGACGCCGGTCGGGTCTCGGTCAACTGCGGGACCGGGGCCGATCCGATGTCACCGCTGTCCGGCCGGGGGCTCAGTGGGTACGGCTACGAGGGCGGGCTGGAGGGCCTGGCCGCGTTCGGCCGGCTGAAAGTGTTGATCGCGGTGGGATAGATTGCGCCGTCATCCCTCGCCAGCTCTCTACATCGGAGTCGCATGAAGCCCCTACGGCTTGCCCTCGCCGTGCTCGTCGCCACGGTTCTGATCCCGGCGGCGCCGGCCCAGGCCCGAGCTCTGACCGACCCGACCCTGCGGGTGATGCCCCTGGGTGACTCCATCACCGCGGGGTCGCACAGTGTTCCCAACTATGTGGGATACCGGGGCCGCCTCGGGGACCTCGTGCGGCAGCAGGCGCGGTACCGGATCGACTTCGTGGGCAGTTCGACGGTGAGCCACGCCATCGCCGACCCGCAGCATGAGGGGCATTCCAGCCAGACGATCGCCTACCTGCGCGACAACATCGACGGGTTCATGGACGCCGCGCAGCCGGACGTCGTGTTGCTGCTGGCCGGGATCAACGACCTGAAGTACGACCGCACCGCGACCACGGCGGACGTGGTGAGCCGCCTGGACAGCCTGGTCAACCGGATCATCTTCAAGCGGCCGAACGTCACCATCGTGCTGAGCGGGCTGCTCGCCGCGACCCCCGGCGTCCAGGCCGAGATCGCCGTCGTCAACGCCGGGGCGCGGGCGATCGCCGAGCGTGAGGTCGGCGAGGGCAACAAGGTCCGGTACGTGGAGATGCCGGTGACCGCGGCGCAGCTGGCCGACAACCTGCATCCCGACAACGACGGGTACCGGGTGATGGCCGACACGTTCTTCACCGCCCTCAACCGGGTGGTGAACGACGGCTGGGCGCACGGCCCGTACCACAGTTTCAACGGTGACGCCCGCGCCGACCTGGTGGTGCACACCGACGCCGATCTGACGGTCCGGGAGGCGGTGCCGACCGGTGGCTTCCAGCCCGGCGGCACCAGCGTGTCCGCCGACTGGGGGCAGTTCCACGGGCTCGACCTGCCCGGCGGCCGCGGCGAGCTGCACTACGCCGACTTCGACGGGGACGGCCGGACCGACCTGCTCGTGCACGACGGCACCAACGTCGGCGTGCGGCTCAACGACGGTGCCGGCGGTTTCGGCCCGGCGACCAACGTGACCAGCGGATACGGCCGTTATCACGGCCTGCACGTCCCGGACGGCCTCGGGCAGCTGTACTTCGCCGACATCAACGGTGACGGGCGGGCCGACCTGGTCGTCCACGACGGGACGAACGTGAACGTCCGGCTGAACACCGGCACCGGAGTGTTCAGCGGCGTGGTGACCACCGCGACCACCGGGTACGGCCGCTTCCACGGCCTGCACGTCCCGGACGGTCTCGGCCGGCTGTACTTCGCCGACTTCGACGGTGACGGCCGCGACGACCTGATCGTCCACAACGGCACGACGGTCGACGTGCGGATCAACAACGGTGCCGGCAGGTTCGGCACCGAGACGAACGTGACCAGCGGATACGGTCGCTACCACGGCCTGCGGATGGCCAACGGCCTGGGCCGGCTGTACTTCGCCGACTACGACGGCGACGGCCGCGACGATCTGGTCGTCCACGACGGCACCAACGTCAACGTCCGGCTGGCCGGCCCGGACGGGAAGCTCAGCGCGGTCCGGACGGTGACCACCGGGTACGGCCGCTACCACGGCATGCAGATCAGCGGCGGCCTCGGCACGATCGCCTTCGCCTGACATGTTAGGTTTGCCTAACCTTACTGTCCGCTGTGAACAGAGACGAGTGATGTCGATGCTCTCGATCCGCCGCGTCGTGCCCCTGGCGATCGGCCCGCTCCTCGCGATCGGGCTGCCCGCCCCGGTCTCGGCCGCCGTCGCGGGTGGCCCCCCGGGCGCGGTGATCACATCGACGCCGCTGCCCGGCAAGGAGGCGCCCGGCAGCATCGCGTCCTCGATCACCTACTGGACCGAGGACTCCCTCGGCCAGGCCCGCCAGTCACTGGCCACCATCTACGTGCCGACCGGCACCGCCCCCGCCGGTGGCTGGCCGATCCTGGCCAACGCGCACGTCACCGCCGGCCTCGGCGACGACTGCGCCTACACCGACGACTACGGCACCGCCGCCGCCGACGTCAACGTGGTCACCCCGTGGATCCAGGCCGGCTTCGCCTTCGTCGCCACCGAGTACATCGGCATCGGCACCGAGGGCTCGCACGCCTACCTGGACGCCACCGCCGAGGCCAACGCGGTCATCGACTCGGTGCGCGCCGCCCGCTCGGTCGCCCCCACCCTGTCCCGCGACTACGTGGTCAACGGCATCTCCCAGGGCGGCCACGCCACCCTCGCCACCGCCGCCAAGGCCAAGGAGCGCGCCCCCGAGCTGCGCCTGGCCGCGGCCATGGCGGACGCGCCGGCCACCAAGGTGGAGGGCTACATCCCGCTGGCCGGGCCGTACATCCCGCCGCTGCCCGCCCCCGACTACACCACCTATGTCTCGTACATCCTGGCCGGCCTGGAGACCGCCCGGCCCGGCTTCGACCTGAACGCCTACCTGACCCCGCTGGGCCGCGCCGTCGTCGACGACGCGCACCGCCTCTGCTACTTCGACATGAACACCCGCACCCAGGGCGTCGGTATCGGCCAGATGCTGAAGAAGCCGCTGAACACCGGCCCGTTCACGTCGGTGCTGCGTGAGGTCACCACCCTGCCGGTGTCCGGCTACGACGCCCCGGTGCTGGTCAACCAGGGCCGCTTCGACGTGGTGGCGTTCCCGTTCCTGACCGACCTCCAGGTCACCGAGATGCTGCTGCACGGCGCGAAGGTCACCTACCGGCCGTACGCCACCGGCCACAACGTGTGGAAGGAGGCGCTGCCCCACAACATCGCCTTCGCCCGCAAACACCTGGCCGGATAGAAGATGGTGGACCGGGGGCTGCCGCAGACGCCGAGACGCTGAACGTCTCCGGCTCGGCCGTGGCGTGAGTATTCCGTATGTTTACGACGCCGGGGTCCTTCTGGCGATTGACGGCAACGATCGGCGAATGTGGGCGATTCATCACGTTGCGGTCGACGACGGCCATCGTCTTCACCAGCGACCCCTACGACATCACCCATCTCGGCGCGGCCGCCGAGACCAAGCCGGGCCTGGTAGTCCGCCGCGTGTGATTGTGCGTCCGGATCAGAGGTTCTCCAAGGCGGCGATGGCGGCGGCCTCGTCCGGGTCTGGGGCGGTGGTGGCCAGGAAGGCCTCCAGGACCTCGACGGCCAAGTCCGGGGCCAGTCGTTTCAGGCTCATCGCCAGGACGTTCGCGTCATTCCACAGGCGGGCGCCGCGGGCGATCCACGGGTCCCAGGCCGTGGCCGCCCGGACGCCGGGGATCTTGTTGGCGGCGATCGCCGTCCCGGTGCCGGTCCAGCACATCACCACGCCGTAGTCGGCCCGGCCCTCGACCACCGCCCGGCCCACGAACCGGCCCAGGTCCGGCCAGCTTTCGCCGTCCGGCGGGCGGATGACCGTGTGGTCCGCCGCGGTCAGGGCGTCCAGTACCGCCCGGGTCGTCTCGTTCTCGTCGTCACTGGCGAAGGCGATCCGCATGCCGGCGAGTCTAGGTCGGTCCGTGTGGCTGTTCGCGGCTCGAATCGAGCCGCGAACAGCCACACGAACGAGACCGGACGCCGAAGGGGTTCTAAGGCTGGCGCCAGGCGGTCAGGACGCGGTCGATGTCGTCGCGGATCCGGGTGCGGGCCTCGTCGCGGGGGACACCGTTCATCAGCATGTCGTCGTAGCCGGTGTCCTCGTGGCGGACGGAGGCGATCACGGCGCGGGTCACCGCCTCCGGGTCCAGGGCGCGGCCGGCGGCGCTGCGGCCCACCCGGCCGCTGCCGCGCAGCCCGGTGTGCTCGCCGATAGCGGTGGCCCGGTCCGGTGGGCAGCCGGGGAACAGGCGGGTGATCTCGGCGGCCAGCTTCACCACGAACGACTCGTCCAGCACCTCGCGGCGTTCCCGGTCCCGGTCCCGGCGGCGGGCGCGGGCGTCCTCGTCGGACAGGCACTGCCGTTCGGCCTCGTCGAGGGCCGCCGCTTCGACGAGCAGGCCCAGCCGGTCGTAGCGGCGGCGGGACCGGTTGTGCCGGACCACGACCGCGGACAGCCGGCTCGCCTTCTTGGCCCGCCGGGTCAGCGCGGTGTCCCCGGCCGGCAGGAACACCAGGTGGTCGAAGTCGACGCAGGTCAGGCAGTGCGGCCCGGCGTCCTCCATCATCAACAGGTCACCGTCGGTGCGGCCGCAGCCGGCACAGGTGAACTCCCGCGTGGGCTGCACCACCACCAGATCGGGCACCTTGTTCTGCCGGGCGGTCAACGTCTCCCGCTGCCGGTCGGTCAGGTCCGGCCGCGTCCAGTGGGTGCGGAACGCCTCCTCGGAAGCGTCGGCGGCGGTGAAACGCAGTGGCCGGCGGTCCCGGGTGGCCGCCGGATATTCGACGACCTCCGGCCGCAGCCCCTGTGCGGACGCCCAGCGGCGCAGGATCTCCAGGGCGTCGGCGAGGCGGTCGACGGTGACCGCGGCGACCGCCTCCAGGTGTGGGGCGCGGCCCTGCCGCCAGTCGGTGACCAGGCCGGGCGGCACCCAGCCGATCCCGGTCAGCACGTCGAGCGGGCTCACATACCGCTGCCTGGCCAGCGCCTGCCCGGCGGCGTCCACCACACGTCGTTCCAGCTTGGAGACCGGCTGCATGGAGGGCAGATTACGCCGTGCGTGCCGGCGTGGTGATCCAGCCGACGGCACCGATCGTCAGATACATGCCGCCGAACCACCAGAAGGCCGCGAACAGGAAGCCGCCGTCGAGCAGGGCGAGGATCAGGGACGCCGTGCCGATGAGCGCGATCACCGCGTACCCGGTCCGGATTTTGAAGGCGCAGAGCACACCGAGGGCCACCGGCCCGGCGATGTAGAGGAGGCCGATGGCGTCGACCATGAGCATCTCCTCGCTGAGTGCTCCGAGGGCGGCCAGGCCGGGCAGCGAGACGAGGAGCCCGGCGGCGAGATGCCACAGCCGGACGGCGGCCGGTCCGCGGTGGTGCCGCATCCGCCACGGTACGACGGCTGTCGCCCAGAGCAGCATCACCAGCGGGAAGTAGTGGATGCCCGCGTCGTTGACGGTGAGGACGGAGCCGATCGTGACGACTCCCGCGACAACGGTGTCGACGGCCGGGCGGAGCCGGGCCGGCAGGGTGACGGGTACCGCCGCGAGCAGCGCCGGCAGCAGGGCGACGAGGGCGGTGCCGGACTGGAATCCGTCGAGCAGGACGCCCACCCAGAGCGCGGTCAGCGCACCGACCGTCACCGCGAGCGCGCGCAGCCGTGGATCAGCCTCGGGAAGGGTGTCACCGGTCATTCGTCTGAGCATGCCCCTCTTCGGGGCGCGCATTGACCGGTTCGATCGGAAATCTAACTGCGCTATCGTTACCACCCGCTTTCGCCCGTCCGGGTCACGAGGAGTCCGCAGTTGGCAGCACCGAAGGCTGTCCCGCGACTGCGGGTCGTGGGGCTCGGTCCGCTCACCGCCCTCCTCGACGACCGGGAGATCGACCTCGGGCCGCCCAAGCAGCGCGCCGTCTTCGCGGTGCTCGCCCTCTGCTCCGGTGTCGCCGTCTCCCGGGACGAGATGGTCGACCGGGTGTGGGGCGAGACCGCGCCGACCACCGCGGCGGGCAGCCTGCACACCTATCTGACCGGTCTGCGCCGGGCGCTCGGCGACGCGCAGGAGCTGCTGGTCAGCGATCGGTCCGGCTACCGGCTGCGGTTGGACCGGGAGATGTTCGACGTGGCCCGCGCGGAGGATCTGGCCCTCCGGGCGAGGACCGGGAAGAACCTTCTGGTGTACGCCGAAGCCCTGGCACTGTGGCCGCCCGGCACCGCGCTCGCCTCGGTGCCGGGGCCGTTCGTGGCACAGATCCGGGCCCGGCTGGCCGGACTGCGCCTGCAACTGCTGATCGAGCACGCCGAGCTGGCTCCGCCGGGCGCGGACGGGGTGGCCGATCGACTGCTCGCCGAAGTGCCGGCGCATCCGTTCGACGAGCGGCTGAGATCCGTACTCATGCGGGTCCTGCATCGTGGCGGGCGGACGTCCGACGCCCTGGGGCAGTACGCGGACCTGCGTCGCGTCCTCGCCGCGGACCTCGGGATCAGTCCGTCCCCGGCGACCCAGACGGTGTACGCGGAGATCCTCGACGCGGACCGCCCGCCGCCTGCGGTGGTCACCCGGCCGGCCCAGCTGCCGCACGACAACGACGTGTTCGTGGGCCGGTCCGCCGAGTTGCACACGCTGATCGAGAACGCCACCGGGCGGTCCGGGCAGCGCCGCCGGATCGTCACCGTGGCCGGGGTGGGCGGGATCGGCAAGACCGCCTTGGCCGTACGGGCGGGGCACCTGTTGCGGGAGTCCCACCCGGACGGCCAGATCTACCTGAACCTGCGCGGTTTCGACCCGTCACACGCCGCCCTGACCCCGGACGCCGCCCTGCACCGGCTGCTGACCTCGGTCGGCGCCCGCAACGTGCCCGGCGGCCGGGAGGAACGCATCGCGCTGTGGCGCAGCCTGCTCGCCGACAAGCGGATGCTGGTGATCCTGGACAACGCGGCGTCGGCCGAGCAGGTGGAGGATCTGCTGCCCGGCGGCGCCACCTGCTTCGTCATCGTGACCAGCCGCAACCGGCTGTCCGGGCTGACCGTCCGGCACGCCGCCCGCCGGATCCCGCTGGGCCCGCTGAGCGAGCCGGAGTCGCTGAACCTGCTGAGCAGCACGGTCGGCCCGGACCGGGTGGGCGCCGAGCCGGAGTCGGCGCGACGGCTGGCCGAGTTGTGCGACAGGTCCCCGTTCGCCCTGCAGATCGCGGCCGAGCAGGTGGTGTCGACGGCCGGCGCCCGGATCGGCGACCTGGTCGGGCAGCTGGAGAACGTGCAGCATCGGCTGGACGCCCTGCAACTGCCGGATGATCCGCTGCTGTCGGTGCGCGGCGTGCTGAACCTGTCGTCGGCCACCCTGGGCGCCGCCGAGGCGCGGGCGTTCCGGCTGCTCGGCGTCCTGCCGGGGGTGAGCGTGTCCCGGCACACCGCGGCGGCGCTGTTCGGTGTCGACCCGGTGCGTGCCGGCGTGTGGCTGTCCGGGCTGGCCGCGCTCTCCCTGCTGGAGCAGGACGGCGGCCGGTTCACCATGCACGACCTGGTCCGGTTGTACGCCGCCGAACTCTCCGCCGATCTCGGGGCCGCCGAGCGGCGGGACGCCCTGGCCCGGGTGCTGGCGTGGTACCGGCTGACGGTGTCCCGGGCCGGCAACGGCATGCTCGACCGGGGCTGGCCGATCGAGACCCCGGAGAGCGACGTGCCGACGATCCACTTCGAGGGGCAGCGCGACTGTCTGCTGTGGTGCATCGGTGAGTCGCCGAACATCACCGCGCTGATCCGGGCGTCCGCCGCGGCCGGGCACCACGGGCCGGTCTGGCACCTGGTCTGCCTGATGTTCGACTACTTCTACACCGCCGGCCATCCGCTGGAGTGGCTGGAGCTGCTGGAGACGGCGTTGCGCGGGGCCGAGGCGGACGGCAACCGGGTGGCCCGCGCGATGCTGCACAACCACAGCAGTGTGGCGTACTCCCGGCTGGGCCGGAACGGTGTCGCGGTGCGGCAGCTCCGGCTCGGGCTGGCACTGCTCGGCGAGCCGGACGACTGGCGGTTCCGGATCAGTCTGCTCGGCAACCTGGCCTCCACACTGCGCGAGGCCAAGCTGTACGCGGCGGCGCTGAACCCGGCGCTGGAGGCCCTCGAACTGGCCGAGCGCGAGGGCATCGACTACTACCTGGCGGCTACCCGTGACGTGCTGTGCGAGCTGTACGCGGAGACCGGTCACTGGTCCGACGCGATGCGGATCGGCGAACCGGGACTGGTGTACGCCCGCCGGTCGCAGAGCCAGATCCTGGAGGCCAACCTGCTGATCAACATCGGCCGGGCCCGGTTCGGCCTGGGCGTGCCGGAGGCCGAGGAGGCGTTCGGGGAGGCGCTGCGGATCAGCGAGGACGCCGGCGACCGCTACCACCAGGCGGTGGCCCTGTTCGGCCTGGCCCGGGTGAGCGGCTCGGCGGACGGTGCCGCGGAGCTGGCCCGCCGGGCCCTGGCCCGGTTCGAGGAGCTGGACGCCGAGGAGGCCGCCGACGTCCGGTCCTTCCTGGCCGAGGACCCCTGATTCGTGTGGTGACCTGTGGCTCGAATCGAGCCACAGGTCACCACACGAATCGGCGACTCTAGACGCGGGACCGCTGCCAGATCAGCACGGCCTCCACCCGGCTGCCGGCGCCGAGCTTGGTGAAGATCCGGTTCACGTGGTTCTTCACGGTCTTCTGCTGCACCCGGAGCAGGGCGGCGATGTCCGCGTTACGCATGCCACGGCAGATCGACTCCATCACCTCGGCCTCCCGCGGGGACAGCGCCGGGCGTTCACAGGCGGCCGGTGGGGTGGCCGACGGGCGCCGGGCCGGGCGGCTGTGCGGGACCAGGGCCAGCCGGTACCGGGCGGTGGCCGGGTCACGGCGCCGGGTGTGCGGGCCGGCCAGGCCGTTCAGGGCCTCGGCGAGCGCGCCGGACGCGGGTGGTGCGCCGACGCTGACCGGGGTGACCGTGACATCGACGGACGGTAACCCGTCGATCAGCACGTCCAGGCCTTTACTGGCGAATTCCTGGCGGATGTGCGCGAGGATCTCCGGACTGGAGATCGCGATACGCACCCGTCCGCCGGCCGCGCCCGGGGTGGGGGGAACCGTGGGCATGACCGCCAGTCTGCTGCGGTCCGCTTCACGGTCTCTTCACGAACGCTTCACGGCCGCATGCTCAGCGTCTCAGCGAACAGCCCGGTGTCGATGGTTCCGTCCATCGACACGGTGAGACGCCAGGTCGCGTTCTCGGCGTCGACCGCCACCACCGCCCAGCGCCGGTCCGCCTGCTCCAGCAGCCGGTCGACCAGGTAGAGGTCGCGGCCCTGTGGCCGGGCGGCGAACAGGACGATCCCACCCTCCGGGGCCTCCAGCATGTGGGCGACCTCGACCAGCCGGGACGCATCCCAGCCGGTGAAGTCGGCGTCCGGTTCGAAACCGACCCGGATCACCCGGGTCCCGGCCGCCCACGGTCCGGTGGTCAGCCGTCGTGACCAGGATCGGACCATGCCGTGGGCCAGTGCGGGATCCCCCGTCAGGCTGATCAGGCCGCCGGCTTCGGCGAGATTGAGCATCACCCGCCCGTCGGTGGACGCACCGGCCGACACCAGCAGCGGGAACGGCTCGGCGATCCGGTCGCTGACCGGGGTGCCGTGCAGTTCGTGCAGCGGTATCCACCAGGTGCGCCCGAACCGTTCGGCGGTCCACCCGGGCGGAGGGGCCTCGTCCGGGGTGGTCAGCCGCAGGGTCACCGACTCCGGCCCGAGGACCAGAGCACCGACCCGGGGAAGCGGGCGTTGCCATTCGTCGCACGCGGTGGCCAGAGCCCGTGCGGCATGGGCGACGGTCCAGGCGCCGGAGCGTTCGTGGGGGCTGTTCTTGCCGTGGGTGCCCTGAGTGCCCGGCCTGTTCATCCGGCGATCGTCGGCACGGGCGGTAACCGCTGTCAACGACTCCGGTTCACCCTCCTGGGCCCAGGGGCCCAAGATCGCCTACCGAATCTGGACCTTCCCGGCGGGTCTTCCTACTTTGGTCGAGTTGCCGATCGCCGGGCCGGGCGTGCAGCGCGGCTCGCACTTCGAAGGGAATACCCGATGGCGAACCTCAATATCACCTACGGTGAGATGCAGGACAGCGCGACCCGGATGCGCAACAACAAGAACGAGATCGACTCTCGTCTGACCGAGTGCAAGTCCATCGTGGACAACCTGACCAACTCCGGCTTCGTCACCGACACCGCCTCCAAGGAGTTCGAGACGGTCCACACCGAGTTCGTCGGCGCGGCCAACGAGCTGATGGAGAACCTCACCCTGCTCTCCGAGTGGCTGGACAAGGCCGTCGAGGCGCTCCGCTCGATGGACACCGAGCTGGCCGGCTCCCTCAAGAAGTAACAACACCACCAGAGGGAGTACGCCGTGCGCATGCTGATCACGCTCGCGTCGCCGGAGGCGTGGTCGGCCGACGTGGTCGTGGACGCCGAACCCACCACTCCGGTGCGGGACATCGTCAAGACGCTGCTGGACAGTCTGGATCCGTCGGCTTTCGCGCACGGTGCTATTCCTGACACGGGTGCGGTCCACCTCGGCGACCGACCGCTCGACCTGGATCTGCCGTTGTCCGCCAGTGGCGTGCACGACGGGTCGGTCCTGTGGATCGGTGGCCCGGGGCCCGCGCCGTACGGCACCACCGGTGGCCTGGTCACGATTCGAGCCGTGACCGGCGCCGGTGCCGGGCGGGTCTGGTCGCTCGGTCCGGGCGAGCACCGGATCGGCGCGGTCGAGGGCAGCGCGGTCCGGCTGGACGGTGTCCCGCCGGTGGCCGCGATCGTCCGGGTCACCTTCGACGCCGAGGTGCACGTCCGCGGGGTCGAGGGCACGCTGCTGCTGGACCGGGAGGCGCTCGCCGCCGGTGAGGTGGTCTGGCGCGACACCTCGCAGCTGACCGCCGGCCCGACCACGCTGGAGGCGCACCCGCTGCTGCACCCGGACGCGGTGATCGAACCGTCGCCGGAGAACGAATACCTGGACTACAACCGCCCGCCCCGGCTGCTGCCGCCGAAACGGCAGGACAAGTTCAAGATCCCGGCCGAGCCGAAGCCGCCGCAGCCGAACGCCCTGCCGTGGCTGGCCGCGATGCTGCCGGCCGTCTTCGGCATCGTCATGTCGACGGTGCTGCGCAACCCGATGTACCTGATGTTCGCGGCGATGACCCCGATCATGGTGTTCGGCAACTGGTGGACCAGCCGTCGCCAGGGCAAGACCGGGTTCAAGGCCCAGCTGGCCGAGCACCGCGCCCGGGTGGCCGCGATCGAGGACCACATCGCCGAGACCACCGTCCTGGAGCGCTCGGACCGGCGGGTGGCCTCCCCGGACCCGGCCGAGCTGCTGATGGTCGCGACCGGCCCGCGCGCCCGGCTGTGGGAGCGCCGCACCACCGACCCCGACCACCTGGTGGTCCGGGTCGGCATCGCCGACCTGCCCAGCATGATCACCGTGGAGGAGGCCGGCCGGGACCGGCAGACCGACCGGATCCTGGTCGACGTCCCGGTGGCGTTCTCGATCAAACTCGCCGGTGTGGCCGGGGTGGCCGGCCGCGGCGAGTGGCCGCGGCGCCTGGCACGGTGGATCACCGGCCAGCTCGCGGTCGCACAGAGCCCCCGGGACCTGCAGATCTATGTGCTCACCGACGCGGGTGGCAGCGCCCTGTGGGAGTGGGCCGCCTGGCTGCCGCACACTCGGCCGGCGCTGGGCCAGCAGACCCTCACCCTGATCGGCATGGACGCCGAGACGACCGCCCGGCGGATCGCCGAGCTGCTCGAACTGGTCGACGCCCGGCGCCGGGCCCGGATGAACACCGGATCCGGGGTGGCGACCGACGACCCGGACGTGGTGGTGGTGCTGGACGGCGCCCGCCGGCTGCGTGCCCTGCCCGGTGTGGTCTCGCTGCTGCTCGCCGGCCCGGCGGTCGGCGTCTACTTCATCTGCATCGACAGCGACGAGCGCACCCTGCCGGAGGAGTGTTCGACGATGGTCCTCGGCGGCGACGGGCTGCCGACCACGCTGCGCCAGCAGCGGGCCGCGACCATCGAGGGCATCCGGGTCGACGAGGTGATCGACGACTGGTTCCCGAACACGGCCCGCCGCCTCGCCCCGATCCGCGACATCAGCGACACCGCCGGGGACGCCGCGCTGCCGTCCGCCGCCCGGCTGCTCGAAGTGATCCAGCTGGAGGACCCGTCGGTCGGCGCGATCAGCGCCCGGTGGAACGCCTCGCCGCGCAACACCCGCGCGGTGATCGGCTACAGCATGGACGGCCCGTTCGCGCTGGACCTGGTCGCACACGGCCCGCACGGTCTGGTCGCCGGCACCACCGGCGCGGGCAAGTCGGAGTTCCTGCAGACCGTGGTGGCCTCGCTGGCGGTGGCGAACCGCCCGGACGCGATGAACTTCGTGCTGGTCGACTACAAGGGCGGCGCGGCCTTCAAGGACTGCGTCGACCTGCCGCACACCGTCGGCATGGTCACCGACCTGGACACCCACCTGGTGGAGCGGGCGCTCACCTCGCTCGGCGCCGAGCTGACCCACCGGGAGCACCTGCTGGCCGCGGTCGGCGCCAAGGACATCGAGGACTACGTCGACTACTCCACCCGGCGGCCGGTCCCGGAGGTCATCCCCCGGCTGCTGATCGTCATCGACGAGTTCGCGTCGATGGCCCGGGAGCTGCCCGACTTCGTCACCGGCCTGGTCAACATCGCGCAGCGGGGCCGGTCGCTGGGCATCCACCTGATCCTGGCCACCCAGCGCCCCAGCGGCGTGGTGTCGGCCGAGATCCGGGCCAACACCAACCTGCGGGTCGCGCTGCGGGTCACCGACGCGACCGAGAGCTCCGACGTGATCGACGCCCGGGAGGCGGCCAGCATCTCGCCGGCCACCCCGGGACGCGCGTACGCCCGGCTCGGCCACAGTTCACTGATCCCGTTCCAGACCGGCCGGGTCGGTGGCCGCCGCCCCCAGCAGAACGTCGCCGAGTCGGTGGTCGCGCCCTTCCTGCACCAGGTCGGCTGGCCGGACCTGGGCCGCCCGGTCCCGCAGCGCCCCCGCCAGGCGGTCGAGGTCGACGAGGCCACCGACCTGTCCGTGCTGGTGTCGACGATCCGGCAGGCCAACGACATGCTCGGGATCGCCCGGCAGCGCCGCCCGTGGCTGCCGGCCCTCCCCACCAACACGGTGGCCGACCTGGCCACCGAGCCGCGGGTGGACAGCCGGGGCGAGCCGACGTTCGCCTGGGCCGTGCAGGACCTGCCGAAGAGCCAGCAGCAGGTGCCGCTGACCATCGACCTGTCGACCTTCGGCCACCTGCACATCATCGGCGCGCCCCGGTCCGGCCGATCGCAGGCGCTGCGCACCATCGCCACCGCCGCGGCCTCCGCGGCGAGCACCGCCGACCTGCACATCTACGGCCTGGACTGCGGCAACGGCGCGCTGCTGCCGATCACCCGGTTCCCGCACTGCGGGGCGGTCGCCCAGCGCACCGACGTGGAACGGGCCGGCCGGCTGCTCCAGCGCATGCACGAGGAGGTGCAGCGCCGGCAGCGGATCCTGGGCCAGGGCGGGTTCGCCGACCTGACCGAGCAGCGGGCCACCGCGCCGAAGGCCGAGCGCCTGCCGCACATCCTGCTGCTGCTGGACCGGTGGGAGGGCTTCCTCGGCACGCTCAGCGAGCACGACAACGGCACGCTGACCGACCAGATCTACACCCTGCTGCGGGAGGGCGCCAGCACCGGTGTGCACCTGATCGTGGCCGGTGACCACAGCCTGCTCAGCGGCCGGATGGCCTCGCTCGTCGAGGAGAAACTGGTGCTGCGGCTCTCGGACCGGACCGATGCCGCGCTGGCCGGGCTGAACCCGCGCAAGATCCCGGAGAACATGCCGGCCGGCCGGGCCTACCGGGCGGTGTCCCAGATCGAGGTGCAGGTCGCCCTGATCGCCGCGGACGCGAGCGGCCCGGCGCAGGTGGCCGCCATGCACGAGATCGCGGCCGGGCTGACCGAGCGGGACGTGGACGTGCCCCGTGCCCAGCGTCCGCAGAAGATCGCGACGATGCCCACCGAGCTCGACTTCGAGCAGGCCTGGGAGCTGGTCGGCACACCGAAGCCGGGCTTCGCTCTGATCGGCGTCGGCGGCGACGACCTGGCGCCGATCGGGGTCAACCCGCTGCAGGACGCGCCGACGTTCCTGATCGCCGGCCCGTCCCGCTCCGGCCGGAGCACGGCGCTGAAGGTGATGGCCGAGTCGCTGCTGCGCTCCGGTGTGGAGCTGGTGATCGGCGCGCCGATGCGTACACCGCTGCTGGACCTGGTCGGCAAGCCCGGTGTGCGTGGCGCGGTGACCGGTGAGAACCCGGCCGAGGAGGAGTTCTCCGCACTGATCGAGACCGGGGACGCCCCGGTCGCGCTGCTGGTGGACGACGCCGAGGTGTGGCGGGACGTCGCCGCGAAGGACTACCTGCGCCAGCTCACCCGGACCGCGTCCGGCAAGAGCCGTGCGGTGATCATCGCCGGGGAGATCTCTTCGGTGGCGATGGGCTTCTCCGGCTGGCAGGTGGAGGTCAAGAAGAACCGGCGGGGAGCGCTGCTGTCCCCGCCGACCCTGAGCGCCGGCGATCTGGTCGGTGTCCGGTTGACCCGGGCCGCCATCGCGGACAAGGTGGTGCCCGGTGTGGCCCGGGTGCACCTCGGCGACGGAACCCTTCAGGCAGTTCAGATTCCTCTGCTGGAACAGGCGGCGGGCGCGTGAACACGACGACACGGAAGGCGGTGTGCTGATGGCCGACATCGTGGTCAAGGGACTCAACGATCTGTCGCGCAACCTCGGTGAGATCATCCATCAGTTCAAGGGGGCGCTGGACCTCGAGAACGGGCTGGAGAAGCAGTGGGGCCAGCACAACGCGAACCTGTCGATGGGTGACTTCGCGGACAACTGGACCGGCAACCGGGACAAGATGGTCGAGGACCTGGAGAAGTTCAAAGAGCGCATCGACAAGGCCGACGAGGCCTGGACCGAGGCGGACCTGCAACTCTTCAAGACTCTGCAGAGTGACGGAGAACAGTGAGCGACGGCCGTATCAAGACCATGCGCGCGTCCGATCCGGCCCGGATCGAGGAGGCGCACAAGCGGTACAAGCACATCTCCGACACCATCGAGGACACGGTCAGTCAGCTGTCCAAGATCGTCAGTGCCGGCGAGAGCGGCCTCAAGGGCAGCTGGGCCGAGAAGATCAAAGAGGACGCCGAGTCGATCAAGGAGAGCCTGCAGAAGGCCGGCGTCCGGTATCACGACGCGGCCACCGAGATCGGCATCTACCAGCCGGAACTCGAGAAGGCCTTCACCGACGTCGGCGCGGCCGAGACCGCCGAGGCGGACGCGAACGCCTCGCTGAGCCGGGCCAGCGCCCTGCCCGACCCGCAGAAGGGCCCGGACGGCACCATCTCGCCCGAGGAGGAGCAGAAGGGCGTCGACAAGAAGCGCCTCCAGGACGAGGCGAGCGGCGACGTCACCACCGCCAAGAACAAGCTGAACGCGGCGCTGGACGCGCTGGGCGTGGCGGGCAAGCGCCTGGGCGACGCGGTGAACTGCAAGAACTACGACGACGGTCTGACTGACAAGATCAACTGGAAGATCATGCAGTTCTTCAAGTGGGTCAGCAAGATCTTCGGATACATCGCGCTGGCCTTCGCCTTCCTGGCGGTGTTGTTCCCCGGCGTCGGATGGATCGTGGTCGCCGGGGTGGTCGCCGGCGCGGTCACACTGATCGCCGACAGCGTCCTGCTGGGCGGCGGCGACGGCAGTGTGCTCTCGGTGGTCCTGGGCGCGGTCGGGCTGGGTCTCGCCGGCCTGGGCGCCGCGGTCGCCAAGTTCGGTTCCAAGATCGGGGCCATGGTCAGCAGCTGGAAGGGCTTCCAGAACGGCTTCGGCGCCAAGTGGACGCTCATCCTGGGCCCGAACGGCAAGGTGACCAACATCAAGTTCACCTTCAACGGCATCGGCATGGGCGCGCCCGGCAGCATCGGCTTCCGGGAAGGCCTCAAGAACATGTTCACCGGCTTCTGGGGCAACTTCAAGAACGGCTTCGGCAACATGTTCCTCAACGGCTGGGGCGGCTTCAAGGGCAGCCTCAACGGCCTGATGAGCACCTGGTGGAAGAACTTCGCCGGGATCGGCACGTTCAAGGACCTGAGCTGGCTCAAGGGCCTGCCGTTCCTCAACGGGGGCTTCAACGGCCTGGGCACCTTCCTGCAGACCACCTGGGGCGCCTGGGGCGGCCTCAACCAGGCGTTCGGCATCGGGGTCAGCATCGTCGTCGCGACCATGCAGGCGATGGAACACCCGGCGCTCGGGGACGCGTGATGCTGCCGATCTCCTGGACCTGGGACCTGGTCCCGGCCGCCGACGAGGACCGGGACGCCTGGATCGCGTCGATGGCGAAGATCCTCGACGAGATGGTCGGCGACCAGATCGCGGTGGCCCGGGCCAACTGGCCGGCCGACTCACCCGAGGCGTTCCCGTTCGAGGCCGGCGCGATGGGCACGGCGGTCGCCGGTGACCTGATCGAGCGCGCCGACGCTCTGCCCGAGGGCTTCCGCCTGATCTGGGGCGCCGGCTTCTTCGGCGAGCAGGTGCGCTGGGTGCCGCTGATGCTGCTGGCCGAGTTCCGGGCGCCGCGGGAGGGCGAGGACCCCGCCTATCTGATGTCGGTCGTCGGCGCCGAGGGGCTGCCGGACGACATCCGCCCACCGAACGTCGAGTACTTCTCCACCTCCCGGGGCGACGGCGTGCGGGTCATCGCGCTGGCGCAGACCGAGGAGGAGGGCACGTACGGCCGGGTGCACGCCGCCCTGCGCCTGGAACGGCCGGAGGGTGACCTCGACGTCCTGCTGGAGACCCGGATCGCCGACTTCGAACAGCTCGGGGCGATCGGCGACGGGATCGAGGCGGCGATGAACCTGCTCGCCGACAGCCCCCAGCTGCGCTTCATTCCCGGGACCGCCCCTGAACAGGACCCCTCGTGATCGACTACGAACTCGTCATCCCCACCGGCTGGGTGCACATCCCGACCCTCCCGGAGTACACGAAACTGCGCGACCGCAACATCGAGGAGATCATCAAGCGGGCGCTGCCGGACACCCTGCCCCGGGACAAGGCCGGCCCGTGGCGGCGGATCCTGCGCAAGGACATGACCGAGGCCGCCGTCGAGGCCCAGCGCTCGGGAGCCCGCGGCCTGGTCATGCCGGTGTCCGAGATGCAGGGCATGCGCCTGCCCGGCTCGCTGCTGCTGACCGTGATCGGGGCCGACGACGGCGAGCCCGAGGACCCGGTGTCGGTGCTGAACTCGGTCCTCGCCGACGCCGGTGACAACGGGATCGCCCTGGAGATCGGCGGCTGCCCGGCCGTCCGGGTCCAGCAGATCATCGACAGTGAACCCCTGAAACGCAAAGCCCCTTCGGTACGGGTGAGCTACTACGTGGCCGCCCCGGACGCTCCCGGGGTGTGGGGCCTGCTCACCTTCACCGTGCTCACCGACGGTGACGTCGAGGCCGAGGAGGTGCAGGCCATCACGCTGCTCTTCGACGCGGTGGTCGGCACGCTGCGATGGTCCGACCGGGTCGACGTCCCCACCGAGGACGAAGTGCTCGCCCAACTCCCCTCTGACTGACTTAGAAAGCGGTACTGATGTTCCGGATGCCGAGCCTGAGCCGCCCGGTCTTCCTGGGTTCCGCCCTGGCCCTGATCACCCTGCTCGGGGCCGGCGCCTTCGTGGCACGGCAGGCGGCCAACGCCGCCGAGCCCCTGGAGGGTGGCACGGTGTCCGCCGGTGACCTGCGGATCCTGTCGAGCGCGAGCCGGTCCTGCCCGGCGCTCACCCCGGCGCGGCTGGCCGGCCAGGTGATGGCCGCCTCCGCGTTCGGCGCCACACCGGTCGAGGGGATGCGCGACAACGGCGCCACCGGCGTGGCCGCGCTGACCCCGCAGCAGTGGCAGCAGAACATCCCGTGGGAGGGCGCGCAGCCCACCGACCGGGAGGCCGCGATCACCGCGCTGGCCCACCTGACCTGTGGTCTGACCGGTCAGGCCCGCGCGCTGAACCTCGGCGAGGACCCGTGGAAGCTGGCGCTGGCGGCGCGGCGGATCGGCCTGGACGGGGTGATCAAGGCCGGTGGCCTGGGCGACGCCAAGGACCACGTGGACACCGTCGACAGGTACGCCACCTGGTACGCCCTGCAGCCCGAGTTCGGTGGCGCCGCGGCGTCCCCGCCGGCGATCGGTGGCTACACCGCGGCCGGCACGGTGGTCCCGGTCCCGGACGCCTACGTGGCCGCGGTCGTCAGCGGTGGCAAGGTGTGCGCCGAGGTGCCGCCGGCTCTGCTCGCCGCGCAGGTGATGGCCACCTCCGGATTCGACCCCGGCAAGCTCGGCCCGGCCGGTGAGCAGGGCATCGCCCAGTTCCTGCCGCGGGTGTGGCAGGCCAACGTCAAGGCGGCCAACCGCAGCCCGTGGCAGCCGGTGGTCTCCATCCAGGTGCTCGGCCGGACCATGTGCAAGCTGGTCAAGAAGTCCGGCGGCCAGTACGCCCCGGCTCTGGCCGCCTTCACCCGCGGCAGCGACGCCGCGGCGGTGACCGCGCTGGCCGAGACGATCACCAAGGCCCAGGAGGAGTACGCCAAGGACACCCGCCTCCAGGTGGCCCCGAAGAACACCGCCCCGGCCGTACCGAAGCCGTCCAAATCGTCGGCCCCGAAGCCCAAGGAGACCGGCCGGGCCAACCAGCCGGCGATCAAGGCGACCGAGGTCAAGAGCGGCAACTACGGGCCGTACTTCATCCTCAACCTGGCCACCGAGATGTGCGTCGACATCGGCGGCTACGGCCCCGGCGTCGAGGGCGGCGACGTCAACCAGTTCCCCTGTGCCAAGACCACCGATGACAACCAGGAGTGGACGTTCGAGCCGCGCGGTGTGGACGGCGACGGCAACCAGCTCTACTGGATCCGCAACGTCGACGACGGGCGCTGCATCGACGCGCCGGGCAAGGAAGCCGTGGGCGGTGGCACCGAGCTGCGGGAGAGTCTCTGCCTGCCCGACGACAACCAGGACTTCCGACTGGAGAAGAAGAAGACCGTCGGCAAGTTCGTCTACTACTGGATCGTCAACGCGGTCGGCGGCAACTGCCTGGACGTGACCGGCAGCGGCGACGGCGGTGCGGACGCCCGGCTGACCCTGTCCACCTGCAAGGCCAACGACGACCATGACTGGGCGCTTGTCGAGAAATCCGAGTGGTGAGGACGATGACGAGACTCCGGGCCGTCGCGGCGGCCGCCGCCCTGGGCGCGGTGCTGGCCACCACGCCGATGTCACCGGCCCGAGCCGAACCACCGGCCGGCGCCGCGGTGAACCGGTACTACTACACGGTCACCGCCTCCTACCAGGGCTCCCCGGAGAACCTGTGGGAGATCGCGTCCCGGTTCCTCGGCGACCCCGCACGGGCCGGTGAGATCCTCGACCTGAACTCGGGCCGGGTCCAGCCGGACGGCGAACGCCTCTCCGACCCGAGCCGGCTGAGCGCGGGCTGGCATCTGGTGCTGCCCTGGGACGCGGTCGGCCCGGACCTGCGGCAGGGCCCGGTGCCGGCCGGCGACGGCGGCGGCACCTCCTGCGCCCGGCAGGAGAACCTGCCGCCCGTCGCGAACTGGGGACAGACCCTGCTCACCCCGAGCCAGGTGTGGAAGACCACGAACGGCTCCGGCGTGAAGGTGGCGGTGATCGCCTCCGGCGTCGACGGCTCGGCCCCGGAGCTGGGCGGCCGGGTCAACGCGGGCGCCGACCTCACCGGCGGCACCGGGCGCGGCGACCTGGGCTGCCGGGCGGGCACCGGGCTGGCCGGCATCATCGCCGGCGAGGACGGCCAGGACGGCGCGAGCTACGGGGTGGCGCCCGGCGCGCGGATCGTGCCGATCAAGGCCGGTGTCAAGCTGACCCCGGCCCTCACCGCCACCGGCATCGGTGTCGCGGTGTCGGCCGGCGCCCGGGTGATCCTGATCGGTTCCGCGATCGACGCCCGCGACCCGGCGGTGGTCGGCGCGGTCAGCGACGCGATCAGCCGGGACGTGGTGGTGGTGCTGCCCGCGACGTCGACCGCGGACCCGGCCGGCGGGCTGATCCGGGCCGGTGCGGCCGGCCAGGACAAGCAGCCGGCCGGCGAGCACCTCGGCGGGTCGGCCGACGTGCTGGCGCCCGGCGTACGGGTGGCGACCATCGGGCGGGTCGGCAGCGGCGACGAGTACGCGGCCGCCTGGGCGGCCGGCACGGCCGCCCTGATCCGCTCGGCGTACCCCGGCATGCACGCCGCCGAGGTGACCGAACGGCTGGTGGCGACCGCCGCGGACGGCCTGGTCAGCCCGGTCGCCGCGGTGAACACGCCGTTGCCGTCGGCGACCGCGAACGCCACGCCGGCCTCGGCGGCCAGCGGCATGGACACCCTGAGCAAGGCGCTGACCTGGGCCGCGGTGATCCTGGCGATCCTCCTGCTGCTGCCCTACCTGCTGCAGCGCCCGGTGCGGATGGTGAACCAGGCGATGACCCGCCGCCGGGAGCGGCAGCAGGCCCAGGCGACCCTGGCCCGGCTGACCACCGGCGCCGACGACGAGTTCTGGGACGCCCCGACCGCCGCCCGCTGACGGGACGCCGGTTCGTGTGCCGATTTCCGGCTCGAATCGAGCCGAAAATCGGCACACGAACGCAGGCCCTCAGATCAGGGTCAGCACGATCCGGCCGGTGGCGTGGCCCGCGGCTTGGCGTTCCCACGCGTCGGCCACGTCGCCGAACGGGACGATCTCGTGGTCCACGGTGAGCCGCCCGGCCGCCGCGTGCCCGGCGATCTCGGTCAGGGCGGCGGCCCGCTCGGCCACCGACAGGCCGTTGTTGGTGTAGCCGATCACCCGTAATGATCCGCCCCGCAGCGTCGCCGAGTCGATCGGCGCGGTGGGGGCCGCCGACGATCCCAGGTTGACCAGCCGCCCACCCGGCCGCAGCACCCGCAGCGCGGCCGCCGCCGGCACCCCGAAGACCGGGTCGAGCACCAGATCGGCCGGCCCGTCGAGCACCGGCCGCAGCCGTTCGGCGAGTTCGTCGACGCCGTCCCCGGGCAGCAGCGGCACGACGGCGTCCGCACCCGGGGACGCGGCCCGTGACGAGGCGGCCCGGGTCACCGCTATCACCCGGCGGGCGCCGGCCAGCCGGGCGAGCTGGACCGCAGCCTGCCCGACCACCCCGCCGGCGCCGAGCACGATCACCTGCTCCCCGGCGGCGAGCCCACCGGCCGAGTGCAGGGCCTGGTGGGCGGCGACGGCGGACAGCCCGAGAGCCGCGATCAGCACCGGAGGCACGTCGCCGGGCAGCGGCACCACATCCTCCGGCGGCACGGTCACCACCGACGCCATGGCGCCGTCCCCGGGCCGCATCCCGGCGGCGGTGGCGAACCAGACCGGGGTCCCGCCGGGGAGTGTGCCGACCCCCTGGACCCCTGGCACGTACGGCGTGGATGGTGTCCCGAAATAGCTGGTCCCGGAGGCGCACAGCAGGTCGAGCGGGGTGATCGGCACCGCCGTGACGGTCACCGTCAGTTCTCCGTCGGCGGGCGCCGGCGCCGGCCGTGACTCGACGGCCGGCGGCTGGCCGCAGATCCTCAGCACCGCCGCGCGGATCACGTGGCGATGTCCGGGTAGGGCCGGGTGACGTGGGCGAGCGCGGCCCCGTACGCCTTCTGGTATTCGAGGGGTTCGGTGTTGTCCCGTTCGAACACCGCGATCAGCAGGGTGAGCGTGAGGAACGGGTGGGCCCCGAACTCGAAGAGCCGCACGTGGTCGCGGGCGACGAGGGCGTCCCGCTCCTCGTCGGTGAGGGCCAGCCAGGTGGAGTCCTCGCCGTCGTGACAGTTCAGCAGCTTGTTGGCCATCGTGGACTCCCACCAGGCGACCAGTTCGGCGGGGTCGTCCCGGTAGCGTTCGACGAGTGCGGGATCCCGGTCGACGGTGAACAGGAACTTGTTCAGCAGGTACCTACTCATGCCGGAGCCCCCTGCGGATACCAGGTGAAGTACGCCTCCATGGTGTGGAACAGGTCGAGCGTGTCGACGTAGTCGGCTTTCACCCCGGCCCCGGCGACACCCATCATCAGCATGAAGTCCATGAACCCGTGGGTGGCGTTGCCCGGCTCGTGCAGGCTGTCCAGGGTCACCTCGCGCAGGCAGCCGTCCAGATCCCCGTTGGCGATCCACTGGACGGCCCGCTGGTCGAACTCCGGGTCGGGCCCGTGCGGGCCGAACTGCCGGGGTCCGCCCAACTCCAGCGACAGGTGACCGGTTCCGATCACCGCGACCCGCAGGTGGGACGGCCACTGTTCGATGATCGTCCGAACGGTCTCGCCGAGTTTGACGAACCGGGACGGCTGCGGCAGCGGTGGCGCGAAGATGTTGGTGTAGATCGGCACGATCGGCAGGTCGGCTTCCGGCCGCAGCGTGATGATCGGGCAGGTCACGCTGTGGTCGATGCGCAGCTCGTTGCTGAACGCCAGGTCGAATCCCTCGTCGAGGCCGGCCCGCAGAATGTGTGCGGACAGGTCCTCCTGGCCTTTCAGCCGCATCTTCGGCAGGCCGAACTCGCGTTCCTCGTTGTACCAGTTGGCGTCGTAGAACGGCGCCTTGCCGACCAGGAACTGTGGCATGTTGTCCAGCCACAGCTGGTGGAAGTGGTCCGAGCCGACCATCACCAGCACGTCCGGCCGCGCCCTGGTCAGGGTCTCCCGGAACGCGGTGATCTTGCGGACCCACTCGTCGGCGAACGGGGGCCGGTCGTCGCCGGTGGCGGTGCTGGCCCGGTAGTAGAAGGGGTGATGCGTCGAGGCGATGACCGCGACGATGCTGGCCATGGTGAATCCTTAGGGTTCGTATACCGCGTTGCGGTCGACCGTCATGTACACGTCGTTGGCGATGGGCCGGCGGTGCTCCTCGGCGATCTGGCCGAGCAGCCCGGCGGCGCGGGCGAGCAGGGCGAAACCCCGCAACATCTCCACCGGGAGACCGAGATCGGCCAGCGCCGCCCCGCAGACCCCGGCGCCGTTCAACGGCAACTTCTTGGGGTGTACGGCGGCAATCCCCTCCAACAGCCGCAGATGGGGTCCGTACAGCCCCTCCTCCTGGGCGATGGTGATCAGCACGGGCGTACGCGGGTCCCGCACCTTGTGCACCGGATGCCCGAGCCCGGGGATCCGTGCGCCGGAGCCGGCGATGTCTGAGGCGGTCCGGCCGTCGCGCAGGGCCTCGGCCAGGAAGCGTCCACAGTCCTCGGTGACACCCAGGAACCGGGAGCCACCGCCGAGCAGCCCGGCGGCCATCGCGCCCTGGATCGAGTCGGGCGCGGACAGATAGGTGAGCCGGGCCGCGATGGCCGTCGGGGTGAACCCGTGATCGGCCAGCGCGACCAGCACCGCCTCGAACACCCGCACCTCACCGGGAGTGGGCCGGCGGTTGGCGACCAGCCAGAACGCCAGCTCGCCGAACCCCACCTTCCCCATCAGGTCGGCGGCCAGGTCCTGTCCGAGCAGGGAGATCGAGTCGGCGTCGGACGTACCCAGGCCGGTCGGGAATCTCAGTCCTGGGTTTGAATTCAGCTCAGTAGCCATGCGCGGATCTCCTCGCCGTGCTCGTCCAGACCGGGCGGTGGCAGCTCGTACGCCGGTGGGGTCTCGGAGAACGTGATCGGGTTGCGGACCGACGGGACGCCACCGGAGTCGATCACCGGGTGGAGGCCCAGCTCGCCGGCGTACGCCACGCCCTCGTCGATGGTGTTGATCGGCGCGCACGGCACCCCGGCGGCCAGCAGGTCGCGGAACCACTCGTCCCGGGTGCGGGTGGCCAGCCGGGCGAGCAGGAGGGGCCGCAGCTCGTCCCGGTTGGCGGTGCGGTCCTGGTTGCGACCGAATCGGGGGTCCTCCGGCAGCTCGGGCAGGCCGAGGACCTGGCACAACTTGCGGAACTGCCCGTCGTTGCCGGCGATCACGATCAGATCGCCGTCGGCGGTGGGCAGTGGCTCGTACGGGAAGAGGCTGGGGTGTGCGTTGCCCATCCGGAACGGCACGGTGTCCCCGGCGACGTAGGCGCTGGAGTGGTTGACCAGGCCGGACAGCGCCGAGCTGAGCAGGTTGACCTCGACGTGCTGGCCCCGGCCGGTGCTCGCGCGGTGGTTCAGGGCGGCCAGGATGCCGATGCTCGCGTGCATCCCGGCCATCACGTCGAAGACCGAGATCCCGGCCCGGTACGGCGAACCGTCCGGATCACCGGTCAGGCTCATCAGCCCGGAGATCGCCTGGACCATCAGGTCGTACCCGGGCAGGGACGCGCCCGCTCCGGAGCCGAAGCCGCTGATGCTGGCATAGACGACCTTCTGGTTGCTCGCGGACACGCTCGGATAGTCGAGGCCGAATCGGGCCAGTCCGCCGGGCCGGAAGTTCTCGATCATCACGTCGGCGCGGCGGGCCAGCTCCTGAGCGGCCGCCAGATCGCCGGGGTCCTTCAGGTCCAGCGCGATGGAGCGCTTGTTGCGGTTGATGCCGAGGTAGTAGGTCGAGACGCCGTCGCGCACCGGTGGCATCCAGGTGCGGGTGTCGTCGCCGCCGGGCCCCTCCACCTTGATCACCTGAGCGCCGAGGTCGGCCAGGAGCATCGTCGCGTAGGGCCCGGCGAGGATCCGGGAGAAGTCGGCGACGAGCAGGCCCGCCAGCGGTCCAGGATGCGTAGTCACTAGCTACCGTCCGTTCTACGGACACTTGTCCGTGAGATCAGCGTCTCCCCGTTCAGCTGCGATGTCAACATCCCCGAAACAAACGCTTGACCCTAAAGGTGACCTGGAGCACTCTAGGGAAATCGCTCTGCCCGTACAGCGGACAGGCGTCCGAAAGAAGGTGACGATGACTGTGATTTTTCGGAACGGCCTGGTGCTGACCATGGACGACGAGCGGCGGGTGCTCCCCGGCGCCGACGTGCTCGTGGTCGACGGCCGCATCGCCGGGATCGGATACGGCCTGACGGCCCCGGACGGCGCCGAGGAGATCGACGCCTCCGGTGGGATCGTGATGCCCGGCATGATCGACACGCACCGGCACATGTGGCAGACCGCGATGCGCGGCTACGGCGCCGACTGGACCCTCACCCAGTATTTCGTCTGGTACTACCTGGAATCCGGGAGACACTTCCGGCCCGAGGACGTCTACGCCGGCAACCTGCTCTCCGCGATCGAGGCCCTCGACTCCGGCGTCACCACCACCGTCGACTGGTCGCACGGACTCCAGACCGTCCAGCACGCCGACGCCGCGGTGGACGCCCTGGAGGCGGTGCCCGGCCGGTTCGTCCTCGCCTACGGCAACATCCAGCAGGGCCCCTGGGAGTGGTCCACCTCCGCCGAGTTCCGCGACTTCCACCGGCGGCGGATCGACGGCGGGAGGCTGGCCGGCTTCCAGCTCGCCTTCGACGTCACCGGTGACCCCGCGTTCCCCGAACGGGCCGCCTTCGAGACCGCCCGTGAGCTGGGCGTCCCGGTCACCACGCACGCCGGGGTGTGGGGCGCCACCAACGACGACGGCATCCGCCTGATGTACGACAACGGCTTCATGACCCCCGGCACCGTCTACGTGCACGCGGCCACGCTCAGCGCCGACTCGTACCACCGGATCGCCGCCACCGGCGGATCGGTCTCGGTCTCCACCGAGAGCGAGCAGAGCGCCGGCCAGGGCTACCCGCCCACCTGGCAGCTGCGGAAATACGGCATCCCGGTGTCGCTGTCGATGGACACCAGCGTCTGGTGGAGCGGCGACCTGTTCTCCGCCATGCGCACCACGCTCGGCGCCGACCGCTCCCGGGAGCACCTGGAGGCGCACGCCGGCAAACAGACCGTCACCAACCACCACCTGCGCGCCGATCACGTGGTCGACTGGGCCACCCGGGGCGGCGCCCGCAGCCTCGGGATGGACTCCGAGGTCGGCTCGCTCACCGTCGGGAAGCAGGCCGACGTGGTGCTGCTCAAGAACGACGCGTCACCGGTGATGTTCCCGATCCTCAACCCGTACGGCCACGTGGCCTTCCAGGCCCAGCGCGGCGACGTGCACACGGTGCTGGTCGGCGGCCGGGTGGTGAAACGGGACGGCCGGCTCGTCGACGCCGATCTGGCGTCCGCCCGGGCCAAGGTCCAGGCCACCGTCGATCACCTGCGCGAGACGATGGGGGAGGAGGCCTGGCTGCGCGGGATGAACCCGGACATCCCCGAGGCCCAGCTCTTCGACAACCCCTATCAGTACACCCAGTGGGACGCGGGCAGCGCGGAATGGAAGCATTAGCCGGGTGACCGACATCGGAAGGGGCGCGGGGCCCGACTTCATCGAGGCGCTCGCGCGTGGCCTCGACGTCCTGCGTTCCTTCCGCCCCGGCACGCCGTCGATGACATTGAGCGAGATCGCCGGGCAGACCGGGCTGGCCCGGCCGACCGTGCGGCGCATCCTGATCACCCTGGAGTCGCTGGGCTACGTGCGCGGCGCCGGCCGGGGCTACGCCCTCACCCCGCGGGTCCTCGATCTGGGCATGGCGTACGTGAACGCGCTGAGCATGTGGGACGTGGCCCGGCCGCACATGGAGAAGCTGGTCGCGCGGACCAACGAGTCCACCTCGATGGCCCAGCTGGACGGCAGCGACATCGTGTACGTGGCGAGGGTGGCCGTACCCAAGATCGTCACGCTCGCGGTGACCATCGGCACCCGGTTCCCGGCCGCCGCGACCTCGATGGGCAAGATCCTGCTGGCGGCTCTGCCGCCGGGCGCGGTGACCGGGGTGCTGGCCGAGCCGTCCCGCTCCGGCATCACCCCGCGCAACCTGCCGGCCCCGGCCGAGCTGGAGTCCATGCTGCGGGAGATCCGGGCCAAGGGATGGGCGCTGGCCGATCAGGATCTGGCGCCCGGGGTCCGCTCGGTGGCCACCGGCGTGCGTGACGGCGAAGGCCGGGTAGTGGCTGCCATCAATGTGACGGTGCATGCCGCGGAGACCTCGGTGGAGACGCTACTGGAAGATTACCTTCCAAAACTGCTGCGTACGGCCGCGGACATCAGCCACGACTGGAGCCTCACCGCCACGATTCCGTCGACAACCGTGTGATCCGATCGTGGGAGCGCTCCGTATTCCTGTGCACAACCTGTGGTGCATTAGGAGGTTCACGTGGCTGTTGTCGGCTCGAGGTCAATGTGGCGCCGTCTCGGCAGTGCCGCGCTGATCTCCGCGTTCCTGATCGTTCTCGCCCCGGACCGGGCGATGGCCGCCGACGTCCCGGTGCCCCCGGAGAACCTGCTCTCCGACCGGGGCCAAGGCAAGATCACGGCCGCTGACAAGGACTTCGTCATCAAGGTCCGGCTGGCCGGCCTGTGGGAGATCCCGGCCGGGGAGATGGCCCAGGACCTGTCCGAGAGCAACCGGATCAAGCGGATCGGCCGCAGCATCGCCGACCAGCACATCGAGCTCGACGAATTGGCCCGCAACGCGGCCGCCAAACTGAAGATCAAGCTGCCCAACGATCCGAACGAGGACCAGCAGGGCTGGCTCGACGAGATGGAGTCGGCGCAGGGCGAGGAGTTCGACAAGATCTACATCGACCGGCTCCGGGCCGCGCACGGCAAGATCTTCCCGGCCATCGCCAACATCCGGGCCAGCACCGAGAACGACACCGTGCGCAAGCTCGCCCAGCAGGCCAACCAGTTCGTCATGACCCACATGACCCTGCTGGAGAGCAGCCAGCTCGTCGACTTCGCCGACCTGGCCGCGGCCGCCGCCGCACCCGCCTCGGCGGCACCCGCTGCCAAGGCCCCGGAACAGGTGCTGTCCGCCGCGGAGACCGGCGACTCGATCTCCGGCGCCAACATGGGCTTCATCCTGGCCGCCCTCGCCGGTGGCCTGGCCGTCGGCGTCTTCGCCACCAAGCAACTCGCCGGCAACCGCCGCCCGGCCTACCGCAACAACCGAAGGAGCCGCTACTACGGCGGCTGACCCGTGGGGACCCCGCACCTGGGGGACCCCGCGCTCGCGGGATCCCCCAGCAGTTCGCGGGTAGGCGGTGAGCGGCGCATTCGCCCGGCGGTCGCCGGGCGGTCCGGAGTGAGGCCGGCGTCGCGTGGACCGGACGGGGCGGCCCGATTTCGGTGGGGCCGATCGGCGTACACCTTCATGGTCTGAACCGGCCGCAAGGGACGCCTGCCTGGAGCGACGCGGACCCCGTGTGGTGAGTTCGGGCGCGGAGCGGACCCGAACTCACCACACGATCCTGGTCAGCGGGAGCGGAACTGCTCGGTGTGGAGCTGGAACGAGCGGAGCAGCTTCGGCATCCAGTAGGCGTCGTCGTGCCGGCCGGCGCCCAGCTGGTAGTCGTGCCGGACGCCCTTGCCCGCCAGCAGGGTGCTCATCTGCTGGGCGGCCGCGCCGAACCGGTACTCGTCGGAGTCGCCGCCGTCGAAGTAGAAGCGGTGCCTGTTCAGGTCGGCCGCCGACATGCCCGCCACCAGGGTCAGCGGGCGCAGGCCGGCGTTGGTGGCCTGCTCGGCGGGGGTGCCCACCAGCGGGGCCAGGCTGAGCGCGCCCATGTGGCTGGCGATCGAACTGAACACGGCCGGATTCGTCAGGCCCAGGGTGAACGCGCCCTGACCGCCCATCGACACCCCGCTGACACCCCGGTGGTCGCGGTCGGCGACGGTGCGGAAGGTGCGGTCCACCAGGGGCACGATCTCGTTGACGATCATCGAGCGGTAGTTGCCGGCTGAGGTGTCGACGTACCAGCCGCTGCCGCCGTCCGGGAAGATCACGATCGTTTCGGACAGACCGTTCTCTCGGATCAGCTTGTCGAGGACGGTGTCGATGTCACGCGCCTCCCACTCGATGTTGCTGCCGTTGAAGCCGTTCAGCATGTAGACCACCGGGTACCGCTTGGTGGACGTGCGGGTGTAGCTCTCCGGCAGGTAGACGTTGAACTCGGCGCGCCGGCCCATCGCCGCCGAGGCGTAGTCGTGCCGGAAGAAGCGGGAGTGGTCGCCGAGTTCGAGCTGCTTGCGGGGGTCGATGTGGAGCAGTTCGCGGGTCGGCGGCAGGCCGGTCCAGGTGCGGATGGTGTCGACGACGAGGTGGCCCCGCGCGTTCTTGAACACCTCGGCCTGCGTGTCACTCAAGGTGACTTTCCCGGCCCGCATAAGCGCCTGAACTTCGGCTAGCCGTACCTCAGAGGTGTAACCCTGGTGGAAATAGCCGGGTGCCAGTGACGCCGCGTAACCTCGCAGGTCCCGCTTCGCCACGGCGCTGTGCTGCCGGTTCAACACCGCACAGACATGAGCCAATTGGGTACGCGTGACAGCGGTCCCACTGATCCCGGCCAGGGTCCGCAGCCGGGCCTTCGAGTACAGCCCGACCGGCCCCTGGTAGAAGCCGCCGCCCCCGGTGCCGTCGTAGACGCGTACCGCGAGGGTGTTGGCCCCGCCCCAGTTGAGCAGGCCGTCCGCCGGGTAGTACTCGCGCGGCACCTCCCAGGTGGAGTCGAAGTTCGGTGGGAATCCGCCGGTGCGCCCGATCTCCCGCCCGTTGAGGAACGTCTGATCCGCGTCGTCGATCTTGCCGAGTGCGGCGACCACCGCCGCGTCGGTGACCCCGGACGGGCGGGCGGGCAGGGTGAAGGTCTTGCGGTACCAGGCGAATCCGTCGTACGAGGACAGATCACTGTGGTCGCCCCAGTTGTCCGGGACGCTCCAGTCCCGCCAGGTGCCGTCGGCGAAGGCGGGGTCGGCCCAGGCCGGGTCGTCGCCGGTGGTGAACTTCCAGCCGGTTCCGGCGAGGTCGAACCCGAAGTCGACGGCTCCGGTGGTGGCGCACGAGGTGTCGGCGGGGGCGGGCTTAGGGCCTGCTGAAGCCGATGTGGGAACGTTCACAGACGCAAGAGTCAAGAGTAGGGTGCCGAGCAGGGCGACGCCTGATCGAGTGAGTGACATGAAATCCTCCTGGAGGACGTGCACACAGATTCACACAGGAAACATGCTGGACGCACACTTGCAACAATCCCGAACGATGTCAATCAGCATCGAATCGATGTGCGAAAGTGTTCGATCGGCGCGGAGGATGATGGATGTGCAATGCGGCTTCTGACCTTCAACACCCTGTTCAAGGGGGATGTCCGGGAGCGGCTGCGGGCTCTGGGGGAGCGGCTCGAACGGTCGGATCACGACGTCGTCTGCCTTCAGGAGGTCATGTACCGGTGGGGCGTCCGGGTGCTGGCCCAGGCGGCACCCAGCTTTCGGTACCGGGCGTGCAGTGGCTCCGTCGTACTCAAGGGCGGGCTCGTCGTGCTCTCCCGGCTGCCGATCAGCGGGCAGACGTTCGTGCGGTTCCCGTGGACCGCTCCGGCCCGGCCGGAGTATCTGATGCGCAAAGGGGCCCAGGTGGTCGTCATCGACGGGGCGGTGACCGTGGTCAACACCCATCTGTCGGCGAACCGGGACGACGACTGGTCGGCGGGCAACCGGTACTCGGTGGCGCAGCGGGCCGAGTTCGAGGTGCTGCGGCGGCGGCTCGCGGGCGTCACCACGCCGGTGGTGGTGGCCGGAGACCTGAACGTGCCGCGAGATTCCCCGCTGCTCGCCGAATTCCTCGCCGCCACCGGGCTGCGAGACGTGCTGGCGGGCGACACCCGGCCCACCTACCGGCCCACTCCGGGCTGGCCGTCGCCGCCGGCGTTCGATCATCTGCTGGTCCGGCCGGACGGTGGGTGGCGCCGGGCCAGCCTGGTCTTTCAGGACCGGGTACGGCTACCCGGCGGCCGGACCGTCTACCTGTCGGACCACTACGGGGTGGAAGCCGGATCGTCCTGGCTCGATTGACTAATCTGACCCGGTATGAGGCGTGAATCGGGGCATGTCGATGTGCGCCTGCCCGACCCCGGCGAGGCCGGGACGCTGGACGATCTGGTGGAGCGGCTGCGCGCGCTGAAGGTGTGGGCCGGTGACCCGTCGTTCGCGGTGATCACCGACCGGGTCAACACGGCCTGGACGGCGGACGGGCGGCCCGCCGCGGAACTGGCCGGCAAGACCACCGTGGTGGACGTGTTCCGCCGGGGCCGCCGGCGGCTGAGCGCCGATCTGGTGGTGGCGGTGGTCCGGGCGCTGCATCCGGACACCGGTTATGTGGCGCAGTGGCGGCAGGCGTTGCGGCTGGTCAGCGGCGAGTCCGCGGCGGCCGTGCCGGTCCGGGTGCGGGACACGCTGCCCACCGATCTGGCCGAGTTCACCGGGCGCGGCACCGAGTTGAGCCGGCTCACCGGTGGGGTGCACGTGATCGCCGGGATGGCCGGGGTGGGCAAGACCCGGCTGGCCGTGCACGCGGCGCACCGGCTGGGCCGGGACCGGCCGTACGACCAGGTGTTGTTCGTGAATCTCCGGGGTTTCCACCCGGATCGCACCCAGCCGCCGGCTGATCCGACGGCGGTGCTGGACGGCTTCCTGCGCCTGCTGGGGGTGCCCGGCCCGGAGATCCCGCCCGGCCTGCCGGAGCGGGTGGCGCTCTACCGGCGCCGGCTGGAGCCGTTGCGCGCGCTGATCGTCCTGGACGATGCCGCCGACGTGGAGCAGGTGCGGCCGCTGCTGCCGCCGGGGGACCGGAGCACCGTGCTGATCACCAGCCGGCGCAACCTGACCGGGCTGCCGGGCGCCGCGCATCTGCCGGTCGAGGTGTTCTCGCCGGGCGAGGCCCGTCACCTGCTGACCCGGGCGACGCCGGACGTCCCGGCCGGTGACGATCCGGGTGCGGCGGCCCGGATCGCCGAGCGTTGCGGGCGGCTGCCGCTGGCGCTCGGCCTGATCGCCGGGCACATGCGGGCCCGTCCCGGGTGGACGCTCACCGATCATGCCGACTGGCTGGACGAACGGCACCAGGGCGGCCGGCTGGACGCGGGTGTCGAACTCGCGCTGGACCTGTCCTACCAGCATCTGCCGGACGAGCTGCGCAGGTTGCTACGGCTGCTGGCGCTGCATCCGGGGCAGGACCTGGACGCGTACGCCGCAGCCGCTCTCACCGGTGACGGCGGGATGCCGGCGATCCGTGCCGCCCTGGACCGGCTGTGTGCCGACCACCTGCTGCGGGAGGAGTCGGCGGGCCGTTACACGTTTCACGATCTGGTCCGGGCGTACGCCGCGGCCCGCGCCCGGGACGAGGAGCGCCCGGCCGATCGCCGGTCGGCACAGAGCCGGTTGTACGACCACTACCTGACCACCGCCGGTCTCGCGATGGATCTGCTGTATCCGGCCGACGCCGCCCAGCGCCCACCGGTGCCGCCGCTCACCACGCCGGGTCCGGATCTGACCGATGTGGATCAGGCCCGGCTCTGGCTGGACACCGAGCGGCCCACCCTGATGGCGGTGGCTGAGACCGCGCCCACCCACACCGTCCGGCTCGCCCGGACCCTGTACTTCTACTTCAACGGGGTGCACATCACCGAGGCGGTGACCCTGCACGAGCATGCGGTCCGAGCCGCCCGCGACGGCGGTGACCCGGGTGAGCTGGCGCATGCCCTGACCGATCTGGGTATCGCGTCCCGGCGGGCCGGCCGATACGACGCCGCGGCCCGGCACTCGGCCCAGGCGCTGCCGCTGTTCCAGCGGTCCGGGCACCGGGCCGGCCAGGCACGCGCTCTGATCAACCTCGGTGTCGTGGAGGAGCGCACCGGCGAGCACACCTCCGCGGAGCAGCGGTTCCGGCAGGTGGTCGCGCTGGCCCGGGAGACCGGCGACCGGTCCGGCGAGGCGGGTGCGCTGGGCCACCTGGGTGATCTCCTCCGGCTGCTGGACCGGCTCGACGAGGCGATCGAGTGCTACCGGCAGGCCCTGGAGATCTTCCGGGAGATGGGCAACCGGGCCGGCGAGGGTGCGGCCTACGGTGCGCTCGGCCGCCTGGCCAGCCGGTCCGGCCGCTTCGAGGAGGCGGTGACGTGGTTCCGGCAGGGGCTGGCGCTGCTGCGGCAGGCCGGAAACCGGCTCGGCGAGGCCTACATGCTGGACGGTCTCGGTGTCGCGCACACCCGGCTCGGACGTCCGGCGGAGGCCATGATCCTCCACGAGCAGGCGCTGGCGATGATCGCCGAGAGCGACGACCACGAGTTCGAGATGTGGGTGCTCAACGGCCTCGGGGAGGCGGCGCAGGCGGCCGGCCGGGCAGCTGATGCGATCGGCCATCACTCCGCCGCGCTGGAGCGGGCCGTCGTGGTCGGCATCCGGGAGCAGGAGGCCCGCGCGCACGCCGGTCTCGGCCGGGCCCACCACACCCTCGGCGACCGGGCCCGGACCGCCGACCACTGCCGCCGGGCGCTGGAGATCCATCCCGGACTGCCCGGAGCGGACGAGATCCGGGATCTGATGGCCGCGTCCGGCTGAGTGCGGGCGTTCGGATTCGGTCGGGATTCCCCCACCCCGGCGATCCGGGCGGCACCCTCTGTCTGCGAAGCCCGGACGAGAGGGGACACCATGCAGAACTTCGGGCACCTGTTGCGGCGGCTGCGCCGGGACGCCGTGCTGACCCAGGAGGAACTGGCCGAGTTGACCGGCCTGAGCATCCGCAGCATCTCCGATCTGGAACGTGGTGTGCGCGCACCGCGCCGGTCCACCGAGAGGCTGCTCTCGACGGCGCTGCGGCTGCCCGCTTCGGCCGCCTCCGAGTTCACCGACGCGGCCCGGTACCGCCGTTTCGCCGTCGAGGCCGCCTGACCCGGCCGATGTGCCGCCCGGTTTCCCCGGCCCCCGCACTCGGGATCCGGGCGGCACATCGTTCCTCCCCCGTGGTACGCCTTCGATTCTGCTGGCGGGCGGCGGAAAACGACATGAGGTTCCACCGGAGGTTTGGAGACCGCCGACCCGTTTTGCAACCTCGTCGCATTCAACCGGAAGCTGGAGTGGACGACACCACGACCGATGGAGAGGGCATCCGAGAAGAGAGGCACCGATCCCCCGATGAACACTCTGCGTGTGCGTGCCGGTCTGGTCGCCTCCACCGTTCTGATGAGTCTCGGCCTGACCTCACCGCCGTCTCCCGCCGCGGCGCAGACTGCGGTGGTGCCCGTGCCGACGATGGCGAGCCGGCTCGCCGAGGTGAAGACCGCGAAGTCGATGAACTACTACCCGTCGGACGCCGGCTGGTCGGCGATGTGGACCGGGTTCGACGCCGCGCGGATCGACCAGGACCTGGCGAGGATCGCCGCGCTGGGCGCCGACAACGTGCGGGTGATCGTCTTCCCGCAGGCGTTCGGCTGGCCCACCCCGAAAGCGGACAACACCGCGAAGCTGCGCAAGTTCGTCAGCATCGCCGACTCACACGGGCTGAGCGTCAAGGTGACCCTGTTCGACTGGTGGTCCGGTTACAACGAGGTCGGCAACAGCGTCAACTGGGCGAGGACCGTGCTGGCGCCGTACGTCAATGATCCCCGGGTGATCGCCGTCGAGCTGAAGAACGAGTTCCAGCCCGGTGACAGCGCCGCGGTGACCTGGGTGCGGCAGCTGATCCCGGCGATCCGGGCGGCCGCCCCGGCGATGCCGCTGACCCTGTCGGTGGACGGCGGGATCGGCGCGGCCGGGATGGCCCGGATCAAGTCGTCGCTGGCCGGCACCCCGCTGGACTACTACGACTTCCACTTCTACGGCTCGTCGGAGCGGGCGCTGGCCGAGATCCGCAAGGCGCAGGCCGCGGTCGCCCCGGACCCGGTGGTGATCGGCGAGACCGGGGTCAGCAGTGCCGTGGTCAGCGAGGGGGAGCAGGGCGCCTACCTGGCCCGGGTGTTCCGGGCGGCGGCCGAGGCCGGTGTCGGCTCGGTGTCGCCGTGGACGCTCAACGACTTCGAGGACGGGGCGATCCCGGGCAACTCGTCGGTGTCGGCGATGCCCGCGCAGTACCGGTTCGGGCTGTTCCGGGCGGACGGCACGCCGAAGTTCGCGGCCACCGTGGTGCGGACCGCGTGGACCACCGGCACCGTCCCGAACAGCCTGCTCAACCTGGGCTTCGAGGCGCCCGCGGCGGACTCGCCGTGGCGGCCGGCCAACAGCGCGGCCGGTACGGCGGTGGTCACCACCGACATCGCCCGCGGCGGCACCCGGTCGGTGCGGTTCTCGAACACCACCCGCACCACGGCCGGCCTGCCGTCGCTGGTCACCGCGCCGATCACGCCGGTGCAGCCGGGCTACCGGTGGCGGGCCGAGGCGTACGCCCGGGGAACCGACGTCACCGGCACCACCGAGATCGCGCTGAGCTGGTTCGACGCCGGCGGGAAGTGGATCGGCCAGAACCTGTCGAACCGGCTGCCGGCTGGCGACTCCAGCTGGACCAAGCTGGTCGTCGAGGCGGTCGCCCCGGCCGGTGCCGCCAGCGTCCAGCTGCACCTGAAGTCGGGCGACAACAGCGGCACCGTCTGGTTCGACGACGTCGCGATCTCCTGATACGTGGATGCGCGGGGCCCGGATCCGGGCCCCGCGCGGTGCTATTCGCAGGTCCAGAGGATCGGCCGGTTGTCGACCTCCTCCGGGCCCATGTCGGTGGTGTAGCCGCCGGCGATCCTCCCGTCCGCGCTGAGACTGCGGACGTCGTACTCCTTGAAGTCCGCGTACAGCGGCAGCTTGAACACCTCGTCGCCGGAGGCGATGACCGGCTGGTAGAACTTGCCGGTGGTGCCGAGGATCCAGCCGTTGCCGGCCAGCTGATCGGCGTCGACCGTGCTGGGGACCGGGTGGTAGGTCCGGTCGGAGAGCCGGTACCGCAGGGACGTGTAGATCGGCACACTGCCGGCCTTCCCCGCCTCCCCGGTCACCCCGTCGGTCCCCCCCTCGACGATCGCCACGCCGAGCACCCATCCGTCGGTGATCGCCGCCGGCCGGAAGAAGTCCGCCTTCCGCCCCTCGACGGTGGGCAGCGGGATCGCCTTCCCGGTCCCGTCGGGCAGCCAGAGGTAGCCGGTCTCCTGGGCGCGGTCCTCGCCGACCACGCCGACCACGGTGCCGTCCTCGGCGATGTCACCGGCCCGGCCGGAGGTCGCCCCGGACGGCAGCGGGAGCCGTTCCATCGGCGCGCCGGCCGACCGCCACCGCACCGGCACCTCGCGCCCGTCGTCCTCGGTGACGCCGGCGATCACACCGGCCTCGTTGATCGCGTACGCCGCGCTCCTCCGGCCGTCCAGCTCGGTGACCGTGCCGTCGCGGTACGAATACGCCTGCTGCCCCTCGCCGGGATAGGACGATCCGACCCCGGCGCCCGTGCTGGTCATGTCGTAGATCGAGGCGTCCAGGCCGGGCATCCGGAACCGGGCGTCGATCTTCCCGTCCTTCCAGACGATCAGGTTGTCGGCGGCGTCGTAGAGCCGCCCGGCGTGGTAGCGCCCGCTCGGGTCACCGGAGGTGATCAGCGACTTCCGCACCCCGCCGGTGGGCAGTTTGACGACCTCGCAGCTCGTCGGCGGCGCGACCGCGGGCGCGGCCGCCACCTGGACACTCGGGCTGGTGCTGACCACCGGAGCCGGTTCCGGCCGTGGCTGGTCCGGCCTCGACGCCGCGATCGCCAGGGTGCCGCCCCCGGCCGTGACCGAGGTCAGCGCGACCAGCGCCACCCCGCCGGACCACCGGCGTAGTCCCCGGCGCCGGCGACCCTCCGCCATCGCCCGCCCCACGTCGACCCGCGGGGGCCCGTCCGGCTCGGCCCGCAGCGGCCGCAGCAGGCGGCCGGCGTCGTCGTCGATCATCTCGTCCTCACCTCTCATCATCGCTCCCGGGAGACAGCGGCAGCGGGCTGGAGGTAGTCCACCCCGAGGACGGCGCGCAGCCGGGTGAGCCCGTGCGAGGTCTGGCTCTTCACCGTGCCCTCGGAACACCGCATCAGCTCGGCCACCTCGCGGACCGGCTTGTCGCACAGGAAGCGCAGCACCAGCGCCGCCTGCTGCCGGGCCGGCAGTTTCGCCAGCGCGGCACGGACCGCCGGACCGTCCGCCGGATCGACGGCGACCGGTGGCGGCTCGGGCTGGCCGGTCAGCAACCGGACCTTCCACCAGCCGCGCCGCCGGTCGTCGAGGAAGACGCGGACCAGCATGGTGTGCACGTACGCGTCCACGTTCTCCACCCGCCCGATCCGCGGCCACCGGGCGTACAGCTTCGTCAGTGTCTCCTGCACGAAGTCGTCTGCCTGGTGGCTGTCACCGCAGAGCAGATAGGCGGTACGGCGTAGCTCGGCCATGCGCCCGCGCACGTACGCCAGATAGTCGCTGTCGGATCCGTCCGGCATCAGTCCCGCTCCCCTGTCGCTGTCTCTCACCTACCGACGGGGTTTCGACGGGATCGGTTGTAGACGATTTTCTACGAGGTTCGCGCGTACACGTCGTTGAGGACCTTCTGCACGTCGGCGCGGGCCGCCGGGGGCGCCGACGCGTCCACCGCCACCTGCCACCGAGGGGTGTCCCCGTCCTCGGCGAAGTAGTGGCTCATCACCAGCTCGTAGCGACCCTTGGCGTTCTCCGCCCGCTGCGACACGGTGGTGCTGTCGTCCAGGCGTTCCGGCTGGTCGGCGCCGGTGAACCACTGCCCGTCCATGGTGCGCACGGCGCGGGCGCCGCACGGTTGCGGGCAGGGCCGCAGCATCACCGCGACCCGCTGGCCGGCGCCGTCCGGGCCGGGCCCGTCGACGCAGATCCAGGCCTTGGCGGCGGCCAGCTCGACGCGGGCCTTCGCGCACTCCCAGCCGGCCGGGGTGCGGAAGGAGAACGGGAAGCCGGCGAACCGCTGGGTGGTGGTCTCGTCGCCGGCCGCGAAGGTGGCGCCGGCGACCTTCCCGGCCGGTTCCGGGGCCGGGCCGCCGGTGGGCAGGCCGGGGCCGTCCGGGTCGGGCGGCGGCAGCGCCGGGATGCCACCGGCCACCGGTGCGGCGGCCGGGCGGAACCGGGCGAAACCGTCGGTCTTCCACGCCACCGCCCCGATCAGGAACAGGACGTTGACGACCACCAGGGCCACGGCGAGGATCACCACCCGGCCCCGGCGGCGGCGTTCCGCCGGCGGAGGGGCCTCCACCAGGGGTGCGGCCTGGTACGAGGGCCACGGTTCGTACTCCGGCCACGGTGCCGGTGCCTGCGCCGACGAGTACGGCTGCCACTGCCGAGTATCCATGGATCCAAACCTCCCGATGAGACGCGCCCATCGGAGGAAACCCCGTCACCGCACGACCGGTTCGAGATCCTTTCCGGTACGCCGTACGGACAGCCAGTCGATCAGGTCGCCGGGCCGGACCGGGCGGCTGATGTGGTAGCCCTGCGCGTAGGCGCACCCCATCTCGCCGAGCAGCACGAGAGTCGCCTCGTCCTCCACCCCCTCGGCCACCACCTCCAGGTCGAGGGCGCGGGCCAGTTCCAGCACCGCCCGGACGATCGCGGTGCCGCCGGGCGAGCCGGTGACCGTACCGATGAAGCTTCGGTCGATCTTGAGCTCGTGCAACGGCATGCTCTGCAGGTACGACATCGACGAGTAGCCGGTGCCGAAGTCGTCCACGGACAGCCGGATCCCCATCCCGCGCAGCCGGTTCAGGACCGTCGAGGCCCGTACCGGATCGGTGATGATCGACGTTTCGGTGATCTCCAGGGTGAGCGCCTCCGGTGCCACCCCGGCCACCTCCAGAGCGGCGCCGACCCGGTCGGCGAACGCCTCGTCGAGCAGGCAGACGGTGGGCACGTTGACCGCGACCGGCAGCACCGTCCCGCCGTCCCGCCAGCGCCGGTGCTGGTCCAGGGCCATCGCCAGGACCCGGTCGGTGAGCGGGACGATGATCTCGTTCTCCTCGGCCTGCGGGATGAAGGCGCCCGGCATGAGCAGGCCGCGGGACGGATGCTCCCAGCGGATCAGCGCCTCCACCCCGGCCGTCCGCCCGGTCCCGGTGGCCACCTTGGGCTGGTAGAAGAGCACCAGCTCGTCCTCGTCGATGGCCTGCCGCAGCTCACCGATCAGGCCCAGCTCCCGCGAGTTGTGCCGGTCCGCCTCCGGGTCGTAGACGGCGATGCCGAGCCGGTTGCGCTTGGCGGTGTACATCGCGATGTCGGCGTGCTGGAGCAGCTCGGTCCCGGTCGAGCTGTGCAGCGGGAAGACGGCCGCGCCGATGCTGCCGCTGATGTCCACCGTGACGCCCTCCAGGTCGGCCGGGCCCTCCAGCGCGTCGAGAAGCCGCCGGGCGATCTCCGAACAGTGCTCGGGTGACTGGATCCGCGGCATCAGCACGGCGAACTCGTCACCACCGAGCCGGGCCACGGTGTCCCCGGCCCGGACCGCGCCGGTCAGCCGGGCGGCGACCTCCTGCAGCAGCAGATCACCGGCGTGGTGCCCGAGGGTGTCGTTGACCTCCTTGAACTTGTTGAGGTCGAGCAGCAGCAGACCGACCGCCTCGTCCTGCCGGCCGGCCGCCCACAGCGTCCGGGTGATCGCGTCACCGAGCAGCGCCCGGTTGGCCAGCCCGGTCAGCTCGTCGTGCAGGGCCCGGTAGCGGCTCTCCACCGCCTGCCCCTCGATCCGGCGCTGGTGGGTGAGCAGAACCGTGGCACAGAGCACCAGCAGCAGGAAGTCGATGCCGCAGACCACCGCCGCGGCCAGCGTGAGCTTCTGGTTGAACCGGTCCGCCTCGGCCAGGTACTGGTCCATCGCCAGCCGGTGCCGGCTGATGTTGGCGTTGGCCGACTTGCGCACCATCGAGGCGCCGAGGGCGGCCTGACCGGCCAGGTTCTCGGTACGGACCCGGTCGGTGCCGGTACGCCGCAACTCGGTGAGGGTCTGGGTGAACGCGCCGTACGAGTCGGCGACCAGCAGGGCGTTCTGCACGTCGGCCGGGTCGCCGTTGCGGATCTGCCAGGCCAGGTCGGGTTCGGCCGATCGCATCGCGCTGTCCAGCACGTCCTTGCCGAACTTCTTGGCCACCATGAAGTCGTTGAGAGCCTCGGTCTCCACGCTGATGTGCAGGTCGAGCGAGGACCAGCGGTCGCTGATCTGCGAGTTGTGCCGGATCTCGGTGGTGGTACGGGCGTTGGTGGCGATGCTGACCGCGGCCAGACTGGCCAGCGCGAACACCCCGATGGCGAGCCCGATCACGGCGGCCCGGGCCACGGCACTGCTGCGGACGAACTTCGCGATCACGCCGTACACCCCCGAGAAGTCCGGCCGGCCGGGCCACGTTCGTGTGACCGCTCCCGATGGTCACGATCGGTCGAATGGCCGCCGGGATGAAGGGGATCGCCCACACTTGGAGGTCATGAAATATCGGACGGTTCGCGGGGCCCTGGCTCTGCTGCTGCTCCTCGGCCAGGCCTCGTGCACCGAACCGGACGAGGACGCGCCCCGGAACCCGGTGGTCGGCTTCGTGGTGCCGAACAAGCAGCTCAACTTCTCCCAGGAGATGGCGCTCGGGTTCATCGCCGGGGTGGACCAGGTCGGGCGGGTCGGCCACCAGGTGGACGGGCCGAACATCGTCGACGGCCCCCGGCAGGTGGCGCTCTTCCGGGACATGCTGAAACGGGCACCGGCCGGGGTGTCCGTCTTCACCCTGTCGCCGGATCTGTTCGCCGAGCCGATGGCCGAGGCGATCGCCGACGGGGTGCCGGTGATCGCGGTGGACAGCCAGGCGCTGCCGTCGGCCGGTGTCGACCTGTTCATCGGCAACGACAACTACGAGCTGGGCCGGCTGCTGGCCCGGACGGTGCTGGAGCGGGTCCCGACGAACGCCGGCGGCAAGGTGGTGGTGGGCACCGCCTCGCCCGGGGTGCCGGTGCTGGACCACCGGGCGATGGGCATCCGCGACGAGATCCGCGAGAACCGGCCCGGCCTGACCGTTTTCGGTCCGTTCGACACCAAGCAGGAGGTGGAGGCGAACCGGGACGCCTGGAGCACCCTGGTTCGGGTGAACCCGACGGCTGTGGCGTTCATCGGCACCGGTGACGCCGACGGCTGGAACCTCGCCGACATCCGCCGCAAGACCGAGGGTTCGTGGATCGCCGGGGCCTTCGACATCGACTCCAAGTCACTGGCCGCGGTGAAAGCCGGCGACCTGCTGCTGGTCTCGCCGGAGAACTACCTGAAGGGCGCGGTCGCCGGGCGGTTGCAGGCCGAGCACGCCCGGACCGGCAAGATCATGCCGCGGGGCTGGATCTATGTGCCCGGCATCGCGGTCGACGAGGCCAACGTCGACGACGTGGTGGCCCGGCAGTCGACGGTCGCCACCCGGGCCGGCGCCTTCGCCGCCGACCTGAAGCGCATCATGGAGGACCCGGCCCACCTGCGGCCGATGACGGAAGCCCGCTGATAGTGACTGATGGTAATGTCTCGGAGACATACCGTATTGAGGGGGATGATGATCCGCCGATGGCATGTCGCCGCGCTCGCCGTGCTCGCCGTGTTCGCCCTGGCCTGTGACGGCGCCGGCAACGCCGCACCGGAGCCCACCCGGACCAGTGCCAAGCCCGCCGCCGGCTACCCGGCCTCGATGGTCGCCCTCGGCGACTCGATCACCGCCGGCCTGGGCAGCTGTCTCGCCTACGTGGCCTGCACCCGCAACTCCTGGTCGACCGGCGGTACCGACGCGATCGAGAGCCACTACAGCCGGATCCTGGCGAAGAACCCGAAGATCAAGGGCAAGGCGGTCAACCTGGCCGAACCGGGCGCCGAGGCCGACGCACTCGTCGGTCAGGCCCGGCAGGCCGCCGACCGGAAGCCGCAGTACGTGACGATCCTGATCGGGGCCAACGACGCCTGCTCCGGCCGGGTGCGGGAGATGACCTCGGTCGCCACCTTCCGCGACGAGATCGACGAGGGGCTGGCCCGGCTGAAGAAGGATCTGCCGAAGGCGCGGGTGCTGATGGTCAGCATCCCGGACCTCTACCGCCTGTGGGAGATCGGCAAGGAGAGCGACAAGGCGGTCGAGGTGTGGAACCGCGGCGGCATCTGCCCGTCCATGCTGGCCGCCCCGACCTCCACGGCCGACGCCGACCAGCAGCGCCGGGAGCGGGTGCGGGACCGGATCGACGCCTACAACACCCAGCTGCGGCAGGCCTGCCGGGCGTACGGCAGCCGCTGCCGGTGGGACGGCGGGGCCGCGCACCGGGTCCGTTTCGATCTGGAGCTGGTGAACCAGTTCGACTACTTCCACCCCAGCGCGGCCGGGCAGAAGGAACTGGCCGACGTGGTCTATCCCGGCCGCTTCAACTGGTGACCGGGGTCACCATCGCACAATCTTGGCACCCTTTTTCGCGGCAACGGGTGATTTCAGAGGTTCGCTTCCGGAGATATACAAGCGACAGAAGCGGCAAGCGAACACTGAGAGGAGCCCGATGGCCGGCTGGGTTCTCGTGCCGTGCCTGGTCCAGCTCCGGACCGAGCTGAACAGGCTCGCGCCCGAACGGGACAGGACGAGTGACGGCACCATCGGCGACACGGCACACCAGAGCCGGGTCTCCGACCACAACGACGACGAGGTCGGCCGGGTCCCGATCCGGGACGCGGACTCGAAACACGAGGTCCATGCCGTCGACCTGGACGTCGACCTGCGCGAACCGAACCTGACCATGGAGATGGTGGTGCAGCACGTGGTGCGCCGCTGTCGCAGTGGCGCCGAGAGACGCCTGCGCTACGTGATCTACAACCGGCGCATCTGGGAGGCGTCGAGCGGCTGGCGGCAGCGCGCCTACGGCGGCGACAACGCGCACACGCAGCACGCCCACTTCTCATCCTCGTACGAGACGAAACTCGAAGCCTCGACCGCTTCCTGGCATCTGGAGGACATTCCCGTGGCACTGACCGACGCCGACAAGAAGTGGCTGGCCGCGCAGATCGACAAGGCGGCCACCAACGCCGCCGAGCGGGTCTGGAAGACCAAGTGGAACATCAACTTCGAGGCGGGGTCGAAGCCCTACATGGCCGAGGCCGGATCGATCCTGGCGCACGTGCCCAGCGAACACGGCCGCGCCGCCGAGCTGCTCGACGAGATCACCACCAAGCTGGACAAGACAGTCTGACGCCGGCGCCCGGTCGTGCCGGTGGTGCCGGTGGTGCGGCTCGTGCCGGTCGTGCCGGTCGTGCCGGTCGTGTGCCGATCTGCGGCTCGAATCGAGCCGCAGATCGGCACACAGAACCTGACCCGGTCGCGGACCGTGAACCTAGGCCGGGGTGACCCGGTCGCGGATGCCGTCGAGGACCGCCTCCGCCGCCCAGGCGGCGGCGTCCGCGATGTCGCGCCCGTCCATGCCGAACTCGCGGCGGAACGTCACCCACGTCCCGACCGAGTCGAGGTGTGACAGCGCCGCGACGATCTCCCGGCGCCGGGCCGGGTCGAGGACCGGCACCTCGGCGTCCAGCAGCCGTTCCAGCTGTGCCCGGCCCGGCGACGGCGCCGCGCCACTCACCCCGCGCATCGCCGTCTCGGCGACCACGTGGGCCAGCTCCGGCCGCGCGTCGTACCGCTCCATCGCCTCGCGGATCGCCAGGGGGACGTCGAAGATCGAGCGGGACTCCTCGCGGGCGAACAGCGTCGCCTCGATCCAGGCCGCCGTCGCCAGCAGCAGGTCCACCCGGGTCGGATAGTTGCGGAACACCGTGCGCTCGGCGATGCCGGCCCGGCGCGCGATCACCCGGTACGACACGTCGTCGCTGCCCAGCTCCTCGATCAGTTCGGTGTAGGCGGCGAGGATCGCCGTCTGCGTCCCGCTCAGCGCCGGCCCGGTCACGGTTTCCCCCGTGTCGCGGTGGGGAGCGCGTGCCCGGTCATGGTTTCACCCACGTCGCGGTGGGGAGCGCGTGCCCGGTCACGGTTTCACCCAGGTCGCCTCGGGCAGCCGGGCCAGCACGGCGCCCACCGCGTGGTCGAACGCCTCGCAGATCTCGCCGGCGTCCAGGTCGAAGCCGGTGCGCAGCCGGGCCCAGAACATCGCCGACGAGAAGTAGCGCAGCGAGGCCGCGACCCGCCGCCGGTCCCGCGTGTTCAGCGTCGGCGCCGCCACGTCGAGCATCGCCTCGATCGCCCGGGTGATGTAGGCCGGCCCGGTGCCGAGTGTCGGCGTGATCGCGGACGCCCGCGCCCCGACGAACGCGTAGGCGGGCAACGCGTCGAAGGCACGGAACCGCTCATGCGCGGCGTCGTGGAAATCGGACACGGTCACGAACGGCGGCAGCGGGAAACAGGTCTGCTCGATCCAGTTCGACAGCGCGGCGAGCAGGTGCGCACGGGTCGGGTACTGGCGGTAGATCGTGCGCTCGGAGATGCCGACCGCGTCGGCGAGGGCACGATAGGAGATGTCGTCGAACGTGCGCTCGCGCAGCAGCACCGCGGCACTCGCCAGAATCGCGGTGGCGGTGTCGACCGGCTCCTCCATCACGTCTGCCTCCTTGGGTCGGCCGCCCGGTGCGGGGGGCCGGTGACTTCCGGCGGGAGCACGTAACGATCGGAATCATCGAGCGTGAGCGCCAGCGACGAGACGTACTGCACCTCGCCGTGCGGTCCTCTCTCGGCCGACGCCAGCATATCCGGCCGCTCGAAGGTGTATCCGGTGACGTGACAGCGCAGCCGCTCGCCGGACGGGTTGCCGTGCTCGTCGAACCGGGGGGAGTCGATGCCGTCGGAGTCGCGGCGCAGGTACCAGCGCCCCCGGGTGGCGAGGGCCATGACCGGGGTGGCCGTGAACGCGACACCGATCGCGATGAGCACCGAGAACGGTTCGACCGCGGCGCCGAACACGCCGGCGAACGCGAGCAGCGACAGCACCGAGGCGAGGCCCACCGACACCAGCCCGACCGGGTTCCAGTCGTGCAGCATGCCGCGGCGGAACTCGGGGAAACGCGGCGAGACGCGCAGCAGCCACTTGTTGACCGCGATGTCGGTGGCGATCGTCACGAGCCAGGCCATCACCACGTTGGCGTAGAGGCTCAGCACGAAGGAGATCAGGGTGAAGACGTCCAGCATCATCAGCACGTATGCGATCACGAGGTTGAACAGCACGAAGACGGTACGGCCCGGGTAGTGCTTCGCCATCCGGGTGAAGACGTTCGACCAGGCGAGCGATCCGGAGTACGCGTTCGTCACGTTGATCTTGACCTGGGCGACCACGATGAGCACCAGGGCGAGCACGATCGCCAGCCAGTCCGGAACGATGGTCTGGTAGAGCACCACGAACTGGGTGGCCGGTTCGGTCGCCTGGAGCCCGAGGCCGGGCTCGACCCGGACCAGCAGATAGACGGCGAGGAACACCCCGATCACCTGCTTGGTCCCGCTGAAGATCACCCATCCCGGGCCGGCGAACGCGAACGAGGTCCACCATGAGCGGACGTTCGACGGCGTACGCGGCGGCATGGCCCGGAGGTAGTCGATCTGCTCGGCCAGCTGTGGGGTGAGGGCGAAGCACACGGCCGCGCTCGAGACCACCGCGCCGAAGCCGACCGCGCCGTCGGACCGCCCGGTGAACGACGTGAAGGCGCTCACCGCCTCGGGGTCGGAGACCACGATCCACAGCACCGGCAGCAGGGCGAGGGCCAGCCACAGGGGCGTGGTCCAGAACTGGAGGCGTTCCAGTGCCCGCATGCCGTAGATGACGATCGGGATCACCACGACTGTCGAGATGAGATAGCCGAGCCACAGCGGCATCCCGGTCGCCACCCGCAGCCCCTGCGCCATGATGGCGCCCTCCAGGGCGAAGAAGATGCAGGTGAAGCCCGCGAAGATCACCGTCGTGATGATCGAGCCGTAGTAGCCGAACCCCGAGCCGCGGGCGATGAGGTCGAGATCGAGGTTGTAGCGGGCGGCGTAGTAGGCGACCGGCACGCCCACGATGAGGATGATGACCGACGCGAACAGGATGCCGAGCACGGCGTTGGGGGTGCCGTGGTCGATGCCGATGCTCGCGCCGATCGAGAAGTCGGCGAGGAACGCGATGGACCCGAGGGCGGTCGCACCGACCGAGGCCGCGCTCCAGCGCCGGAAGGTGCGCGGCACATAGCGGAAGGCGTAGTCCTCCAGGCTGTCCTCTGCCGCTGCGCGCGCGTTGTCGGTCGACACACGGCATATTTGCTGTCCGGTGTTACGGCGGGATTGCCGATGTGAGTCATGCCGGCTCAGATCGCCATGGCGGCTCGCACGGTTGAGGTGGCCGCCTTGCCGCCCGCACCGGTCTGGGTGACGTGGCCGGAGGCCAGCACGACGTAGTGCTCGGCGGCCTCCAGGGCGAAGCCGATGTGCTGCTCCACCAGCAGCACGTTCATACCCTCGCCGGCCAGCTGCATGATGGTCTGCTCGATCTCGGCGACGATGGTGGGCTGGATGCCCTCGGTCGGCTCGTCGAGGATCAGCAGCTTCGGCTCGGTGATCAGGGCACGGGCGATCGCCAGCTGCTGGCGCTGCCCGCCGGAGAGCAGGCCCGCCTTGCGGGTGGCGAACTGCGCCAGCGCGGGGAAGCGGGCCAGCTGCGCGTCGATCAGGGCCCGGCCGCGCCGGCGCCCGTCGGCCACCAGCCGCAGATTCTCCAGCGTCGTCAGCTGGCCGAACGACTGCTGACCCTGCGGCACGTACGCCATACCGCGGGCGACCCGCTTGTTCGGGGCGAGTGACGTGATGTCCTCGCCGTCGAACACCACCCGGCCCCGGGACGGCTTGATCAGGCCGATCGCGAGCCGCAGCAGGGTCGACTTGCCCGCGCCGTTGTGCCCGAGCACGGCCACCACCTCGCCGGGCGGCACCGTCACGCCGTGCAGCACACGTGTGCGCCCGTACCCGGCCTCGATGTCGGTGAGTTCCAGCATGTCAGTCCTCCGTCCGATGTGCTGCCACGGCCACCGGCTCGGGCACCGCCGCCATGGCGGCCGTGGAGGTGGCGCCCGCGGTGCCCAGGTAGACCTCCTGAACCCGGGGATCGGCCTGCACCTCGGCCACCGTGCCCTGGGAGAGCACCCGGCCCTGGTGCAGCACCGTCACCCGGGTGGCGAAGCGGCGCATGAAGTCCATGTCGTGCTCGACCACCAGCACGATCCGCTTCGCCGCGATGCGCTGCAGGAGCTCGCCGGTCGCGGTGCGCTCGTCGTGGCTCATGCCGGCCACCGGCTCGTCGAGCAGCAGCACCTTGGCGTCCTGCACGAGCAGCATGGCGATCTCCAGCCACTGCTTCTGGCCGTGCGACAGGACCCCGGCCGGGGTGGCCAGCTCGCCGGTGAGCCCGGTCTCCTCCAGCGCCCGTTCGATCGACGGGTCGACGCCGCGCCGGGCCCGCAGCAGCGAGATCGCCGGACGATGCCGCCCGGCGGCGATGTCGAGGTTCTGCAGCACGGTGAGTTCGTCGAAGACGCTCGCGGTCTGGAACGTGCGGCCGACGCCGAGGCGGACGATCCGGTGCACCGGCCGGCCGAGCAGCTCCCTGTCTCCGAGCCGCGCCGACCCGGTGCCCTTGGCCAGCCCGGTGATGGCGTCGATGCATGTCGTCTTGCCGGCGCCGTTCGGGCCGATCAGGAACCGGACCTCGCCGGGCCGGGCGTCGAAACTGACGCCGCCGACCGCGACGAAGCCGGAGAACTCGACACGCAGATCGGTGACGACGAGTGAATCGGGGGTCATGACCGCACCTCTTCGAGTTCGGCGGCGGGGATCGCCGGGGCGGGCGGTTCGGCGGGCTTCCGGCGCGCCGCGGCGATCTTGGCGGGCAGCGAGGACAGCCCGTTCGGCAGGAACAGGATGACGACGACGAACAGCAGGCCGAGGATGTACGTCCAGCCCTCCGGCCAGGTGGAACCGAGGCTCGACTGGCCCCAGCCGACCGCCATCGCGCCCAGCGCCGGGCCGAAGAGCGAGGCGCGACCGCCGAAGGCGACCCCGGCGATCATCAGGATCGAGGCGGCGGCGCCGATCTCGGCCGGGGTGATGATGCCGACGATCGGCACGAACATCGCCCCGCCGATGCTCGCCATCAGCGCGGAGAGCACGAAGGCGACGAGCTTGACGTTGGCCGGGTCGTAGCCGAGGAAACGCACCCGCTCCTCGGCGTCCCGGGTGGCGACCAGGAGCTCACCGAAGCGGCTGCGGTAGAGCTGCCACACCACGAGCAGGCACACGATCAGCAGCCCGGCGGCGATGAGGTAGACCATGAGCCGGTTCGCCGGGTCGTTCAGCACGAAGCCGAAGAAGTACTTGAAGTCGCTGAGCCCGGTGTCGCCGCCGGTCTCCCGGATGGTGGAGCTGATCAGGGTGGCCAGTGCGACGGCGAGCGCCTGCGTCAGGATCGCGAAGTACGCGCCCTTCACCCGGCGCTTGAACAGCGCGTAGCCGAGGACACCGGCCAGGACCACCGGGAGCACCACGATCGCCAGCAGGGTGAAGCCCGCGCCGCGGAACGGTTCCCAGAACATCGGGAGCGGAGCGAGCGGGTCGTAGAGCACCATGAACCCGGGGACCCGGTCACCGGCGCTCTCCAGCGTGAGGTGCATGGCCATCGAGTAGGCGCCGAGGGCGAAGAACACGCCCTGCCCCATCACCAGCATCCCGCCCCGGCCCCAGGCCAGGCCGATGCCGACGGCGGCGATGGCCCAGCAGGCGTACTTGCCGAGGTTGTTCAGCCAGTGGTCGGTGAGGACGAGGGGCGCGACCGCGAGGAGCAGCACGGCGAACACCCCGATGCCGCCCAGGGAGATCCACGATTTCGGCTTGGTCATGCGAGACTCCTGGTTCGCACCGTGAACAGGCCCTGCGGGCGCAGTTGCAGGAAGACGATCACGAGGATGAAGGCGAGCACCTGCGCCAGGCTGCCGGTGGTCCAGTAGGCGAAGTAGGCGAGGGCGACGCCCACCGCCCAGGCGGCGATGATGGTGCCCTTGAGCTGGCCGATGCCCCCGGCGGCGACGACGAGGAAGGCCGGGATGATGTACTGCGCGCCCATCTGGGAGTTCGTGCCGCCGATGAGTGACGCGGCGACCCCGGCGACCCCGGCCAGACCCGACCCGGTGAAGAACGTGAGCCGGTCGACGGTGCGGGTGGAGATCCCCGAGGTCTCGGCCAGGTCCCGGTTGTGCACGGTGGCCCGGATCCGGCGGCCGAACGCGGTGTACTTCAGCCAGGCCGCCAGCGCGGCCACGCAGACGCTCGCCAGCAGGATGGTGAACAGCTGCCGCAGCGGCCAGGCGTAGCCCAGGACGGTCAGCTGACCGTCGAGCCAGCCGGGCTTCTCCACCGGGACGCCCTGGGACGGGAAGATCTGCAGGGCCGCCTGCTGCAGGATCAGGCCGACACCGACCGTGACGAGCAGGGTGTCCAGGGGACGGCGGTACATCCACTGGATGATGGTGACCTCCAGCAGCAGGCCGAACAGTCCGGCGGCCACGAACGCGACCGGCAGCGCGACCGGGATCGACAGGTCGGCGGCGGTGACGACCTGCTGGACGAGATAGGCGGCGAAGGCGCCGAGCATGAGGAACTCGCCGTGGGCCATGTTGATCACGCCCATCTGGCCGAAGGTGAGCGACAGGCCCAGTGCGGCGAGCAGGAGCAGTGCACCCTGTGCGCTGCCGTTCAGCAGCGGTGCGATCAGTGCGTCCACGTTCAATCGCTCTCTGTTGAGGGGGCCGCGGGCCGCC
>NZ_JBNZCE010000042.1:130800-284897 GCF_050589265.1 Actinoplanes sp. G11-F43
CCCCACAGCTGATCAGCCCGCCGCGTCCGTGAGCTGCTTGCGGATGTCGGCCGGGAACCAGTCGTAGCCCTCCAGGTACGGGTCGGGCTTGATGAACTCGTCGGAGGCCCAGACGATGTCGAACTGGTTGCTGGAGTTGATCTTTCCGATGTGGCCGGGCTTGGAGATGTGGTGGTTCTCGCCGTCGAGCGTGACGGTGCCCTCCGGCGCGTCGAACGTGATCGGCTTGGCCTTCGCCGCCGCGTTCACCGCGTCGACGTCGAACGAGCCGGCCGCCTCGACCAGGGCCTTGTACAGGTACAGCGAGATGTAGGCCGCCTCCATCGGGTCGGAGGTGACCCCACTGCTGTTCGGGTACGCCTTCCAGCTCTCGATGAACTTCGGGTTGGTCTCGGTGTCGAGCGACTGGAAGTAGTTCCAGGACGCGTACTGGCCGGTCACCTCGTGGCCCATCGCCGGCGCCTCCTCCTCGGCGATCGACACCGAGATGATCGGCGTCGTCTCGGCCTTGAGGCCGGCGTCGTAGTACGCCTTGACGAAGCCGACGTTCGACGAGCCGTTGATGGTGTTGAAGATGAAGTCGGGCTTGGCCGCCACGATCTTCGCCACCTGGCTGGTCCAGTCGTCCTTGTCGAGCGGCACGTACTCCTCACCGACGATCTCGATGCCGAGCTTGGCCGCGTACAGCTTGATGATCGCGTTCGCGGTGCGCGGGAAGACGTAGTCGCTGCCGGCCAGGAACAGCTTCTTCACGCCCTGCGAGGCCAGGTAGTCCATCGCCGGGATGATCTGCTGGTTGGTGGTCGCGCCGGTGTAGTAGATGTTCGGCGAGGACTCCAGGCCCTCGTACTGCACCGGGTAGAAGAAGAGCCCGTTGTGCTTCTCCACGACCGGCTTGACGGCCTTGCGCGACGACGAGGTCCAGCCGCCGAAGATCGCGGCGACGCAGTCCTGGGTGAGTAGCTTCTCGGTCTTCTCCGCGAAGGTGGGCCAGTCGGTGGCGCCGTCCTCCTGGATGTACTCGATCTTCTTGCCGAGGATGCCGCCGTCGGCGTTGATCTCGTCGGCGGCCATGTGCAGCACGTTGGAGACGGTCTTCTCGGAGATCGCCATGCCGCCGGTGAGGGAGTTGAGGAAGCCGAGCTTGACGCTGCTGCCGGAGGTGTCGACACAGCTGGGAGCCGCCGAGGTCGCACCGCTGGCGGTCTCGTCGCCGGCTCGGGCGCCGCAGCCGGCGAGCGCGAGGGCCAGTGCCGTCGCGGCACCCGTGGCCACAAGCGTGCGCAGGCGCTTGCTGGAGGTGGACATATGAGAGCTCCGTTCGTACGGGAGTGAACCGGCTGCTTCAGGTGAGAGCAGATTGACTCCGCGTCATTGCTCTGACATTTCTTGACTGTTCCAACTCTGTAGCCGCCGAAGTGGATCGAGCATGAATGCCCTGGAAGAAAGCGAATTCTGATGTCAGAGTTCTGCCATCACCCACGTGTGGTGTGGTCGGCATGGCGCACTTCTGACATGCTGGGGCGGCGCTGGGGGATTCAAGATCTCGCAAACGTCGATACACACTCGTCCGCTAGCTTCCCGACGATGAGAGCGATCATCGCCGCCGCGGCCGGACTCGGTCTGGCCGCCGGCTTCCTCGCGACACCGGCACACGCCGGCGCCGCCCATCCCCGGAGGATCGTCGAGTCGCTGGACCGCGGGCTCGTCGCGGTGCCCGCCCAGCACGGCGGCACCTACCTGAGCTGGCGCCTGCTCGGCACCGAATACGGCGGCAACGTCGCGTTCAACGTCTACAAGGGCGCGAAGCGGCTCAACCGAAAGCCGATCAGCGAGTCGACGAACTTCACCGACACCACAGCCGGTACGGGCGTCTACACCGTCCGGGCGGTGGTGAAGAACCGGGAGCAGGCGGCCGGCGGTCCGGCGTTCACGCCCGGCGACATCCCGCTGCTGCCCGCCGAGAACTACTACGTGCACCACGCCTGGCCCGGTGACCTGGACGGGGACGGGCGCTACGAGATCGTCGTCGCCCGGCTGTCGTACGCCCTGGACCAGCCCGGCTATCTGGAGGCGTACACCCTCGCCGGGGCGAATCTGTGGCGGGTCGACCTGGGCGTCAACTCGTACACCCGGGCCGGTGGCAACGCCGCCAACGATCCGCCGCTCGCCGCGATCAGCGGGTACGGCGACGTGGCCGGCTACCGCAACGACGACAACGTCACGGTGTACGACCTGGACAGCGACGGCCGGGCCGAGGTGCTGGTGAAGACCGCGAACGGTACGACCTTCGCGGACGGCGCGGTGGTCCGGTCAGCCGGTGAGCTGGACCAGTTCGTCTCGGTGATCGACGGCTGGACCGGGGTGGAACGGGAACGGGTCCCGGTCGCCGCGGACTTCGCCGCCGACGGGCCCTCCGGCGGGCAGTACGGCATCGGCTACCTGGACGGCGTGCACCCCAGCCTGATCACCAAGCAGGTGGTCCGGGCCGGTGCCCGGCGTGGTGACTTCCGGGTCCTCTTCGTGGCCTGGGACTTCGACGGTCGCGACCTGACCCGGCGGTGGAAGTATGTCCGGGGCGCCGGTGAGGGCACCAGCTTCCACCAGCTGCGGATCGTCGACGTCGACCGGGACGGCCGCGACGACATCGCCGACGGTAATTACGTGATCAACAGTGACGGTACGTTCCGCTACGTCGTCGACGGCTCCACCCACGGCGACCGGTTCCACATCGGCGACCTGGACCCGGCCCGCCCCGGCCTGGAGGGGTACGCCATCCAGCAGACCGAGGGCGGCGTCGTCACGAACTTCCCCTGGTACTACTACGACGCGGCCACCGGCGAGCGCCTGATCACCGGCGCGCACCCGGACGTGCCGCCGGACGCCGCGCTCTGGGACGTCCCGCGCGGCACCGTCGCCGACATCGACCCGACCCGGCCCGGCTACGAGTTCTGGGCGGCCACCGCGAGCCCCGATCTGCCCGGCGCCGGAGTGTGGGGCGTCGACGGACAGCGATTGAGCGCGACCACACCGAGCGTGAACTTCCGGATCTGGTGGGACGGCGACGAGGGCTCCGAACTGCTCGACGACACCTACGTCGAGAAGTGGAACCACAAGAAGCGGACCACCTCGCGGATCTTCGAGCCGTCCGGTGTGGTCTCGTCGTGGCGTAACGCGGTCCCCTTCTACGGTGACATCCTCGGCGACTGGCGCGAGGAGTACTTCGCCGAGACCGCCGACCACACCGCGCTGCGGTTGTTCACCACCAACATCCCGACCAGCGTCAAGCTCCACACCCTGGCGCACGATCCGGCGTACCGCCTGGGCTGGACCGTCCGGGGTTACCTCCAGTCCACACTGACCGACTTCTACCTGGGCTTCGGTGGCAGGCCTCCGGCCAAGCCGCTGATCACGACGGCGAGGAAGAGCGCATGGTCGGTCATTGCGTACGACAATTTCACGAAAAATTCGGGCAAATGGTCGGCTGAACTCCAGAGCGGCGGCACCGTCGACGCCACCGACGGCATCCTCGACATCGACGTCCCCAACGGCGCGACCGTCTGGCTCAAACAGGAACTCCAGGGACCGTACGAGATCGAGTTCACCGCCACCCCGGTGTCCGCGGGCGGCCCGAACGACCACGTGACCGACCTCAACACGTTCTGGAACGCCCGCGACGCGCGCTCGCCGGACGACATCTTCGCCACCACCCGGACCGGGGCGTTCGCGCAGTACGACCACCTGAAGACCTACTACGTCGGCCAGGGGGCGAACCTCAACACCACGACCCGGTTCCGCAAGTACGTGGGGGAGCCCGGCAACCGCCCGCTGCTCTACGACTACACGGCTCCGCTGATCGAGGCGAACGTGCCGGTCCGGGTTCGGATCCAGGTGGACGGCGAGCGGATCCGCTACTGGAGTGACGACCGGCTGGTGTTCGACCACGCCGACGCCACCCCGTACCGCGACGGCTGGTTCGCCTTCCGCACCGTGGCGAGCCACTTCCACATCGCGGACTTCACGGTCTGGCGTCCGCCGGTCACCGTCTGATCGACGGGGAGCCCGGCGGGACCGCCCGCCGGGCTCAAATCGAGTAACGTAAATCACATGGCGGAGGTCTACTCGCGACGGTCGTTCATGGTCGGGGCACTGAGCACCGGACTGCTCTCCTCCGCGGCCGGCTATCTGCTCACCCGGCACGAGCCGGTCAAACTCACCCTCGCCACCGGCGGTGAGCCGACCGGAGGTGGGCGCGATCTGCTGATCACCCTCTGGAACGAGCTGAACCCGGACATCGAGGTCCGCACCCGGGTGATCACCAGCACCACGTACGACCAGTTCGAGAAGTTCACCGAGAACCCCGCGGACATCTACAACCTCGACCTGATCCACATCCCGCGGTTCGTCAGGGCGGAACGGATCGTGCCGGTCGTCCCGCGCAACGAGGCCTCCCTGCTCGACCCGATCCGTCTGGCCTGCCAGGTCCGTGGCGATTCGGAACGGCTCTGGGCGGTCCCGTTCAACAGCGACGTCGGGATGCTGTTCCGGCGGGTGACCGACAAACGTGACGCCGGCCCCGACCCGGTCCTGCGCGACATCCTCGAACTCGACGGATTCATCGGCCAGCTCGACACGGTCGGCCCGCAGACCGACGAGGCGTTCGTGGTCAACGTGCTGGAACACGCCCTCGCCCAGGACCCGCTGATCCTGGACCAGGAGGGGATCCTCTCCAGCAGCCTCACCCAGTGGCAGGGCGCTCTCAAGCCGCTCGCCGACGTGATGCGCGCCAAGCGGCTCAAGGCCAATCCCGACGAGGAGGCGACGGTACGCCAGTTCAGCCAGGAGAACCTTCGTTACATGCGCAACTGGCCGGTCTGGTACCCGGGCGTCGACCGGCAGGAGAGGGCCAAGCCCGACACGGCGGAGATCCGGCTGAGCCGCCTGCCGATCGGCATTCTCGGCGGTCAGAGCCTCGCCGTCGCCGCCGACACCCGCCATCGGGAGGCCGCCGAGAAGGTCATCCACTTCCTCACCGACACCTCGGCACAGAAGCTGCTGGCGACCTATGGGTTCGCGCCCACCGGACTGGACGCCTACATCGACGCGGGGGTGCAGGCGGCGGCGCCGCATCTGGCCATGGTCCGTAACGCGGTCAACGATTCCCGGCCTCGTCCCATACACCACCGGTACGCCGACTTCGCGCAGCGGTTCAAGGAGCACACGCACGCCTACCTGTACCGCGGCGACCCGCTGACCCAGCGTTTCGTCCAGGACATCCAGGAGATCCTGAAATGACCTCGTCGGGCCTGCAAGGCTGGCACATCTCGCTGTACGTCACCGTCGTGATCCTGGTGATCCAGCTCGTCGTCGATCAGGTTCTGAAACGGCTCTACACCGACAAGGACGCCAAGCCCGCGGCTGAGGACTCGCGCCCCGACGCGGTGAACCGCCGGTTGGCCGGCAAGCGGCTGCGGGTCACCGTGCTGGTGGCGCTGGGCTGCATCGCGGTGCCGTTGTTCGGGATCAGCTTCCTCGGTCCGACCCTGGCCGATCAACTGGCTGGAGCGACCGGGACCGGACTGGGCGGCCTCACCCTGTGGCTGGCCTGGCAGACCCACAAGGAGTCGAAGAAACTGGTCTCCTACCTGGTGCAGGTCAGTGATCGTCGTAGTGGAACCGGGCGGCGATCACCGTGATGACATCGCCGCTGATGTCGTAGACGAGGCGATCCTTCTCGGTGATCCGCCTGGACCAGACCTCGCCGGAAACGTGTTTGAGCCGCTCCGGCTTACCGGTTCCGCTTCGCGGGCTGCGGGTGACCTCCGCGATCAACCGGACCGTGCGGGCCAGCACCCGGGGATCACTCGTCGCCCAGAACTCCAGGTCCGCCATCGCACCGGAGGCGACCGACAGTTTCATGCCCCGGACTCGGCCCTGAACCGCTCAGCCAGCGCATCGGGGTCGATCATCTCCGCCGATCCGTCTCGTGCCTCGGCGAGGCCCTGGAGCAGATGAGTGGCGTTGGCCCGGGTGGAGAAGAGATGGAGCGTCTCCTGCAGCGACTCGTAATCCTCGGCAGACATGAGGACGGCGTTGCCGCCGTTACGCGCCACGATCTCCACGACGGTGTGATCCTCGTTGACCTGGCGGACCAGCGGAAAGAGATTCTCTCGGGCCTGACTGATGCTCACGGCGACCATGCTTTCAGGATACCCACTCGTACGACAATCCTGGACGAGTCAGGGCGCCTGAAAGTGTTTGACGAACCGCCGCTGCCAGGGGGTCTCGATGGCCTGCCGGTGGTAGTGCCGGCGGACATACGCCACCGCCTCGGCGGCCGGGACACCGTCCAGGACCGCCAGGCAGGCCATCGCCGTCCCGGTCCGGCCCACCCCGCCGTGGCAGGCGATCTCGACCCGCTCACCGCCGGCCCGGGTCAGGGCCTCCGACAAGACGATCGCGGTGTACGCCCGGTCGCGCGGCAGCCAGAAGTCCGGCCACCGCACCCATCGGCTGGTCCACCCGAACTCCGGCGGCGGGGCGCCGAGCAGATAGACCCCGAAGTGCGGCGCGTGACCGGTCGGCATCGGCCGGCGCAGCCCCCGCCCGCGGACCAGCCGCCCGGACGGCAACCGCAGCACGCTCTCGTCGCTCTCGTCCCATCCGGTCATGTGTTCCGTTATAGTCGCCGCATGCACAGCTTCACCATGCGACGCCGGCGTTCCTCGGACCGCCGCTGAAGCTGTGCCTTCGCCCGGCGGGTCGTCACCCGCCGGAGCCGGATCAGGGCACCGGTTCGACCCGTCACCACCACCGACGGGATGGACCCGATGATTCTCGAAGATCTGCTGCACGACCGGCTCGCCTCCGCCTTCGCCACGGTGGCCGGCCGGGACGTCGATCCGGCGGTGCGGGCCTCCCCGCACGCCGACTTCCAGTCCGGGGCCGCGCTGGCGCTGGCCGGCGAGCTGAAACGGCCGCCCCGGGAGATCGCCGCCGAGGTGGCCGCCGAGACCGATCTGGACGGGATCGCCGCCGTCGCCGTCTCCGGGCCGGGCTTCCTCAACCTGACCGTCGACGGCGCCTTCCTGACCGGGGCGCTGCGGGCCGCCGCCGCCGACGAGCGGCTGGGTGTCGCGCCGGTGGCCGGGCCGGAGCGGATCGTGCTCGACTACTCCGGGCCGAACGCGGCCAAGGAGATGCACGTCGGCCACCTGCGGTCGACCGTCATCGGGGACGCCCTGGCCCGGACGTACGACTGGCTGGGTCACGAGGTGATCCGGGTGAACCATCTCGGCGACTGGGGCACCCCGTTCGGCATGCTGATCGAGCACCTGCTGGACGGCGAGCGGAGCGGCGACGGCCATTCGATCGGGGACCTGACCGGGTTCTATCAGGCGGCGCGGGCCAAATTCGACGGCGACGACGGCTTCCGGACCCGGGCCCGGCTGCGGGTGGTGGCGCTGCAGTCGGGCGACCCGGTCTCCCGGGAGCTGTGGCGGACCCTGGTCGGCCAGTCCGAGCGGTATTTCCTGGACGTCTACCGGCGGCTCGGCGTCACCCTGGGGCCGGAGCACTTCGCCGGGGAGAGCCGGTACCAGGACGATCTCGCCGGGGTGGTGGCCGACCTGACCGCGCGGGGGCTGCTGGTGGAGAGTGACGGAGCGCTCTGTGCGTTTCCGGCGGGCTTCACCGGGCGGGACGGGGCGGCGCTGCCGTTGATCGTACGGAAAGCGGACGGGGGTTTCGGTTATGCCGCGACCGACCTGGCCGCGATCCGGCACCGGGTCCGGGACCTCGCCGCGGACCGGATGCTCTACGTGGTCGGCAGTCCGCAGCGGACGCATTTCGCGATGGTCTTCGCGGTGGCCCGGGCGGCCGGCTGGCTGCCGGAGACGGTGCACGCCGAGCACATCGGGTTCGGGTCGATCCTGGGCGCCGACGGCCGGATGCTGAAGAGCCGGGCCGGTGACGCGGTCAAGCTGGCCGACCTGCTGCACCAGGCCGAGTCCCGGGCCACCGCGCCGGAGATCGCGATCAGCGCGATCAAGTACGCCGACCTGTCCAGCGACCGGCGGGGCGACTACGTCTTCGACTGGGACCGGATGCTCGCCATCACCGGCAACACCGGACCGTACCTGCAGATGGCGTACGCCCGGGTGTGCGCGATCTTCCGGAAGGCCGGTCGGGGACCGGGGGCGGTGACCGTCGCCGCACCCGCCGAACGGGCCCTCGCACTGGCCCTGCTCGGGTTCGAACCGGCCGTCCGGGCGGCTGCCGGGCACGCCGAACCGCACCGGCTGGCCGGATATCTGCACGGCCTGGCCGCGGCGTTCTCGGTGTTCTACGAGCGGTGCCCGGTGCTGCGGGCCGGCGACGACGCGACCCGGGCGAGCCGGCTGGGGCTGGCCGGCCTGACCGCGCGGACCCTCCACACCGGAATGTTTCTGCTCGGTATCGAGGCCCCCGACCAGATTTGATCTCCACGCAATCCGCGATCGATCGACCGGCGGCGTTCCCTGTGGTTAGGGTGCTCTGGTTCGGTACCCCCACCGTACGACGTCGAAAGGCCCCCGCGATGACCCGCGTATCCCGGCGTAGCGTCCTTGCCGCCTCGGCGGCCGGAGTCGCCGCACCCCTGATGATCTCCGAGGCGGCCCAGGCCGGTTCCCCCAAGCCGGAACCCACCTACCGGCTCACCGTGCTGGGCACCTCGGACACCCACGGCAACGTCTACAACTGGGACTACTACCGGGACGCCGAGTACGACGACAGCGCCCACAACGACGTCGGCGTGGCCAAACTGGCCGCGCTGGTGACCAGGCTGCGCGCCGAGGCGGCCGGCCCGGTCCTGGTGCTGGACGCCGGTGACACCATCCAGGGCACCCCGCTCGCCACCTACTACGCCAAGCAGGAGCCGATCACCACGACCGGCGAGAAGCACCCGATGGCGCGGGCGATGAACGTGCTGAACTACGACGCCATCACACTGGGTAACCATGAGTTCAACTACGGTCTGCCACTGCTGAATCTGTGGATCCGGCAGCTCGGGTTCCCCGCCCTGGCCGCCAACGCGATCAGCGCCCGGACCGGCAAGCCGGCGTTCACCCCGTACATCATCAAGAAGGTCTCTCTGGGGCGCCGCGCGCCGACGCTGCGGGTCGGGATCCTCGGACTCACCAACCCCGGATCGGCCATCTGGGACCGGGCCAACGTCGAAGGCCGGATCGAGTTCACCGACATGATCGCCACCGCCGCCAAGTGGGTGCCGATCATGCGGGCCCGCGGCGCCGACGTGGTGCTGATCTCCGCGCACGGCGGCGACAGCGGCACCTCCAGCTACGGGCCGGAACTGCCCAACGAGAACCCGACCGCGCTGATCGCCGAACAGGTCCCCGGCATCGACGCGATCCTGTTCGGGCACGCGCACCGGGAGGTGCCGGAACGGTTCGTCACCAACCTCGTCACCGGCGAGCGGGTGCTGCTCTCCGAACCGTCCAAGTGGGGCCAGCGGCTGACGAAGATGGACTTCACACTCACCCGGGTCAAGGGCAAGTGGAAGATCACCACCAAGGCGGCCGCGTCACTCAACACCAACACGGTCGAGGCCGACCCGTTGGTCCTGGCAGTGGTCCGGCGACAGCACGAGAAGACCGTGGCGTACGTCAACCAGGTCGTCGCCGCCTCCACCACCGAACTGTCCGCGGCCACCAGCAGGTACCAGGACACCCCGATCCTCGACTACATCAACAGGGTGCAGACCGACACCGTCACGGCGGCGCTCGCCGGCACCGCCTACGCCGGGCTGCCCGTGCTGTCGATCGCCGCGCCGTTCAGCCGGACCGCGGTCTTCCCGCGGGGCGACGTGAAGATCAAGGACGTGGCCGGGCTCTACATCTACGACAACACCCTGGAAGCGGTCGTGATGACCGGCGCCGAGGTGAAGGCGTACCTGGAGTACTCGGCGAAGTACTTCCGCACCCACGCCCCCGGCACCCCGGTCGACCCGGAGACCATCGCCGACCCGGCGATCCCGGATTACAACTACGACGTGTTCTCCGGCGTCGACTACGACATCGACATCAGCAAGCCGGCCGGCAGCCGGATCACCCGGTTCCAGATCGGCGGGGTGGACGTGGCGGCCGGCGCCGAGTTCGTGGTCGCGGTGAACAACTACCGGCGCTCCGGCGGCGGCAGCTTCCCCGGCATCGTCAAGACCCAGGTCTACAACGAGCAGCAGGAGATCCGCCAGCTGCTGATCGACTGGGCGCAGGCGAAGGGCGCCATCGACCCGGCGGACTTCTTCGTACCCAACTGGCAGCTGGTCCGGGAGGGTGTGCCGGTCACCTTCTGACCGGCCCGGTCATTCCTTCTCCAGCCAGTTGCCGTGTGAGTCGGCCTCCACGTACATCCCGCTGCTCTTGCCGGTGGCCAGCTGGAAGGTGCACAGATAGGTGCGCACGTCGTCGGCGTTCCGCTCGGTCTCCGGGCGGCACGCCACACTGTCCACCGCACCCAGCTTCTTGATGATCCGCCGGTCGCCCTGCAGGGTGTCCTGCACCACCGTGGTGATCCCGTCCTCCTGCCAGTGGTGGTAGTACGGGATCGCCACCGAGGTGGTCAGCAGCGACCAGAAGGCGCCGCCGGCCACCAGGGTGACGCCGAACGCGATCCAGTACGGCCGCCGCGCCCGCCCGTAGAACCGGGCCGTCCCCGACCGGCGCAGCGCCGAGAGCACGCCCAGCGCGCTGAAGAAGAACGTCCAGGCCACCACCGGCCGCCAGGACGGCGCCGCCGGGCGGGCCGCCGCGTGCACCTCACCCGGGAACTGGACCAGCAGCTGACCGTGCTTGTACGCGGGGTAGGGGTGCGGCGCGGGCACCGGTGGTTCCGGCTCCGGGGAGCTCGCCCACGGTGGGGCGCTCGGGTAGTGGCCCGGCTCCTGCGGAGTCTGAACGCTCATGGAGCGACCATCGGCCGGCGACCGGCCGGCCTGAGGAGACCAGCCTTGCTCGCCGCCGATCAGCGGATCAGCCCTCTCCGCCGCCACCGATCGGCGGGATGGTCGGAATAGTCGGTCCGTCGTCGTCGGGATCCGGCGGGGTCGGTGAGGGCGACGACGGCGTGGGCGACGGCGACGACGGGGTCGGTGAGGGTGATGACGGTGTGGGCGACGGCGACGACTTGCTCGGTTTCGGGCTCGGCGGCGCCGACGTCTTGTTGGTCTGGGTCCTGGTCGGCTCGGCCTCGGACTCGGACACCTCCGCCGACGGCGAGACGTCCTCGGAGGGCTCCTCGCTGATCTCCGGTTCGGGCTGCTGAGCCGGGGCGGTGGTGGTGCCCGGATCCTTCGACTTGGCGGCGTCGTCCGGGTCGGACATCGCGAACGCCACGCCCAGACCACCCGCGACCAGGAACAACCCGATGATCGCGAACATCAGGGCCCGCTGCGCCCCGGACTGCCGGGCCGGTGGCGCGGCGGCCACACTGCGCTGCATCGGCATCGGCCGGGGTGCCGCCGGGCTGATCGGCCGGGTCGCGCCGGTCGGGTAGCCGGGCTGCTGGAACTGCCCACTCGGGTGACCGGTGTGCTGCGGGTACTGCCCGCTGGCGTAGCCGGGCTGGGCGAACTGCCCGCTGGGGTGGTTGCCGGGGTGCTGGAACTGGGTGGTGCCGCCCCGGGACGCCGGGCTGACCGGGGCGACCATGGTGGTGCCGGTCATCCGTTTCCAGTCGATCGGCCCGGCCACCGCGAACGCCGCCTCGGCGAACTCCGACGCGCTCTGGAACCGGTCGGCCGGCTGTTTCGCCATCGCCCGGCCGATCAGCTCACGCACCTCGTACGGCACGTGCTCGGGCAGCGGGTCCGGCTCGTCCTCCAGGTGACGCAGCGCCACCTGGAGAGCGTTGTCACCGTCGAACGGCGGGCGGCCGGCGATGCAGTGGTAGGCCACCGCGCCGAGCGCGTAGATGTCGGTGGCCGGTGTCAGGTTGCCCTTGGCGACCTGCTCGGGGGCCATGTAGAGAGCGGTGCCGACGATCGCGTTGAGACCGGTCACGCTGGTCATCGCGGTGGACCGGGCCACGCCGAAGTCGACCAGGATCACCGCGCCGGTCGGCTTGACGATCAGGTTGCCCGGCTTGACGTCGCGGTGGACGATCCCGTTCTCGTGGGCGGCGTGCAGCGCGTCGGCGGCCTGCGCCACGATCGACATGGTGTCGGTGACACTGATCGGGCCCTCTTTGACCCGGGCCGAGAGCGGCTCGCCCTCGACGAAGGCCATCACCAGATAGGCGACCTTCTCCGGGCCCTCGTAGTCGCCGTCGCTCGCGTAGTCGTAGACCTCGACCACGCCCGGGTGACGGAAGGCGGCCATCATCCGGGCCTCGCCGTAGAACCGGGCCGCGAACTCCGGGTCCTCCAACATCGCCGTCCGTAGCACCTTGATCGCTACGGTCCGGCCGAGCACCACGTCGGTGCCGCGCCAGACGTCACCCATGCCGCCGGTGGCGACGCGGTCGTCCAACCGGTAGCGGTTGTCCAGGAGACTTCCTGCACTGAGCACCAGCGGACCTTATCTGTCGGAGTTCGTGGCCGCTCAACTGTACAGAGCCCGAGCCTCCTGCGGGAGATCGGCGATGATGCGCATGGCGACCGTGACCAAATCAGTGGTCATCGTAGGTCGGGGTGACCACCACGGCGGTCTCGGCCAGCTCGGCCTCCTCCTCTTCGGCCTGCCGTTCCAGTGCGGCGCGGGCGGCGGTGGCGACCGCCCAGCCGGTGGCGATCCCGGCCAGGGCGACGACGGCGATCAACCCCCAGGGGCGGGCCGGGCGCCGGCCGGCCAGCGCGTCGGCGGCCGCCCCGGCCCGCGCCAGGGCCTCGTCGGTGACCGAACTCACCCGCTCGCCGGCCCGGCCGGCGCTCTCCCCGGCCGACGCCCAGGCGTGGGACAGGTGCTCCCAGGCCTCGTCGGCGGTCTTCTCGGCCCGGTTCTTCCTCGAGAACATCGTCTGCCACCTCCAGCAGTGCGGTCGTCCTCGGGACGGTTCCCCGACCCCGGCGCCGCAAACGTCCGGTGTGGACGTCATCACGGTTCGAAAACGATTTGACGCGCCACAGTACTGTTGACCAGGTTCACACGAGCCACTCAGGTGGCTAACAGGTTCGGGGCCTAACCTTTCGGGCAGTTTCACCGAACCTTCCGGGGGCAGATCACGTCGTCCCACCCGGGGCCGGCGGGCCGCCGCTCGCAGTAGTAAGAGGAACAGCACCCGGACCTGCCGGGTGGGTGGAGGGAAGAGGCGTGACGCTGTCGATAACGACGTCGACGCTGGCCGACGGTGCGGTTGAGGTCTCACCGCGAGGCGAGATCGATGTCGAGAACGCGTACGAGATCCGGGAAGCTGTGCAGACCCAGCTGTCCGCCGGGTGTCCCACCCGCATCGAGCTCAACATGCAGCATGTCACCTTCATCGACTCGGTCGGGATCAGTGCCCTGGTGGCGGCGTTCCAGCTCGCCGGGGTCAGTGACGTCAAGCTGGTCGTCACCCGGCCCAGCCGGTTCGCGCACCGCCAGCTGTGGGTGACCGGCCTGCTCGGCCTCTTCGGCAACCCACAGCCCTTCGACGAGACGATCACCGCCTAGGTTCGGTGGGGCGGATGCCGTCAGGCGCCGGCTGGGCCACGCCGCAGCCCCGCGCGATCCGCCACCCAGAACCTAGATCGGCGGTGCGTGCAGCCGCACCGACTCGACGTTCACCCGGACGTCGGTGTCCTCGTGCGGTGCCCGGATCGGGGTGACCACCGCGAAGTTCTCGGCCAGGGCGGCCAGGTCGCTGCCCTCCTCGAGGGTCTCCTCGGCGGCCTGCACCGCGGTCCGGACGTAACCGTCGCCCGCTTCGGCGATGCTCATCTGCACCTGGCCGAACCGGGCCAGGTGCGCCTGCCGCAGTCCGCGGATCCCGTCCATGTGCAGATCCGGGACGTTCAGGTTGAAGACCGTGCCGGCCGGGGTGTGCAGCAGTGCGGGCAGCAGCCGGACCGCCAGCTCGGCGCCGCTGATCCAGTGGTGCTGCTCGTCGTCCAGCTCGTCCAGGGCGGCGATCGCGGCGCCCCCGCTGGCGGCACTGGCGGCGGCCGGGGTGAGCACGTCCAGGGAGACCGCCAGCCCGTGCAGCCCGGCGTGCGCGGCGGTCAGGCAGGCCCCGACGGTCCCGGAGTGCACCACCGCGGCTCCGGCGTTGGCGCCCCGGTTGATCCCGGACACCACCAGGTCGGGGACCGGGCCGAAGGCCTCGCGCAGGGCCAGCAGCACGATGTAGGCGGGGGAGGCGGCCACCCCGTAGGCCGGGATGTTGCGTCCGCCGGTCAGTTCCCGCGGCTCGGAGACGATCCGGCCGTCCTGGACGACGGCGGTCATCGAGGCGCTCGCGCCACTGGACTCGCTCAGCGGCGCGGCCACCACCACGTCGTATCCGGCGTGTGCCACGGTCCGGGCCAGCCAGCGGATGCCGGGGGATTCGATGCCGTCGTCGTTCGTGATGAGGATTCGCATTCGGGGTTGATTGCCCGCTGTCCGGGTCATGATGCACCTTCGATCGGGGTCAACCGGACCCGTTCGGTCAGGACCCGGACCGCGTCCACGTGGCCGGTTCCCAGACCGTGCCGGGTCACGTTCAGGGCGCCGGCCGCCGCGCCGGTCCGGACCGCTTCGTCCATCGCTCCGCCGTTGGCCAGGGTGGCCGCCACCCCGGCGGTCATCGAGTCGCCGGCGCCGCGATGCTCGGCCGGGGTGAGCCGGGGCAGCGCCACCGAGTAGATCGCGTCGTTGAACAGCGCCAGCGCCCCCATGTCGGCCCGGGACACCAGCACCGTCTCGGCGCCGTTCTCGTGCAGCTTGATCAGGGCCCGGGTCAGCGACTCGGTGCTGTTGTCGGCGGCCAGCCCGTCGGCGATCAGCTCCTCGTGGCTGATCTTCAGCACCGAGATGCCGGCCTCCAGGACCGCGGCCAGGTGGCGGCTGCACAGGTCGGCGATGACCTGGCAGCCGTTGGCCCGCAGATCGGCGGCGAGCCGGCCGTACACCTCGGGCTTGATCACCGACGGGTGGGCCGGGCCGCTCAGGATCGCGATGCCGGCCCGCAGTCCCTCGGCCAGGGTCAGGTTGTAGAGCTCGTCCAGCTCGTGCCGGGACAGCGGGTTGCCGGGCCGCTCGGCGATCTCCTGCCGGCTGCCGCCCCGGCGGTCGTGCACATACCAGCCGCTGCCGTGCTCGCGGTTGACCAGGCGCAGCGTCACGCCGGGAAGCTCGCTGAGGAGTGGGCTCAGCACCCGTCCCACCTCCCCGCCGGCCGCGGTGCAGAGGGTCACCTTCGCGCCCAGAACGGTGATCATCCGGGTCTGCCAGATGCCCTGGCCGCCCGGATGGACGTGCAGTTCCGGTTCGTCGTGGTGTTGCTCGATGGTCACCGTCAGCTGTGGGGCCGGCGCGAAGACCATGACCCGCCCGTCACTCATGTCTCGCATTCTTATCTTTTTGCACAACCGGCGTGGCGGTTCGCAAAAAGTACAGATGACGTTTATAGCCTCACCAGCTAGTAGGAGTGCACTGCCGTCCCTCGCCGGCCGGCTCCAGCTGGAGCGTGGCGTGATCGATGTGGAAGTCCTCGTGCAAGGCCTCCCGGGCCACCGACAGGACCGTGCCGAGCTCGGCCTTCGGGTCCAGGCCCAGGTGCGCGGACGCCACGTCCATGCCCTCGGTGAGTGTCCAGACGTGCAGATCGTGCACATCGCGAACACCGGGCACCGCGGCCAGCCGCTCCCGCACCTCGGCCACGTCCACGTGCTCGGGCGCGGCCTGCACCAGGATCCGGACCGCCGACCGGCCCAGCGCGAAGGTCCGCGGCAGGATCATCAGGGCCACCAGCACGGCGACGATCGGGTCCGCGTACGTCCAGCCGGTCGCCCAGATGATCAGCGCAGCCAGGATCACCCCGGCCGACCCGAGCATGTCCCCGAGCACCTCCAGGTACGCCCCGCGTACCCCGATGTTCTCCTTCGCCCCGGACCGCAGCAGCGCGAAGGCGATCAGGTTGGCCACCAGGCCGCCGACCGCGACCAGCAGCATCCACCCGGCCGGCACGTGCGGCGGGTCGGTGAACCGGCGGGCCGCCTGCACCAGCACGAACCCGGCGACCCCGGTGAGCAGGGCGGCGTTGGCCAGCGCGGCCAGCACCTCCAGCCGGTACAGCCCATAGGTGCGGCCGGAGTCGGTGCCGGCCCGGCGCGCGGCGGTGATCGCGGCCAGGGTCATCCCGATGGCCAGCACGTCGGTGAACATGTGCCCGGCGTCGGAGAGCAGCGCCAGCGATCCGGTGATCACCGCGGCGACCGCCTCGACCAGCATGAAGACGGTCAGCAGTCCGGCCGCCCACCAGAGCCGGCGCCGGTGCCCGCCGCCGTCCGCGCCGCCTCCGTCGAAGAAGGCGCGTGTCCCGTGGTCGTGTCCGGCTCCCATGCCGTTCACCTTCCGTCGTCCGCGGTGCCGCCGCCGGGCTATGCGGACATTGCCATCGATGACTGGGTACCGTGAAAGATCCATATGCAACGGAAAGGAAGTTTCGTGCTCTCCCGAACCCTTGCTAACGCTCTGTGCCTCACCGCCCTCGCGGTGACGCTAACCGCCGCGCCCGCCGTCGCGGCCCCGACCGGCACACTCCCGGCCACAATCACCCTGCCGAGCGGTTTCCAGCCGGAGGGCATCGCGATCGGTGACAAGCCGTTCGCGTATTTCGGCTCCCGCGTCGACGGCGACATCTACCGCGCGGATCTGCGGACCGGCGCGGGTTCGGTCCTCTCCGAGGGGCCGGGCACCGCCTCACTCGGTCTCAAGATCCACAACAATCGGTTGTACGTGGCCGGCGGCGCCGGTGGTGACGCCCGGGTGATCGACCTGCGCACCGGCCGGGTGCTGAAGTCCTACCAGCTCCGCCCGGCCGGCCCGGACACGTTCATCAACGACGTGGTCATCACCCGGGGCGCCGCCTGGTTCACCGACTCCCGCGGCCTGGTGCTGTTCAAGGTGCCGCTGGACACCCGGGGCGCGGTGACCGAGGTGCCGCTCACCGGCGACATCGAACTCCAGCCCGGGGTGATCAACGCCAACGGCATCAGCGCCACCCCCGACGGCCGGGGCCTGCTGATCGTCCAGTCCGGGACCGGGTTCCTGTTCCGGGTCACCCCGTCCGGCGTCACCAGCCGGGTCGACCTGGGCGACACCCTGCTCACCAACGGCGACGGGCTCTGGCTGCGCGGCCGGACCCTCTACGTGGTGCAGAACCGGCTCAACCGGATCGCCGAGATCAAGCTGAACCGGTCCGGGACGGCCGGTGTCCTCCGGGGCCTGACCACCGACCCGTCGTTCGACGTGCCCACCACCATCGCCGAGTACGGCAAGCGGTTCTACCTGCCGAACGCGCGCTTCACCACCACACCGACACCGGAGACCACGTACGACGCGGTCTCCGTGCCGATCCCCTAGGTTCCGTGTGGTGGGCCTCGCCGCGCTCCCACGCGATCCGCCACACGGAACCTAGGAAGCCGGCAGCCAGCCGGGGTTCGTGCCCACCGTGGTCAGGCGCTGCGTCGCGCGGGACAACGCCACGTACAGGGTGCGGACCCCGGCCGGGTCGGTCGCGATCTGCGACGGCTCGACCAGGACCACCGAGTCGTACTCCATGCCCTTGGCCTCCAGCGCGGTCACCACCCGCACCCGCTCCGGCAGCCCGGCCACCCAGCCGGCCACCTCGGCCTGCCGGGGCACCGGCATGATCACGCCGATCGTGCCGTCCACCTCGGCGAGCTGCTTCTCGGTCAGCTCCCGGACCGTCTCCGGCAGGGCCGCCGCACCGGCCACCACATCGGCCGGGACCACACCGGTGCTGCGCACCGCCGAGGGCAGCGGCAGATCGGGCATGATCGTCCGGATCACCCGGGCGGCCACCTCGAAGATCTCCGACGAGTTCCGGTAGTTGGTGGTCAGCGCGTAGCTGTTGCGCTTGCGGCTGCCCAGCGCCCGCTCCCGGGCCCGGTCCAGCTCGTCCGGGTCACCGGACCACGCGGTCTGCGCCGGGTCGCCGACGATCGTCCAGGACGCGTACGACCCGCGCCGGCCGATCATCCGCCACTGCATCGGCGACACGTCCTGCGACTCGTCCACCACCACGTGCGCGTAGTCCCGGTAGTCCTCCTCGCGCTGCGCGTGCTGGACCCGCTGGGCCGCCTGCCGGTCGGCGAACGTGCTGACCTCCTGGATCCCGTCCCGCACGTGGAACGGGTTCTTCGACTTCTTCTGCGGCTTGCGGGGACGGCCCATCAGCTCGTCCAGCTCGTCCAGCAGCGCGACGTCGGAGATCGACGGCCCCTCGGTGTCCAGGGCGTCGAACGAGCCCTGCAGCGTGGCGATCTCGTCCCGGGACAGGACCCCGTTGGCGTACGCCCGGAGGCGCCTGGGGTCGGCCAGCCAGCGCAGCACCCGCATCGGGGTGAACCGCGGCCACCACGCCTTCAGGAACTCCCGGAAGTCGGTCCGGTCGGCCAGCTCCGCCTCGAACTCCTTCTTCTCCGGCAGCCCGCTCAGTCTCGCGTCCCGGGCCTGCGCCCAGAGCGCGTCGAAGATCCGGTCGAAGCCCTGGCCGCGAACCTCGTTGCGGCGGGCCCCCCGCTGCAGCACCCGGCGCCGGATCTGGTCCAGCTCCGGGGCGCCCAGGCGCAGCAGTGTGCCGCGGTAGAGCAGCCGCAGCTCGGTGGGGGCGCCCGGCACCGCGTCGTGCGACGCGCGCTCCAGGACCCGGCGCATCCGCAGCGAACCCTTGATCGCGGCGACCTCGCCGGAGTCGACGCGGGTGGAGTCCCAGCCGGGCACCAGCGAGCCGAGCGACCGCAGGGTGGCGGTGTCCTCGCCGAGCGACGGCAGGACTGTCGCGATGTACTCCACGAAGACGCCGGACGGGCCGACCACCAGGACGCCGCCGCCGGCGAACCGGGACCGGTCCGAATACAGCAGGTAGGCCGCCCGGTGCAGGGCCACCGCGGTCTTGCCGGTGCCCGGCCCGCCGGTGACGATGGTGACGCCGCCGGCCGGTGAGCGGATCGCGTCGTCCTGCTCGCGCTGGATGGTGGCGACGATGTCGCGCATGCCCCGGCCGGTGGCCTTGGCCAGACTGGCCAGCAGCGCCCCGTCGCCGACCACCCGCATGTCCTCCGGAGCCGCCTCCGGGTCCAGCAGGTCGTCCTCGATGCCGGTGACCCGCTCACGGGTCGACTGGATCATCCGGCGGCGGATCACCCCCAGCGGGTCGGCCGGGGTGGCCCGGTAGAACGCGGCAGCGGCCGGCGCCCGCCAGTCCACCACCAGCGGCTTGGACGCGTCGTCGCGGATGCCCATCCGGCCGACGTAGTGGGTGGCCCCGGTGGTCAGGTCGAGGCGGCCGAAGACCAGCCCCTCGTGCTCGGTGTCCAGGGCGTGCCGGCGGCGGGCCGCGTGGAAGACCATCGCGTCGCGCTCCACCAGCGCGCCGAAGGTGCCGACCCCAGCCATCTGGTAGCCCTCCCTCTCGGCCCGTGACGCGTCCTTGCGCAGCTCGGCGAGACGGGCGTACACCCGGTCCACGTGCTGCTGCTCGACCGCGATCTCCTGCTCCAGGACGGTCGTGTCGCTCAAGTCCGTTGCTCTCCCTCTCATGGCGCGCACCACCGGTCGCGCGAACGTGCTCGCACGAAGGGGGCAATCGAACTTACTCCTGCCCGCACATCCGAGTCGAACGCACCCGGACGTGCGAACTTCCCAGGGTTGTCCGCGAATCACCGCGAGGTGTGCATTTCCCCGGAAAACGAAACGACTACGCGGCCTTGCGGGCTCGGGTGACGGCCGGGATCCGCTTCTGCTGACGAATGACCCGGCGCACCACGGACAGCAGCGCCGCCGAGACCTCCGCCGGCCGCTCCAGGGGCAGCATGTGCCCGGCGCCGGGCACCACGGTCAGGTCGGCGAACGGCAGCGCGCCGGCGATCGACTCGGCACACGCCGGCGGGGTCAGCCGGTCCCGGGCGCCGACCAGCACCGCGGCCGGCACATCGCCGAGCGTGGCCAGGGTGTCCAGCCGCCGCTGCGCCCCGATCGAGCCGCGGAACCCGCCGATCGAGCTGAGCGGGGCCCGGCTCAGCGCCCGCATGGTCAGCAGCATGGCGTCGTCACCGCACTCGTCGCCGAAGAGCAGCCAGCGCAGAGCCGGGCGCAGCGCGGGCATCACCACTCGGTGCGGGCACCAGGCGCCGGAGCGGGCGAGCAGTCCGGCGCCCAGGGTCTCACCGAGCCGGAGCACGTTCGCCAGCTGCGGGGGCAGGCCGTACCGGGTGTGGGTGTGGCCCTCGGCGGTGGTCGACACGAGCAGCAGGCCGGCCACCCGCCCGGCGAACTCGGTGGGGTGGCGGTGCGCGTACTCCATGATCGTCATGCCGCCCATCGAGTGGCCGGCCAGCACCACCGGGCCGCTCGGGGCGTACCGCCGGATCACCTCGTGCATGTCGTCGCCGAGCTGGTCGAGGGTGGCCGAGCGCAGATCGGTGGCGCTGGACCGGCCGTGCCCCCGGGTGTCGTACGCGATCACCCGCGGCGCCCGGCGGCCCATCCCGCCGAGTGCCTCGATCTGGTGCCGCCAGGTACGCCGGTCCTGGCACCAGCCGTGCGACAGCACTACGGTGACGGGAGCGTCCTCGGGGCCGGTTACGGAGACGTGCAGGCGCACGCCGTCAGCAAGCGTGATCATGGGTACCTCCGTGCGGGGTCACGGTCCCCGCAGTACCCGCGGGTAATAAGCATCACTCGTGATCCCGATTATTACCAGTATGTTTCGGCGGGACTTCCGCCCCGGGCGGACCGGATTTCCTCGGGACAGTGAGTTAGCTCGCAGTCACTTTCGCGGCCGCCTCGGGCAGCGAAAATGTGCACCATGACGGCCACGCGCGACGCACAGATCAGCACCCCGGCAGCCGCGTTGAGTGAACTCATCGCGGGCAACAAACGTTTCGTCTACGGCCGCCCCCGGTACGGCCACGACGTCGCGCAGGCGGCCGCCACCGCCAACGGGCAGAAACCGCATTCGCTGGTCTTCGGCTGCATCGACTCGCGGGTGCCCCTGGAGGCCATCTTCGACCAGTCGTTCGGCGCGATCTGCGTGGCCCGCTCCGGCGCGCACGTGCTGGACCGCTCACTGATCGGCTCGATCAACTTCTCGGTGGCCGAGCTGGGCGTCTCGCTGGTGCTGGTGGTCGGTCACAAGCGCTGCGGGGCGGTGCACGCCACCGTGGAGGCGCTGCGTGGCGGCGCCACCGTGGGCGGCGACGTCGGCTACGTGGGCTATCTGGTGGACGAGCTGGCCCCGGCGGTGCACGAGGTGGGCCTGACCGACGAGGACGCGCCGGAGAAGGCGGTGCGCGCCAACGTGGTGCGGACCGTGGCCCGGCTGCAGGACGTCCCGGGGCTCAGCGAGGAGATCGAGGCCGGCCGGGTGCGGGTGGTCGGCGCGGTCTACGACCTGGACAGCGGCTGGGTCGAATTCCTGGACTGATCGATCATGCGAAAAGGCGCCTTCCGGTCATGACCGGAAGGCGCCTTCGCTACGCGTGAGCTCAGCCCTCGAACACGCCGGCGTCGACGAGACGCTTCTCGGTGTCGGCCCAGCCGTGCTCCGGGTTGGTGTTGTGCAGGTTGGTCAGCTCGGTGCGGATCTTGGCACCGTGACCGGCCGCCGACAGCACCCGGATCTCCTCGACGAAGGCGTCCGAGTCGGTCTTGAGGTGGGCGGTCTTGCCGTTGGTCAGGTTGCGCACGTACGCGAAGGTGCCGTTGGCGAGCGGGATGAGGTACTTGTACTCACCGAGCACGCTGAGGGCGCCACCGCTGCCCTGGCCGGCGCGGACTGATGCGCGGGCGGTCTTTGAAGTGTTGCTCGCCACGGCGGTACTCCTTGGAGAAAGCTGAGAAGAGTAGAAAAAAGGCCGTGGCAACTCTACACGACCGAACGGCAACCATACCGTCGGAGCAGGTAAGGGCGTTGGGCAGGGTATGCCACTACGGCGGGCCCAATAGTCGATGTTGCCGATTCTCTGGCGCACCATCCGTACCACCCGGCATCATGGGACACGATCAACCGCGGTCGAGGTCGTAGGGGAAGACGCACCTCGGTCTCCGGGAGGTCACCGTGCCAACGTGTGGCGTCGTATACGTCCACTCGACCCCACTCGCCGTGTGCCAGCACGTCGAATGGGCGATCGCGCGCGTCCTGACCGCGCCGGTCAAACTGCAATGGACCGTGCAACCGGTCGATCCGAGCATGCGCCGAGCCGAGTGCAGCTGGACCGGCCGGGCCGGCACTGGCGCCGAGCTGGCTGCTGCCCTGCGACAGTGGCCCATGATCAGGTTCGAGGTGACCGAGGAACCCAGTCCGGGTGTCGACGGGGAACGGTTCATGCACGTTCCCGGTCGCGGGCTGTTCCACGGGGTCATGGGCGCGTCGGGCGACATCCAGATCGGCGAGGACCGGCTGCGCGCCATCATGTCCTCGGCCCGTGCGCCCGAGGCGCTGTCGCATGCGCTGGAGAAGGCGCTCGGCACCGCCTGGGACGTCGAACTGGAGCCGTTCCGCTACGCCGGCGACGGTGCTCCGGTGACGCTGCTCACCCGGGTCGGATGACAATTCGCCCTTGGGGGTCCGAGTAGCGACGTTTGCCGTGAACTGGTTCGATGGCGATCGTGAGAAACCTGCAGCGGGCGCTTGTCGCCGTACCCCTGGTCCTGCTCCTCGGGGGTTGCGGCGACGAACCGGCTCCGGCGCCGACCACGGCCGGCGCGGCCTCCACGGGCGGTGCCGCCAGCCTTCCGGCGAGTGCGCCACCGGTCACCGCGAGTGGTGACCCGGCCACCCGCGCGGCCGAGATCGTGGCCCGGCTCAGCGACGAGGACCTGGCCGGTCAGGTCCTCATGCCCTATGCCTACGGCAGCTCCGCCACCAAGGTCGACGCGGACAACGCGAAGGCCAACCAGGGCCTCGCCGGGGTGAACACACCGGCCGAGATGGTCGAGAAATACCGCCTCGGTGGCATGATCCTGGTCGGTTTCACCGTCGACGACCCGACCAGCAAGACCAACCCGACCACCAACGTGGAGAACCCGGAGCAGGTCCGGGACCTGACCACCGGCCTGCACGACGCGTCCCGGAGACTGCCCGCCGCGGCCCCGCTGATGATCGGCATGGACCAGGAGTACGGCGTGGTCACCCGGGTCACCGAGGGCGTCACCATGCTCCCGTCCGCGATGGCCTTCGGCGCCGCCCGCAAGCCCGGGCTGACCGAGGCGGCCTGGCGCGCGGCCGGCGCGGAACTGGCCGCGATGGGCGTCACCGTCGACTTCGCCCCGGTCGCCGACACCCTCAACACGCGTGGCGGCGGGGTGATCGGCTCCCGCTCCTTCGGCGCCGACCCGAAGGTCAACGCGGATCAGGTCGCGGCCGCCGTCCGGGGCCTGCAGGAGTCCGGGGTGGCCGCCGCGATCAAGCACTTCCCGGGCCACGGCCACACCACCGCGGACAGCCACGACGAGCTGCCGGTGATCGGCCAGAACCGGAAGACTTGGGAGACGCAGGACCTGCCGCCGTTCCAGGCGGGGGTGCGGGCCGGCGCCGGCCTGGTGATGTCCGGCCACCTCGACCTGCGGTCGGTGGACAAGGGGGTGGCCGCCACCTTCTCCAAGAAGATCATGACCGACGTGCTGCGCGGTCAGCTCAAATTCACCGGGGTGGCGGTCACCGACGCGATGAACATGGCGCCCGCCAAGAAGTGGCCGTCCGGGGAGGCCGCCGTCCGGGCCCTCAACGCGGGCAACGACATGCTGCTCATGCCGCCGGACATCGGCGCCGCCCGGGACGGCATCCTGGCCGGGCTCAAGGACGGCTCGCTCAAGCGCGAGCGCCTCACCGAGGCGGTCACCCGCATCCTGACGCTGAAGTTCACCACCGAGGCGATCCCGCAGCCGGAACTCTCCGTGGTCGGCTCCGAAGCCCACGCACAGAGTGTCACCGCACTCAACGCCGCCGCCGTGACCGTTCTGCGCGGCAAGTGCACCGGCCCGCTGCTCACCGGCCCGGTCTCGGTCACCGCACCGGCCAGCCGCGAGGTGGCCCGGGTCAACCTGGTCAAGGCACTGCAGGCGGCCGGGGTCCAGGTGCAGGCGTCCGGCGGCTCGGTGATCCACCTGGTCGGCTACGGCGACCAGCGGATCGACCTGGACGACTCGGCCGCGATCACGGTCATGATGGACTCGCCGGGGCTGCTCGCCCAGGCACAGACGCCGACACTGATCGCGACGTACTCCTCCAGCCAGCTGTCACTCACCGCACTCGCCGGCGTCATCGCCGGAAAGACGAAGGCGTCCGGCCGGTCACCCATCGCGGTCGGCAACCTGCCGCGGACCGCCTGCAAATAACCGATTTCGTACGGGTGGGCAAAGCTCGATGCCCACCGCGCGAGGTCCGCGGCACCCCGGACCGAAACGCGTCCGCCGGGCGAATCCGCCGGTACCAAAAATGCGTGCCGAATTGCGGTACGGAACGCACCGCAGTGGTCCACGCGGTTGTCCGGTCGTGTCCGTGTGCCGCGCTGTGGTGCGGAGCGCGCCGGAAGGGTCCACGCGGTTGTCCGGTCGTGTCCGTGTGCCGCGCTGTGGTGCGGAGCGCGCCGGAAGGGTCCACGCGGTTGTCCGGTCGTGCCCGTGTGCCGCGCTGTGGTGTGGAGGGCGCCGCAAGGGGCCACGCGGTGGGGGCCGTGCCGGGACGCTTTCCCGAGTCGTCCCGGCACGGTGATCCAGGTGGTCCCGGGGGATCAGGGCCTGGTGAAGATCAGCGCCACGTTGTGGCCGCCGAAGCCGAACGAGTTGTTCATCGCCGCCTGAAGCTCGGCGGGACGCGCCTTGTGGGCCGCGACCTCGAGATCGAGACGCTCGTCGGGGTCGTCGAGGTTGATGGTCGGAGGGATGACGCCGTCCCGGAGGGCCAGGATGGTGGCGATCGACTCGAGCGCGCCGGCCGCGCCGAGCAGGTGCCCGGACATCGACTTGGTCGAGGTCAGGATCGGGTGGTCGCCGAGGGCGGCCTTGATGCCCTTGATCTCACCCATGTCGCCGACCGGGGTCGAGGTGGCGTGGGCGTTCACGTGCTGGATGTCGGCGCCGGTCAGTCCGGCGTCCTGGATCGCCATCCGCATCGCCCGGATGCCGCCCGCGCACTCCGGGTCGGGCTGGACGATGTCGTACCCGTCGGAGGTGATGCCGGCGCCGGCGAGACGCGCGTAGACCCGGGCGCCACGGGCGGCCGCGTGGTCGGCCCGCTCCAGCACCAGCGTGCCGGCGCCCTCACCGAGGACGAAGCCGTCCCGGTTCTGGTCCCACGGGCGGGAGGCCCGTTCCGGGTCGTCGTTGCGGGTCGACATGGCCCGCATCGAGGCGAATCCGGCGATCGGCAGCGGGTGCACGACGGCCTCGGTGCTGCCGGCCACGACCACGTCGGCCCGGCCGAGCCGGATCAGGTCGAGTCCGAGCGCGACGGCTTCGGCGCCGGTGGCGCAGGCGCTGGCCATGGCCCGGACGCCGGCCTTGGCGCCGAGTTCCAGGCCGATGTACGCGGCCGGACCGTTCGGCATCAGCATCGGCACCGTGTGCGGGCTGACCCGCCGCGGTCCCGACTTCTCCAGGATCTCGTTCTGGCCGAGTGTGGTGAGCACACCGCCGATGCCGGTGCCGTAGCTGACGGCGAGCCGTTCCGGGTCGAACCCGGCCTCGGCCAGACCGGAGTCGGCCCAGGCCTCACGGGCCGAGATGACGGCCATCGCCTCGGCGCGGTCCATCCGGCGCAGCTTGACCCGGTCGATCAGTTCGGACGGGTCGACGGCCAGCTGGGCCGCGATCCGGACCGGCAGGTTCCCGGCCCACTCCTGGGTGAGCGGACTCACCCCGGAGCGTCCGGCGAGCATGGCGTCCCAGGTGGACGCGACGTCCCCGCCGAGCGGGGTCGTCGCGCCGAGCCCGGTGACGACGACGTCTACGGTGCTCATGTCAGTGGTTCGCCTCGATGTAGCTGACGGCGTCGCCGACGGTCTTCAGGTTCTGCACCTCGTTGTCCGGGATCTTGACGCCGAACTTCTCCTCGGCGGCCACCACGACCTCGACCATGGACAGCGAGTCGACGTCCAGGTCGTCGGTGAAGGACTTCTCCTCGGCGACGTCGTCCGGGTTCACCCCGGCGACCTCTTCGAGGATCTCACCGAGGCCGGAGGTGATCTCTGCGCGAGTTGCCATTGTGGGAATCTCTCTTCTCTATGGTGCGGATTGTCGACGGCCGGGTGAACCGCTGCTTACGGGCAGCGGATGACCTGGCCGGCGTAGGTGAGGCCACCGCCGAAGCCGAAGAGCAGCACCGGCGCCCCGGAGGGCACCTCCCGGCGCTCGATCAGCTTGGACAGGGCCAGCGGGATGCTCGCCGCGGACGTGTTGCCCGACTCGACGAGGTCCTTGGCGACGACCGCGTCCGGGCTCAGGCCGAGCCGTTTCACGATGCCGTCGATGATCCGGGTGTTGGCCTGGTGCGGGACGAAGGCGGCCAGCTCGGACGGCTCGACACCGGCCCGCTTGCAGACCTCGGCCGCGAACGGCGCCAGCGCGGTGGTGGCCCAGCGGAACACCGCCTGACCGTTCTGCTTGATGTACGGCTGCCAGCCGCCGATGGTCAGGGCGTCGCCCTTGTCCGGGGTGGATCCCCACAGCACCGGGCCGATCTGGGTCTCCTCGCCCTCGGCGACCGCGCTGACCACTGCCGCGCCGGCGCCGTCGGCGAAGAGCACCGCGGTGGTGCGGTCGGTCCAGTCGACCACGTCGGACAGCTTCTCCGCGCCGATCACCAGGGCGTTGCGGGAGGCGCCGGCCGAGATCGCGTGGTCCACGGTGGCGAGCGCGTAGGAGAACCCGGAGCAGGCGGTGTTCAGGTCGAAGGTGGCCGGGGCGGCGATGCCGAGCCGGGCCGCGACGGTGGTCGCCACGTTCGGGCAGCGGTCGACCGCCGAGCAGGTGGCGACGACGACCATGTCGATGTCGGCGGCGGCCAGGCCGGAGGTGGCGAGTGCCTTCTCCGCGGCGAAGACGGCCATGTCGGCGACCGACTCGTTGTCGGCGATCCGCCGCTCGGCGATGCCGACCCGGTCCCGGATCCACGCGTCGTTGGTCTCCAGGGTGCTGGCCAGATCGTCGTTGGTGACCACACGCGAGGGCTGGTAGTGGCCCATCGCGACGATGCGGGAACCCGCGGTCATCGTTCTTCTCCTTGGATGCGGGCGATCAGATCGCGGGCGGCGGGCAGGTCGTCCGGGGTGTTCAGGGTGACGATCTCGGGAGCCCCGTCGCCCTTGAGCTCACGCTTGATCAGACCCGCGAGGGTGCCCGCCGGGGGCAGCTCGACGACTCCGGTGACACCGAGGTCCTTGAGGGTGCGCATGCAGAGGTCCCAGCGGACCGGAGCGGTGACCTGGCGGATCAGCCGCCCCAGCATCTCGGTGCCGTCGGTGACGGCGGTGCCGTCCAGGTTCGACAGCAGGGTGCGGGACGGGTTGCTGACGGTGACGTCGCCGGCGGCGGCGGCCAGCGCGGTCTCGGCCGGGGCCATGAACGGCGTGTGGAACGCGCCGGCCACCTTGAGCGCGATGACCCGGGCCTTGGCCGGGGGCGCGGCGGCGAAGTCGGCGAGCGCGGGCAGCGAGCCGGCCGCGACGATCTGGCCGGCGCCGTTGCGGTTGGCCGGGACCAGCCCGTGTTTCTCGATGGTGGCGACCACCTCGTCCGGGTCGCCGCCGAGGACGGCGCTCATGCCGGTCGGCTCGATCGCGCAGGCGGCGGCCATCTCCCGGCCGCGGATCCCGGCGAGGGTGATCGCGGCCTCCGGCGAGAGGACCCCGGCGACGACGGCCGCGCCCAGCTCACCCACACTGTGACCGGCGATCACGGCGGTGTCGCCGAGCGACAGCTGCTCGGCGGCGAGCAGGGCGGCGGCGACCAGCAGCGGCTGGGTCCGGGCGGTGTCCTTGATCTCCTCGGCGTCGGCCTGAGTGCCGAGGTGGAGCAGGTCGACACCGGCGAGGGTGGACCACTCGGCGAGGCGGGCCCCGGTGCCGGGAAGGTCGAGCCAGGGGGTCAGGAAGCCGGGCTTCTGGGAGCCCTGGCCGGGCGAGAGTACGGCGAGCACGCCCTTGACTCTTCCGGATCCGAGGGGTCTTTGCGGTAGCCGGGCACGACGAAACCCTACGACCAGGGTTGTAGGGTTCCTACAAAACAGGGGTGAGCTTGGGGGATTTCCGCCCTATTCATGCAGCCGCGCGCGGTGACGAATGGTGAGAGATCCCGGTCACGTCGCCGGGTCGAGGCGCCCCACCGTCAGTGCCATCCGCAGGGCGAAGGCGTCCCGGCCGTCCAGCGGGGAGAGTGCGGTCACCTCGGAGACCCGGCGCAGACGGTAACGGACCGTGTTCGGGTGGACATAGAGTTCGCGGGCCGCGCTCTCCAGCACCCCGCCCGAGGCGAAGAAGGCGTCCAGCGTCTCCAGTAGTCCGCTCCCGGCCCGGGTCAGTGCCCCGAAAACGTCGTGCCGCAGTTTGCGCCGGGCGTCCATGTCCCCGGAGAGCACCCGCTCGGGCAGCAGGTCGTCGGCGGCCACCGGGGACGGCGCGCCGGGCCAGGCCTGCGCCGCCCGGAACCCGGCCAGCGCGGCCCGCGCCGACTCGGTGGCCTGGTCCAGCGACGGGACCGCCGGCCCGACCACCACCGGTCCCTCGCCGAATCCGCCGCTGAGCGCGGTGGCGGCGGCGACCGGATCGGTGGCCCCGCCGACCACGACCACCAGACGGTCTCCGTGCACTCCGGCGATCACCTCCAGCCGGGCGCGCCGGGCGGCCCGGTAGACCGCGTGCAGCACCGCGGTGATGTCGCCACCGGGGGAGCGGCCCACCACCACCGCGACCGGTGACGCGTCCGCCCAGCCCAGGGCGGCGGCCCGGCTGGCCAGCACATCCGAGGAGTCGCCGCGCAGCAGGGCGTCCACCAGCAGCGCCTGCAGCCGGGCGTCCCAGGCGCCGCGGGACTCGGCGGCCCGCGCGTAGACCCGGGCGGCGGAGAAGGCGATCTCCCGGGAGAACCGCAGGATCGCCTGGATCAGCGCCTCGTGCTCGCCCTCCTCGGCGAATCCCGGCACCTCGGCCTCGGCGACGTCGATCGTCACCTTGATCAGCTGCACGGTGTGGGTGAGCGTGATGACCCGGGCCAGGGCGCGCGGAGCGGCGGCGAACACCTCGTCGGAGATCTCGGTGCTGGCCGCGACGGTGCCGCCGGAACGCAGCCACTCGACGAGGGACCGGACGCCGGCTTGTGCGACGAGCATCACCCAGGAACGCTGATCGGCGGGCAGTGCCCGGAACCAGGGAAGCGTCTCGTCCATCCGGGCCACAGCCGAGCTGGCCAGGGCGCCCGCGTGCCGTTCGATGCGGCGCAGGGTGCCCGGGCGCAGTGGTTGGGCCGGGCTGTCCGGACGGCCGGCCGGGGTGGTTCCGGTGTCGGTTTCTGCCACCGGCACAGCGTTTCACGCCGTGGCGAGGGTCCGGCATCCGGATGACACGGAGCGGAAACCCGGAACGCCGTACGGTTTGGGAGTTTTTATGACTTTTGACCGCTGTAGCGGTGCGCCTCTCCCGTGATTTCGGTCGGTGACCTGGCAAGGTGTCGAACGGCGGTGTGGACGGGTGTTAACACCGGGCGGCACGGTGCCGATGAGGAGTCGGTGCCGAGGGCACGGATCGAGGAGGCGAGATGATGGAACGGGACGACGCGTTCGCGCGCACCGACAGGGATCCCGCCGTCGACGACCCGGCAGCGCCGCCGGCCGACGACGAGCAGCCCGCCGACCCGGGCACCGTGGGCCGCGTCGGCTGCCGCACCGATCTGCGCGGCTGGGCCGGCGCCCACCTGCACGGCGCCGTCCGCCCTCGCCGCCGCGCCGCCGGCCGGGGCCGCCCGCCCGGCCGCTGGTGCTGAGTTTCCGGCCTTCGCTGTCGCTCGGCGGCATGGCGCCCTCAAGCTGATGCCGAGGACGCCGAAATCGGCGGGGCGGAGCCGTGGCCGATTTCAGGGCCCTCGACACCGGCGGCGCCATGCGTGTGGGGCGCGGTCCGAGCCGGTTCCCTCCCCGAACGGGTGAGTGGCGGTGGGCTACGGGCGCGTTTCGCCACCCTGCGACGGCCTTGCTGGTCAGGTTGGGGTGGTGGACGACAAACGACGGCAGATCCTCGATCAGGCGCTGGCCCTGGTGGACGAACGCGGGCTCGCGGCGATGTCGATGCGGGCCGTCGCGGAACGGGTCGGGCTCACCTCGATGGCGCTGTACCCGTACGTCGGGGGTAAGGACGCCCTGCTCGACGGCCTGGTCGACCTGCTGCACCTGGAACTCGGCACCGCCGTCGGCGGGGACCCCGCGGACATCGACTGGAAGCACCGCCTGTGCGCGGTCGGCCGGGCGGTCCGCTCGCTGGCCCACGCCCACCCGAGCGCCTTCCCGCTGCTGCTGAACCGTTCCGCGGCCGGGCCCTCGGCGGCCTGGCTGGCCGGGGCGCTGCAGGGCATCCTCACCGACGCCGGGGTGCCCGGCTCCGAGGTGACCCGGATCGCCCGGCTGATCTGCGCTTTCCTTCTCGGCTACACGACCGGTGAGGTCACCGGCGGGCTGCCCGGTTCGAACCCGGAGACGCTGGAGGGCGCCGCCGAGTTCGATGCCGACCTGGAGGATCTGGTCCGCCTGGTCGAGAACGCGGCGGCGCCCTCGTCGAGCGCCGAACTGCCGGAGGGTGTCAGACCCGCCGGCGGATGAGGAACGCCATGCCGGCCAGACCGGTCAGAATGACCAGCAGGACGGCTCCGTTGAGCAGGAACAGCCGCCGGAACTCACCGAACGCCGCGGAGACCTCGGTCATCGCGCTGACCTCGTCGGTCTCCAGGTCGGTGCCGACCCCACCACCGATGCCGCTGCTCACGACATCCGGCGGGCCCTCCTCCAGCGGGGCGCCGCTGAGCCGCAGCGCCTCCGGCATCGAGAGCCGGCCGTAGAACCAGCCCTCCGGCTTCTTGCCACCCGGCTGCTTCGCCGGGCGGTGCGCCCGCGGGCCACCGGCGGCCATCGGGTACAGGTCGTAGACCGCGTTGGGCGCGTCCTTGACCAGAAGCGTCACCGTGTATTTCGGGCCGAGCTTCGCCGACTTCGGCGCCGATGACGTCGACGTCGCCGTGCCCAGCCAGTTGACCTCGGTCATCAGCATCTGGAAGAGCTTCGGACGCTCCTCCTGCCGCACCACGATCGTCTCGGCGATGTCCTTGCCGGCCACCGAGACCGCGGTCGGCTTCGGTGCCGACTTGGGTGCCGCCTGAACGGCCGGAGCCGCCCCGAAAGTCAGTGCCAGCGCCACTGTCGTGGCCACCGTCACCGACACCATCCTCTTGATTGTCCCCCGCACCATCCGACCTCCCCCGCCCGTGGATGGACATGGACTGATAAACCGCGCTGGTCCTACCCGGTGGTGACACCGGTTACACGACCTCGTGCCTCCAGCCTTCCCTGACATGGTCCCGCCCGCATCTGGAGGCCGGGTGAATTGCAACCATGTGGGGGATGACCGTGAGGACGCAACGGCCGATGATCAGCGGGCGAATAGTACCCACCCCGTGCAAACGGCCGGGGCGGCGGTCACCCTGGTGACCGAGAACGTCACCAGGGTGCCCGAGACGTCGCCGCGGATCTCTCAGAGACGCGCGCGAGCTGCGGAAATCCTCGCCAGCGTACGGTCCCGGCCGAGCAGTTCGACAGACTCGAACAGGGGGAGACCGATCGTCCGACCGGTCACCGCCACTCGTACCGGCGCCTGGGTCTTACCCAATTTGAGACCTCGGGCCTCGCCGACCGCCTCGAGCGCCGCCTTCAGGGAGTCGGCGGTCCAGTCCGGAAGGGCGGCGAAAGCGGTGGCCGTGTCGTCCAGAATGTCCGCCGCGCCCTCCTTCATCGCCTTCGCCCAGGACGCCTCATCACGCACCGGCTCGTCCAGGAAGAGGAAGTCGACGTTGTCCACGATCTCGGACAGCACCGCGATCCGGGTCTGGGCGAGCGGGGCGACCGCGGCGAAGGTCTCCGCGTCGAAGGCGGCCGGCGCCCACGGCGGGGCCGCGATGGTGTCGGTGCCGGTCAGCCAGGGCGCGCAGAGCTGGGTGAACTCGCTCACCGAGAGGGCGCGGATGTACTCCCCGTTGAAGGCCCGCAGTTTCTTCACGTCGAAGAAGGCGGGGGCGTGGTTGACCTGGTCGAGGTGGAACTCCTCCTCGATCACCGACCACGGGACGATCTCCCGGTCGCCGGTCGGCGCCCAGCCGAGCAGCATCAGGTAGTTGCGCATGGCGGCGGCGAGGTAACCCTCGTCCCGGTACGCCTCCAGGGCGACCTTGTCGCGGCGCTTCGACAGCTTCTGCCGCTTCTCGTTGACGATCACCGGCACGTGGCCCCAGACCGGCGGGGTGTGCCCGAGCGCCTCCCACAGCAGCTGCTGTTTCGGCGTGTTGGGCAGGTGCTCCTCGGCGCGGAACACGTGGTTGATCCCCATGCTCATGTCGTCGACCACGTTGGCCAGCAGGAACACCGCCGAGCCGTCGGAGCGGGCGATGACGAAGTCCTCGATCAGCTTGTTCTCGAAGGTCGGCTTGCCCCGGACCAGGTCGACCACCACGGTCTCGCCCTCGTCGGGCGTGCGGAACCGCAGCGCGCGGCCCTCACCCGGCCCGAGCCCGCGGTCGCGGCAGAAGCCGTCGTAGCCGGAGTGCTTGTTGCCGGCCCGGGCCAGCACGTCGTCCCGGGTGCAGTCGCAGTAGTAGGCCTTGCCCTCGCCGTACAGCCGGGTGGCCGCGGCGGTGTGGTCGGCGGCGTAGGACGACTGGTAGTAGGGGCCCTCGTAGGACCCGCGCTCGATGCCGATCCAGTCGAGCGCGGCGAGGATGCCCTCGGTCCATTCGGGTTTGTTCCGGGCCGCGTCGGTGTCCTCGATCCGGAGCACGAAGACACCGCCGTGCTGCTGGGCGTAGATCCAGTTCTGCAGGGCCGTGCGGGCACCGCCCACGTGGAACATGCCGGTCGGTGAGGGGGCGAAACGTACGCGAACAGTCACCGCCCCAGCGTACCGACGGCCGGAACCGGATATCGTCCCGGCCGTCACACCGTGAACCTTCCGACGAGGTCGGTCAGCCGGTGCGCGGTGGCGGTCAGCTCGTCCGCGGCCCGGTGCGACGACGCCACCGACTCGCGGGTGCTCTGCATCGCCCCGCTGACCGTGCCGATGCCGTCCGCGATGTCCCGGCTGCCGCCGGCCGCCTCGGAGATGTTGCGGGCCATCTCCGCGGTGGTGGCGGCCTGCTCCTCGACCGCCGCCGCGATCGCCGTCTGGTAGTCGTTGACCTGGGCGATCCGCTCGGTGATGGCGTCGATCGCCTGGACCGCCCGGGCGGTGTCGGCGTTGATCGCGGCGACCCGCTCGGTGACGTCCTCGGTGGCCCGGGCGGTCTCCTGGGCCAGCTCCTTGACCTCACCGGCGACCACGGCGAAGCCCTTGCCGGTCTCGCCGGCCCGGGCGGCCTCGATGGTCGCGTTCAGGGCCAGCAGGTTGGTCTGCTCGGCGATGGTGGCGATCAGCTGGACCACGTCGGAGATCTTCCCGGTCGAGGCCCGCAACTCCTCGATGACCCCGGCGGCGGCCGCGGTCAGGCCGACCCCGTCCCGCCCGGCCTGCGCGGCCTCCTGGGCGTTGTGCGAGATCTCGCTGATCGACGCGCCCATCTCCTCGGCGCCGGCGGCCACCGTCTGCACCACGTGCGACACCGTCTCGGCCGAGGAGCTGACCGCTCCGGCCCGGTCCGCGGCGGTGTCCGCGGCGGCCGACATCTCACCGCCGGTGGCGGTCACCCGCTGGGCGGTGCCGGCCACCGCGTCGGAGGCGCTGGTCACCTCCCGCATCACCGAGCGCAGCTCGGTGGCGGCGGTGTTGAGCGCGGTGCCGGCCTCGCCGATCTCGTCCCGGCCCTGGTCGTCCACCCGGACGGTCAGGTCGTGGGCGGCCAGGCGCTGCAGCGCCCCGGTCAGCCCGGCCATCCGCCCGGAGATCCGGCTGGCCTGGAACCAGGCCAGCGCGGCACCGGCCACGGCCAGCAGCAGCCCGGCGATCATGAACCACTGGAGCATCGTCCCGCGGCCGTCGCGGACCACGGTGACCGCGCCCGCGGCGTCCGCGTCGTACCCGCCGATGGTGACCGCCCACTGGTACGGCCCGTAGAAGGCGACCGTGGTGGTGGTGTCCGCGGCGGGGGCTCCGGCGGCGCCGGCCAGCTGGTACTTGGCCTGCCAGGTGTTGCCGTCGGTGAGCTCCGGCGCCTTGGCGACGATCTCCTCGACGTAGCGGGCGCCGCTGCCGTCGGTGGCGTCCAGCGCGATCTCGCCGACCATGCCGTCGAGGTTGGAGGCGACGATCCGGCCCTTGTCGGCGGCGGCGGTGCTGAAGACGGCGACCCAGCCATTGGTCTGGATCTTGGTCTCGGCGATCGCCTCGGTCAGTGTGGACAGCGCGTCGGCCTGCGGCACACCGACGAAGAGCGCCCCGATCACGTCCCCGGCCGAGTTCTTGATCGGCTCGTACACGGTGATGTAGGGGGTGCCGACGACCGCCGCGACCCCGCGGAACGTCTTGCCGTCCAGGATCGCCGCGGCCACCGCGTTCGGCTTGCCGTCCGCCTCGGCCGGGATGTAGGTGCCGATCGCCCGGGTGCCCTTGGCGGACTTCACCGTGGTGCCGACCCGCAGCAGGTCACCGGCCGCGTTCATCCGCTGGAAGACGGTGACGTCGGCGCCGGACAGCTCCTTGGCGTCGTCGACGAACGGGGTCGTCCGTTTCAGGTTGGTGTTCTGGCCCAGCCAGTCGCCACCGATCGTGACCCGGGGGAGGGTGACCTGGGTGGTCTCCTGGGTGACCTGGTTGGTGGCGGTCCAGGTGGCCCGGCCGCCGGTGGTCCGCATCCCGCCGTTCTGGGAGAGATACGACGACGCGCTGTTCATGCTCTTGTCGACGCCCTCCTGCACCTCGTCACCGACGGTGCGGACGAGCGCGCTGACATCGGCGGCGGTCTGTGCGAGCGAGGCCTGGTTCTGTCGCAGCACCTCCCGCTCGGTGTTGTCGGCGAAGCGACCGCTCTGCCAGGCGCCGACGGCGACCAGCACGACAGCGGTGATCAGGACGCTACCGAGGCCGAGGAGAAGCAGCTTGTGACTGATGCGAAATCCCACGAACTGCACATCGGCGGGGAATGACCGGATATGAGAAGAGCGGTCCCGCTACTCAGCCGGGTACCTGTTCGTTGCGGAGGAAACGGCTGAGACAAGGGGAGAGAGCCATGGGCAAGATCGTCGCGGTGGAGTACATGACCCTCGACGGGGTGTTCGAGGAGCCGGTCTGGAGCGGGCCGTACTTCAACGAGGAACTCGGCGCCTGGCAGGACGCGAACCTCCAGGAGGCCGACGCGCTGCTGCTCGGCCGCAAGACCTACGAGGGCTTCAAGGCGGCCTGGCCGCGGATGGAGGCCGAGACCGGGCACTTCGGCGTGAAGATGAACGCGATGCCCAAGCACGTGGCCACCACCACGCTGACCGAGCCGGAGTGGAACGCCACCTTCCTGGCGGGTGACGTGGCCGAGGCGGTGGCCAAGCTCAAGACCGAGCCCGGCAACCTGATGATCAACGGCAGCGGATCGCTGGTCAACTATCTGACCCGGCACAACCTGATCGACGAGTACCGGGTGATGATCTATCCGGTGGTCGCCGGCGAGGGCGTCAAGCTGTGGGAGCCGGGCACGAAGATCGCGCTGACCCACATCGGCAGCTGGCGGTCCGCGACAGGCGTCGAGGTCATCAGCTACGTGCCGGCCTGACGACGCGAAAAGGGGGGCCTGCGGGCCCCCCTTTCCACTACCGGCTCTTACGAGTCGCCACCGGTCTCGCCCACCGGCGCGGCGTTGACGTCGTCGATCGCGTACTTCTTGGCCGCCTCGCCCGGCACGTGCGCCGGAACCAGGCCCTTCAGGGCCAGCTCACGCAGCGTCGCCACGGTCACCGACTCGCCGTCCACGTGGAAGTGGCGGCGCAGCGCGTGCCGGGTGTCGCTCATGCCGAAGCCGTCGGTGCCGAGCGAGGTGTACCCGTTCGGAACCCAGCGGCTGATCAGGTCGGGCACCGCCCGCATCCAGTCGCTGACCGCCACCGACGGGCCCTCGGTCGCCTCCAGCTTCTGCTGGATGTACGGCTTGCGGGGCGCGTCGCTCGGGTGGAGCAGGTTGTGCTCCTCGGCCTCGATCGCGTCCCGGCGCAGCTCGGTCCAGGAGGTGACCGACCACACGTCGGCGCTCACCCCCCAGTCCTGGGCGAGCAGCTCCTGCGCCTTCAGGGCCCAGCGCATGCCGGTGCCGGAGGCCAGGATCTGCGCCTTCGGACCGTCCTTCACCGAGCTCTCGCTGAACCGGTAGATGCCCTTGAGCAGGCCCTCGGTGTCGAGGTCGGCCGGCTCGGCGGGCTGGATCGCCGGCTCGTTGTAGATGGTGAGGTAGTAGAAGATGTTCTCCTGCTTCTCCCCGTACATCCGGTGGAGACCGTCGCGCATGATGTGCGCGATCTCGAAGCCGAACGCCGGGTCGTAGGAGACCACCGCCGGGTTGGTCGCCGCGATCAGCAGCGAGTGCCCGTCCTCGTGCTGCAGGCCCTCACCGTTGAGCGTGGTCCGGCCGGCGGTGGCGCCGAGCAGGAAGCCCCGGGTCATCTGGTCGGCGGCCGCCCACAGCTCGTCGGCGGTCCGCTGGAACCCGAACATCGAGTAGAAGATGTAGAGCGGGATCATCGGCTCGTCGTGCGTGGCGTACGAGGTGCCGGCCGCGATGAAGCTCGCCGTCGAACCCGCCTCGTTGATGCCCTCGTGCAGGATCTGGCCGTTCGTCGCCTCCTTGTAGGACAGGAACAGCTCCCGGTCCACCGAGGTGTACGTCTGGCCGTGCGGCGAGTAGATCTTCTTGGTCGGGAAGAGCGAGTCCATCCCGAAGGTCCGCGCCTCGTCCGGGATGATCGGCACCCAGCGGGCCCCGAACTCCTTGTCCTTCATCAGGTCCTTGAGCAGGCGGACGAAGGCCATCGTGGTGGCCACCTTCTGCTTGCCGCTGCCGGCCTTGAGCCCGTCGAACGCCTTCTGCTCCGGGATGGCCAGCGACTTCGACTTCGTCCGCCGGCTCGGGATCGAGCCGCCCAGGTCACGACGGCGCTCCATCATGTACTGGTATTCGTCGGACTTCTCACCGGGGTGGAAGTACGGCGGGAGGTACGGGTTCTCCTCCAGCTGCTTGTCGCTGATGTCGAGGTAGAGGCGGTCCCGGAAGCCCTTGAGGTCGGGCAGGGTCAGCTTCTTCATCTGGTGCGTGGCGTTACGCGCCTCGAAGTGCGAGCCCAGCGTCCAGCCCTTGACGGTCTTGGCCAGGATCACGGTCGGCTGGCCGGTGTGCTCGGTGGCCGCCTTGTAGGCCGCGTAGAGCTTGCGGTAGTCGTGCCCGCCGCGCTTGAGGTTCCAGATGTCGTCGTCGGTCATGCCGTCGACGAGCTTGCGGGTGCGCGGGTCCCGGCCGAAGAAGTGCTCGCGCACGTACTCCCCGGACTCGCCCTTGTAGGTCTGGTAGTCACCGTCGGGCGTCACGTTCATCAGGTTGACGAGCGCGCCGTCGGTGTCCGCGGCGAGCAGCGAGTCCCACTCCCGGCCCCAGACGACCTTGATGACGTTCCACCCGGCACCGCGGAAGAAGGACTCCAGCTCCTGGATGACCTTGCCGTTACCGCGCACCGGGCCGTCGAGGCGCTGCAGGTTGCAGTTGATGACGAAGGTGAGGTTGTCCAGCTCCTCGCGGGCGGCCAGGCCGATCGCGCCGAGCGACTCGACCTCGTCCATCTCGCCGTCGCCGAGGAACGCCCAGACGTTCTGCTGGCTGGTGTCCTTGATGCCGCGGTTGTGCAGGTAGCGGTTGTACCGCGCCTGGTAGATCGCGTTCAGCGGGCCGAGGCCCATGCTGACCGTCGGGAACTCCCAGAAGTTCGGCATGAGCCGCGGGTGCGGGTACGACGGGAGACCGCCGCCCGGGTGCGACAGCTCCTGCCGGAAGCCGTCCAGCTGGTGGGTGGTCAGCCGGCCTTCCAGGTAGGCGCGGGCATACATGCCGGGGGAGGCGTGCCCCTGGTAGAAGATGTGGTCGCCGCCGCCCGGGTGGTCCTTGCCCCGGAAGAAGTGGTTCATGCCCACCTCGTAGAGGCTGGCGCTCGACGCGTAGGTCGAGATGTGCCCGCCGACGCCGATCTCCGGGCGCTGTGCCCGGTGCACCAGCATCGCGGCGTTCCACCGGATGTAGGCGCGGATCCGCCGCTCGACGAACTCGTCGCCGGGGAACCAGGGCTCACGCTCCGGCGGGATGGTGTTGATGTAGTCCGTGGATGTCAGAGGAGGAACGCCGACCTGTCGCTCCCGGGCCCGCTCGAGCAGGCGCAACATCACATAACGGGCTCTTTTGGCGCCTCGTTCGTCGATGACTCCGTTGAGCGACTCGACCCACTCGTTTGTTTCCTCGGGGTCGATGTCAGGAAGCTGGCTCGGCAGGCCATCGCTGATCACCGGGCGCTTGCGCTCCGTGGCCACAGGCAATCCTCTTGGTGTGAGTGTCGGACCTCCGGGCGACCTGGCTTTTGTAGAACCAGTTGGTGGCGAATCGCTCGGAATAGGCCTCCATCCTGCCCCCTTGGCGTGCGCCTCGTCACGCCTACCCGGGCTCTCAGCGATGCGCGACACATGTACTGGCCGGTAACTTTGAGGGCTTGTTGAAAAAATGCTGAAACAACGCCGTGACCGGACTTTCTTGAACGACCGATCCAGAACGATTACGGTACGGGGTATGGCCAGGCTCCGGGAGTTCGACACCGACCGCGCCGTCCAGCAGGCCATGGAGCTGTTCTGGGAGCGCGGCTTCGAGGCCACCTCGGTGCGGCACCTGACCGACCGGCTCGGCGTCGGGCAGGGCTCGCTCTACGCCGCCTTCGGCAGCAAGGAGGGCCTCTACCGGGCGGCCCTGGAGCGCTACCGGGACGACCTGGCCGCCGCCGCCCTGGCCGAGCTGGAGGCCGGCGGGGAGGTCCGGTCGGTGCTGCGGGCCATGCTGCTGGAGCGGGTGCGGATCGCGTCCGGCGGTGGCGGCCGCGGCTGCCTCCTCGTCAACGCCGCGGCCGAGCGGCTGCCCGGCGACGCCGCCACCGGCCGGTTCGTCCGCGACGCCATGGCCGCCTCCACCGCCGCCCTGACCGGCTTGCTGGCCGCCGCGGCCGCCCGGGGCGAGATCTCCACCGCGCGCGAGCCGGCCGCCCTCGCCGGCTTCCTGGTGACCTTCCTCAACGGTCTGCTCGTGTCGGGCAAGGTGACCCCGGACGAGCGGGTGCTCGCCGGTCACGTGGAGGTCGCCCTGACGGTGCTGGATTGATCTTCTCGTGCCGAAATTCTGTAACACTCGATCAAGAATGGGAGATCGTCATGCTCGGAGGATCCCGCTGGAACACGCTCCCGGAGCGCTCCACGATGACCGCGGAAGCCGTCGCCGCCACCCTCGAACCCCTGCTCCACGGGGTGGCCGACGCCGTCGACGGGTTCTCGCCCGAGGTGCTGGACACCCAGATCCGGGCCACCCTCGCGACCACCGGCCGGGAGACCTCGCTGCCGCTGCCGGAGAGCGCCGGCGAATTCACCGCCCAGGCCGCCACGATCGGCGCCGAGATCGCCGGATGGGCCGGCCGGGCCCTGGAGCGGACGGCCACCCGGCGGATCGGGTTCCCGGCCGGGCCGCTCGGCGTCCGCAGCCGCTGCGACGGGCACCTGCTCACCCCCGAGGCGGCCGACATGCTGATGGGCGGGCGGGGCGGGCCGGTCGCCGTCCAGCTCTACAACGAGTGGCTGCACCAGACCGTCCTGCTCCGCGACGCGCTGCTGCCGTTCGCCGGCTGGCGGGAGACGCCGCTGCTGGTCACCCCACGCGGCCTGCGGCACGCCGAGGAGGCCCGTGAGCGGTTCCTCGCCGAACTGCTGTTCCGGCGGGTCCGGCACACCAGCGTCGTCGGGTACGCCCGGCGGGTGATCGCCGGCGCGGACGGGCCGGCCGGATACGGGTTCGACCACGACGGCGGCACCGTCCTGCCGGCCGTCGTCGGCGGGAGCGTCCGGGACGCGCCGCGCCACCTGCTCAGCTGGCGGCCGGCCACCGGGGGCGAAGACGTGACCTGGGTGCCCGCCTCCGCCGACTACGCGGCCGAACGGCGTACCGCAATCGGGGATCTGATCGCGGTGACCGGGGACGGACCGCTCGCCGCGCGGATCACCGCGAACCCCGCACACGACGGCGTCCGCACCGCGGTGATCGAGGTCACCCGGGACGGTGCGACGGCCCGCGTCGACCTGGGCCAGGCGCTGCGCGGGCACCGGTTCGCCGGCGGCGGTCCGGCCTCACCCGGCGGCCGGACCGTGAGCGCCTGGCCGGTGCTGACCGCGCCCGGCCTGGTGCACAACGACGACGGCGACGCCCTGCTGCCCGCCGGCGACGACCTGGTGCTGCTCGCGCTGCTCGGGCGGCTCTACCCGGAGAACGTGGTGCTCAGCGGCTCGCCCGGCCGCGGGACCACCCCGGCCGGGGTGGCCAGGATCGTGCTCAGCCGGCGATGAACGAGAAGCGGACCTGACGGACCGGGTTGTCGCCGTTCGGGTCCACCAGGCAGATCGACTGCCAGGTGCCGAGGGCGATCTCGCCGCCGATCACCGGCAGGGTGGCGTACGGCGGGATCCAGGCCGGCAGCACGTGATCCCGGCCGTGCCCGCGCGAACCGTGCCGGTGCTGCCACTTGTCCTCGGTGGGCAGCAGATCGTCGATCGCGGTCAGCAGATCGTCGTCGGAACCCGCGCCGGTCTCGATGATCGCCAGCCCGGCCGTCGCGTGCGGGACGAAGACGTGCAGCAGGCCGTCCTTCTCGGAGCGGGCGAACCGGGCCGCCTCCCGGGTGATGTCCACGACCACCGGGGAGCCGCCGGTCCGTACGTTGATCAGCTCGGTACGCATCGCCCGAGCCTATGTGCCGTCCGAGCCTATGTGTACAGATCGAGCAGCAGGAACACGGTCGCGGTGCCGGTCAGCCAGCCGAGGCACTGAGCCAGGCGCAGAACGGCGTACCGCAAGATCATGTCTCTGAGTAGACCACCACGTCACCAGTCGTGTGTGTCAGATCGAACCATCTCGCAGTGGTACTCCTGGCCCGCGTCGGGAATGCTGAATCTCGTGACCACCCCGCAAAACCTCGACGAGCGGTTCCGCGATGCGGTCTCGGCCCTGCGGCCACCGGACTCCGGGCGTGCCCCCGAAGATCCGGTCCGGGACGGCGCCGGCCTGACCGGGACCCAGGCCAGGGACCTCTTCGACGCCCAGCTGACCAGCCGCCACCTCGACCTCGCCGCGCGCTGGCTGCGCAGCTTCAACGAGGGCTTCCACACCACCGGCTCGTCCGGGCACGAGGGCAACGCCGCGGTCGCCGCGGTGCTGCGCGGCGACGACCCGGCCCTGCTCCATCACCGCTCCGCGGCCTTCTATTGCGTACGGGCGGCGAACAGCCCCGCCGACCCCGCCACCGACCGGGGCCGCCGCCTCGAAGAAGCCGCCCGGGACATCCTGCGCGGTGTCGTCGCCTCGGTCCGCGACCCGATCACCGGCGGCCGGGACCGGATCCTCGGCAACCCGGCCCTGCACCTGATCCCGGCCCTCTCCGGCGGCGGCGGCCACCTGCCCCGCGCGGCCGGCCTGGCCCACGCCCTCACCCGCCCCGGCGTCACCGCCTGGCCGGACGACGCCATCGTGGTCGCCACCTTCGGCGACGGCGCGGCCGGGCGCGCCCCCGGCATCGCCGCCCTCGACGTGGCCGGCCGGATCGAATCCGCCGGCCGCCCGATGCCGCTGCTGCTGATCTGCGAGGACGACACCCCCGGTCCGGAGACCTGGACCGCTCAGGTGCTCCGTGGCCGCCCCGGGCTGCGCTACTCCTCGGCCGACGGCTGCGACCTGGCCGCGGTCCACGACGCGGTCACCGAGGCGGCCGGATTCGTCCGTACCGAACGCCGGCCCGCCGTCCTGCACCTGTCCACCGTCCGGCTCCTCGGGCAGGCCGGCGACCCGGAACCGGACGAGATCGACCGGGACCCGCTCACCGTCACCGCCCGGCTGCTCGTCGCCGCCGGGCTGTACACGCCGGACGAGGTGCTCACCCGGTACGACGAGGTCGGCTGGCAGGTCCGCAAAGCCGCCGAGGAGGTGCTCGGCGAGCCCAAACTGGCGTCCCTCGGCGAGGTCGCGGCCACCCTGGCGCCCCGGCGGCCGCAGCGGGTCACCGACGCGGTCACCGAAGCCGCCGGCCAGGCCCGTCTCCTCCCGGACCGGCGGCCGGAACACGCCGGGCCGCTCACCCTCGCCCAGACCATCGGAGCCACCCTCGCCGACGCGCTCGCCACCGACCCGTCGATGCTCGTCTTCGGCCCGGCCACCATCCGCGGCGGCCGGTTCGGCGTCACCGCCGGGCTGCGCGACGCCGACCGGGTCTTCGACAGCCCCCCGGACACCACCACGATCCTCGGGCTGGCCCTGGGCGCCGGAACGGCCGGACTGCTGCCCGTCGCCGAGCTGGACGGCCTGGCGGACCTCTACGGCGGGCTGGAGCAGCTGCGCGCCGAGGCGGCCACCATGGGCCACCTGTCGTCCGGCGCCTACCGCAACCCGATGGTGCTGCGGGTGCCCGGGCTCGCCCAGCCGTTCGGCGCCGGCGGCCACCAGCTCAACGACAACACCGTGGCCGCCCTGCGCGACATCCCCGGCCTGGTGGTGGCCGTCCCGGCCCGCGCCGCCGACGCCGCGCCCATGCTCCGCGCCTGCCTGGCCGCCGCGGTCGTGGACGGCACCGTCAGCGTCTTCCTCGAACCGGTGGCCCTCTACCAGACGAGGGACCTCTATCAACAAGGCGACAACGAATGGCTCGCCCCCTACCCGGCGCCCGGTGAATGGGCCGAGGACCACGTCCCGATCGGCCGGGCCCGTACCTACGGACTCGGCACCGCCCAGGATCTGACCATCGTGACGTACGGCAACGGGGTCCGGATGTCGCTGCGTGTCGCCGCCCAACTGGCCGCCGACGGGTACGGTTCCCGTGTGGTCGACCTCCGATGGCTGAATCCGCTGCCCACAGCCGATCTGGTGCGCGAGGCCGGGGTGACCGGCCGGGTGCTGATCGTGGACGAGACCCGGCGCTCCGGAGGCGTCGGCGAGGGAGTCCTCGCGGCCCTGGTGGACGGGTCGTTCGTCGGCTCGGTGCGCCGGGTGGCCGCCGCCGACACCCCCGTTCCGCTGGGTCCGGCGGCCCAGCACGTGCTGGTGGGAGAAGATGCCATCACACAGGGTGCCCACACGCTGCTGGCACGGTAAATTGCCACACACTCGGTGCGCCACTTGCGCACCGGCCCCGGAATGTGTGGACTACCCCCAGGTTCCGGTGCATTTCGACGATATTTTTCTCGACGGCTAGGAGGATTTGGACAGTGAGCGCGACCGCGGGTCAGGCCGACGGCGTACGCAGCCTGGCGGACCGGTTCGGCCTGGAGCCGAACATGGTGGTCATGGAGATGGGTTACGACGACGACGTCGACGAGACACTCCGTGACGCCCTGACCGAACGCGTCGGTGACATGGTCGACGAGGACACCGATGAGGTGGTCGACGCGGTGCTGCTGTGGTACCGCGACGGCGACGGTGACCTTTTCGAGATTCTCACCGATGCCCTCGGCCCCCTCGCCGACAACGGCGTGGTGTGGCTGTTGACCCCGAAAGCCGGCCGCGACGGACACGTCGAGCCGAGCGAGATCAGCGAATCGGCCCCCACCGCGGGCCTGCAGCAGACCTCGACGCTGAATGCCGGCAAGGACTGGACCGGGGCACGCCTGGCCACCCCCCGGGGCACCAAGAAGAAGTAGCTCACTGGTCCCTCACCCCCAGGTCGGCGCCCGATGGGCGCCGACCCATCGGCACACGGTTAGGGTGGACGCATGCGGATCGACGTCGGTGCCGAAGCCCCCGGTTTCGTCCTCAAGGACCAGAACAACCAGGAGGTCCGCCTCGCCGACTTCCACGGTCGCAAAGCGGTCCTGCTGGTGTTCTACCCGCTGGCGTTCAGCCGCCGCTGCCACGGCGAGCTGACCGAGATCCGGGACAACCTGCCGGCGTACGCCAACGACGCCGTCCAGGTGCTGACCGTCAGCGTCGACTCGTCGTACAGCCACAAGGTCTGGGCCGACCAGGAAGGCTTCAGTTTCCCGCTGCTCGCCGACTTCTGGCCACACGGCGCGGTGGCCCAGGCGTACGGCGTCTTCGACCCCGACCGCGGCATCGCCAACCGGGGCACCTTCCTCATCGACACCGCGGGTGTGATCCGCTTCGCCGAGGAGACCGGCCCCGGCGAGACCCGCGACCAGTCGGCGTGGCGGTCGGCCCTCGCCGGCCTTCAGGCCACGATCAGCGGCAAGGTAGGATGACTGCTCCGGCAGCGTGCCGTGCCGGGCGCGTAGCTCAGTGGGAGAGCACTCGCCTTACAAGCGAGGGGTCGTAGGTTCGAAACCTACCGCGCCCACGTGAGTCGGAGGCCTCTGTCCGCGGAAAGCGCGGACCGGGGCCTCACGTCTTGTCTGCTCCGGGGGCCGAGCCCCCGGAAGCCCCGCATCACGGTCGGTTCGGCGTCGGCGGTCGGTTCGCCGGCCTTCCCGATGGCTGGCCCGCTCGCGGTCAATTACCCACGCGGGTGCCCGCCTTCCGGCCTGCCCTGGCCGATCTTGGTGGATTTTCCATCGGGTAGGGCCTTCTTTGCGGTTGTTGGCCCGCTCGCGGTTAATTTCTCGCGTGGGTGTCCGCCTTTCGGCCCCGCTCTGGTCGATCTTGGTGGATTTACCACCGTTTCCGGTGGTAAATCCACCAAGATTTCCGGTGAGCGGGTCGCCCGCGCGAGGGATTGACCGCAAGTGATCAGGCGGCCGAGAACAAGACTGTTTCCGGTGGTAAATCTGCCAAGATCTTGGCTGGGCGGGTTGTCTGCACGAGGGATTGGCCGCAAGTGATCGGCAGCCGCGAGCAAGGCTCATTTTGGTGGTGAATCCGCCAAGATCGGCTTGGGGTTGGGCGGGAAGCGGACATCCGATCGAGGGTTGGCCGCAAGCGGGTCGGTGGTCGAGGGCAGGACTCGAATCGGTGGTGGTTCGACCGAGGTCGCACATCTCGCGGTGACTTTGGCGAGAGGTTGACCTGAGCGTGGTGGTGGACTGCGCGAAACGCCTCATTCGGTGGCGTATCCATTGAGGTCTGCCGCTGGGTGTCGGCGGTCGGTGCGGGCCGCAGATCATGGCACCCCTTTTTGGGTTTTTGTCCTGACCGATGACTTCCCGTCGAGGGCTGCCATGCCGTGGACCGGAGCCCGAGCGCGTCCCTGATCGCGCGGATCTGGTGTGGCGCCCACATCAGATGGTGTTCTCGGAATCTCGTGGGTTTCCGTGCAACCGGGGTGCACCGGGGATGGGCTCATTCGGGAACCGTGGGATTCCGAATTCACTGGTGTCCGGCGGGGAGACCCGGCGGTGGGCGGGTCCCGGCCGGTTTCCCCTCGGCGGTCTGGGCCCGCCCGGACGGTCCGGGGAGAGCAGGCACTGAGCTGGAGGCGGCGTGACCACGGAGCTGCATGTCGGGGCCGACGGTGAGAAGGTCGTCGTGTCGTCGTGTCCGCTTCGGGTGCGTAGTGGGCGGGTTCGCCGGGAACGCGCCGGGTCGGTTGTCGAGTTCGTGCCCCGGGCGCCGGACGGGCGTGACCGGGAAGCCCGGGTCGTCCTGGTGTCCCGGGTGGCTCTGCCGCTGGTGCTCGCCGCCGCTGTGCTGAGCGCGGCCGGGATCAGCTGGTGGCTGGCCGCCGCCGGGTGCGTGGCCGCCGTGGCCGCGGTCTGGCGACGGCAGGCTCGGGCCGCCCAGCCCGCCGTCTTCGCGATTCCCCGCGGTGGTGACGCGGACGGTGAGACCGGTTCCCGGGATGGGGCGGCGGAGGCTCGGGTGCTGTGGACGCTTCCTGAGCGGGCGGCGATGCTTGATGCGCTCGACGGGTCGCGGCGGGTTCGGCGCACCTGGGGTGCTCTCGGCGGCATGGTCGATCCGGTTCTCGCTGACCGGGCGCTGACTCGTGCGCTGGCGGAGCTGGCCGATGTCCTCGTGCGGCGGCAGGAGCTGCGCCGACTGCGGGAGGGTCTGGCCGGGGTGCGGGACGCCGACATTCCGGTGGACAGCCCGGCGCGGCTGGCCGCTGACACCCAGCGGGAGCGGGTCGAGCAGGCCTGGCGGGAGGCCGGTGCGGAGGCCAACCGGATTCTGCGGGGGATCGACGCGGCCGCTCGTGCGGGGGAGGGGTTCATCCGTGAGCGGCAGGTCGCCGCTACGGCTCGGCACGCCGAGCGGACCCTGGCCCGGGTGGCCGGGGGTGGTGCGCCGCTGGAGAGCGGTCCCGAGCTGGCCGATCGCACCGAGGCTGTGATCGCCGCCTATCGCGAGCTGGCTTCCGGGACGCCGTCCCACTGAGGCCGTGCGGGGGAGAGCCGGGGAGAGGCCGCCCGGCCACCGGAGGCAGGCCCCGGCGGGACAGTCCGGGCGGAGCGAACGGGTGGAAACAGTTCACTCATGCGTGTTTCCCCCTGGCGGGGGATGCGATCATCGCGTTCGATGGGGTTATCTAGTCCCGTGCCACGTGTTCTCGCGTTCAGGCCGCTCGGCGGGCGGTCGACAGTTGTCTCGGGACCCGGGCCGCCGCCGTCGGTGGGCGGTCGGTGTCCAGGGTCGCCACCAGATGCTCCTGCACCAGTGCGGGGGCGGGCAGGCGCCACCGGGTGCGGGCCGGTGGGATCGCCCAGCGCACCGGGCCTTCGGGCAGTCGGCTGGGTGGTGCGGGGACCCACGAGCCGTCGCCGTGCAGGACGACGTCCACGCGGCGGTCCAGTTCGGGGTGCAGGGTGCCGCCGGGCTGGATCAGATACATCCACCGCCCGGCGGCGGTGACCGCGACCGGTCCGAAGTCGGGGCCGTGCCGGCCGATGGTGGCGGGCACGTCGAGGACGTCGAAGACCTGTCCGGTGGGAAACAGCACGGTGTGCGGCAGGCGCCGCCACCACGCGGCGATCCGTACGGGATCGCCGGTCGCCGAAGCGGCCCCGCCTTCGAGGGCCGGATGGCATCCGGTTATCGGGCATTCCGGTCGACCGCAGTCGAACCGGTGTCCGGTGAGGAAGGAGCCGGGGGTGATGGGCCAGCCGTGCGCGGCATAGCGCAGGGCGGCCCGGCGCAAGAGTGCCCGGTCGAGGATTGACGATGGGACGAACGGTTGACGGTTGGTCCACTGCATAGCTCGATACCCCCGGGATCGGGCTGGAGGGCCGTATCCCGTCCCGACGGTCGTCGTTGGGCTCGGCAGATCCACCCTTTGCAACTTGCAAGAAAAATACGAGCATCGGTGAGCAGGCGATCACACACGCTGTGCGATCTGCGCGCACGTGAGCGGTCCACACTGCGATCGACACCGGATGGCTCATCGGCGGAAGGGCCGCCGGTTGAGTGGGGGAGGCACCGTGGACGAGCTGCCGATCGGCCGCCGCGTCGCCTATTGGCGGGGCCGACGCAAGATGTCCCAGCAGGTGTTCGCGGACCGGCTGGGCAAATCCAAGAGCTGGGTCGACAAGGTGGAACGCGGGGTTCGCCGGCTCGACAAGTTCTCCGTTGTCTACGACATCGCCGACGTGCTCCAGGTCGATGTCACGTTGTTGCTGGGCAAGGAAGTGGAACGTAAGCCGGAGGCGCAGAACTGCATCGACCAGGTCGAGGTCGAGGAGATTCGGGCGGCTCTGGAGCGCTATGACCAGATGAGTGCGTTCTTCCAAGCGGTGCCACATTCCCCACCGCTGCCGGAGATGCGCAAAGCGGTCAGTCACGCGTGGCTGACCTACCAGCACGCGAAGTACGGCGTACTGGCCCGGGCCCTTCCCAAACTGCTGCGTGACGCCCAGGCGGCGGACAGCGCCCACGCGAACAGCGACGACGCGCCGCACGCCGCGCACCTGCTCGGGCAGGTCTACCAGATCGCCTCGTCGGCGCTGCGCAAGGTCGGTGAGCACGAGCTGTCCTGGCTGGCCGCGGACCGGTCGATCGCGGTCTCGCAGCGCGCCGGCGACCAGTTGCTGGCCGGGCTGGCCAGCTACCGGGTGGGCAGCGCGCTGCTGGCGCTCGGCCGGGTCCGGCCGTCGCTGGAGGTCAACGTCAACATCGCCAACCGGCTGGCGCCGGCCGGCCCGGAACGGCCCCGGGCGGAGCAGCTCTCGGTGTACGGGATGCTGCTGCTCAACGGAGCCATGTCGGCGGCCCGGATCGGTGACGCCGCGACCGTGCGGGACCTGATCTGTGGCGCCGACCAGGCGTCCCTGGAGCTGGGTGGCGACTTCAACCACTACTGGACCAGCTTCGGGCCGACCAACGTGCAGCTGCACCGGTGTGCGACGGCGGTCGAGCTCGGTGACGGGCGGATGGCCGTCGAAGCGCACGAGACCATGGACAAGGCCGGGTTCCAGGCGATGCTCCCGGAACGCCGGGCGCATCACTACCTCGACATCGCCCGCGGTTACACGCAGATCGGCGATGTGGAGAAAGCGGGCGAGATGCTGCTGGAGGGGGACCGTCTGGCCCCGTCCGAGATCCGCTGCCGGCCACTCGCCCACGAAGTTCTTTCCGACGTGCTCCGGCGTACCCGTGGCACGCCGCCGGCACCCATTGCGGAGCTGGCCGAACAGATGGGAGTCGGCGTATGAGGTGGGTTCTCGAGTGATGTCTGGTAACCCCTCACCCGGTGTGCTGTACGTCCTGGTGTGCGGTTCGTCGATGGCTCGGGACGTGGGCATCCTGGTCGGCCTCGCGCAGAGCGAGGGCTGGGAGGTCTGCGTGATCACGACCCCGGACGGCCGCAAGTTCGTCGACGTGGACATGTTGCAGGCGATGACCGGGCATCCGGTCCGGTCCGACTACAAGAGCCCCGGCGACCCGGACGTGCTCCCCGAGGCCACCGCGATGATCGTCGCCCCAGCCACGGTCAACACGGTCAACAAGTGGGCGGCCGGGATCACCGACACGCTGGTGCTGGGGCTGCTGGTCGAGGCGTACGGGTACGGCGTACCGATCGCGGTGGTGCCGTACACGAACAAGGTGATGGCGCTGCACCCGGCGCTGCACGAGAGCCTCGGGAAACTGCGGGACTGGGGGGTGCACGTCCTCTACGGGGAGGACGTGTGCCGTCTCGGCCTGCCCGGTCAGACCGACCGGTACCGGCCCACCTTCCCCTGGCGCCGGGCGTTGCAGGCGGTCAGCAACCCGATGGCAGCGGCGGCGAGCCGAGTCGAGCCGGGGGCGGTTTCCTAGCGGTATAGGGTTCCTACTCGTGACCGACTGCACCGTCCGAACCCTGGTGGATGCCCTGGACTCGCGTTACCCGCGGGACTGGGCGGAGTCCTGGGACCGGGTCGGGCTGGTGCTCGGTGAGTTCGACGCCCCGGTGACCCGGGTCCTGTGCGTCGTGGACTGCGTCCCGGAGACCGTGGAGCAGGCCCTGGACGCCGGCGCCGACCTGATCGTCGCCCATCACCCGCTCTTCCTGAAGCCGGTGTCGTCGATCGCGCCCGACACGTTCAAGGGCGCCCTGGTGCACCGGCTGATCCGGGCCGGGGTGGCGCTCTACACCGCGCACACGAACGCCGACGTCGCCAACCCCGGTGTGTCCGACGCGCTGGCCGCCCGGCTGGAGCTGACCGGCCTGCGCCCGCTGGCGCCGGCCGAGGGCGCGGCCGCCGGTGGGGGCCGTGGCCTGGGCCGGATCGGCACGCTGCCGGCGCCGATGACGCTGGCGAGGTTCGCCCGGTTCGCCGCCGGCCGCCTGCCGGTGACCGCGGCCGGGGTGCGCGCGGCCGGTGACCCGGACCGCCTGATCGGCACGGTCGCGGTGTGTGGTGGCGCGGGCGACTCGTTCCTGGCCGTCGCCGCCCGGTCGGGCGCCGACGCTTATCTCTGCGCCGATCTTCGTCACCATCCGGTCAGCGAGCATCTCGCGGCCGGTGGGCCGGCCCTGCTCGACGTCGCCCACTGGGCGAGCGAGCGGCCCTGGCTGGATGACGTGGCGGCCTGGCTGCGCGCCGATCACGGCGTCGAAGTGCTGGTGTCGGACCTGGACACCGACCCCTGGACCGTCCATGCGAATCGCGATGATTTGGAGATCCGCCCGTGAAGGCCGCCCCGGAAGCGCAGCGCCGTCTGCTCGACCTGCAGTCCGTCGACACCACCCTGGCTCAGCTCGCCCACCGGCGTAAGTCGCTGCCCGAACTGGCCGAGATCGACGCGGTCGCGCGGGAGATCTCCGCGATGGAGGACGAGCGGGTCCGCGCCCAGGTGGTGGTGGACGACCTGGACCGGGACATCGCCCGGCTGGAGAAGGACATCGATCAGGTCCGCCAGCGCAAGGACAAGGACCAGAAGCGCCTGGACGCCGGTGGCTCGCTGCGCGAGGTGGAGGGGCTGCAGCACGAGCTGGCCACCCTGAACCGCCGGCAGTCCGAGCTGGAGGACGCCGAGCTGGAGCTGATGGAGCAGCGGGAGACCGCGGAGGCGGCGCTGACCGAGGTGCAGGGCCGGATCTCCGCGGCGGTCGCCCGCCGGTCGGACGCCGAGCGCCGCCGGGACGAGGCGAACGACGAGATCGGCAAGGAGCTGGAGTTCAAGACGAAGGCCCGGGAGCCGCTGGCCGCTGATCTGCCCGCCGACCTGGTCGAGCTGTACGAGAAGATCCGCACCGACACCGGCCTGGGCGCGGCGCTGTTCTACGCCGGCCGGTGCGGCGGTTGCCGGATCGAGCTGTACGGCGCCGATCTGCACCGGGTGAAGTCGGCGCCCAAGGACGAGGTGGTCCGCTGCGAGGAGTGCCGGCGGATCATGGTGCGTACGGCGGAGTCGGGCCTGTGACGGGTCTCCGGGTCGTCGTCGAGGCGGACGGGGGCTCCCGGGGCAACCCCGGTCCGGCGGGGTACGGCGCGGTGGTCCTGGACGCGGACTCCGGTGAGGTGCTGGCCGAGCGTTTCGACTCGCTCGGTGTCGCCACCAACAATGTGGCCGAGTATTCCGGGCTGATCGCGGGGCTGGCGGCGGCGGCCGAGCTGAACGCCGAGCGGGTCGCGGTCCGGATGGACTCGAAGCTGGTCATCGAGCAGATGTCCGGCCGCTGGCAGATCAAGAACGCCGGTCTGCGCCCGCTGGCGGCGGAGGCGGCCGGGCTGGTCGGCAAGTTCGCCGGGGTGACCTACGAGTGGATCCCCCGGGAGCGGAACAAGGCGGCCGACGCGCTGGCGAACCGGGCGATGGACGAGGCGGCCGGGATCACCCCCGAGGCGACCGCCGGTGAGACCGTGCAGGCGGCCCCGAAGTCGTGGGCCCCGCCGGCCTCGCTGACCGACGCCACCCGGATCATCCTGGTCCGGCACGGTGAGACGCCGATGACCACGGCGGGCCGCTACTCGGGACGTGGTGACGTGCCGCTCACCGATGAGGGTGAGGCCCAGGCGATGGCGGCGGCCGGCCGGGTGTCCGGGATCTCGCCGCGGATCGACGCGGTGCTGAGTTCGCCGCTGCTGCGGTGCCGGCGCACGGCGCAGCACATCGCCGACGCGGCCGGCGGCCTGCCCGTGACGGTCATGGAGGACCTGATCGAGTGCGACTTCGGCGTCTGGGAGGGTAAGACGTTCGCCGAGGTGCAGGAGGGCTGGCCGGACGAGATGGCCGCCTGGCTGGCGTCGACGAGTGTCGCCCCGCCGCGGGGGGAGTCGTTCCAGGCGGTGGCGAAACGGGTGCGGGGTGCTCTGGCGACCGTGCTTCAGGCGTACCCGGGCAAGGTTGTCGTCCTGGTCTCGCATGTCTCGCCGATCAAGCTGATCCTGCGGGACGCGCTGGCCGCCGGGGACGCGTTCCTGCACCGGCTGTTCCTGGACGCGGCCGGGGTGTCGACGATGGACGTGTGGCCGGACGGCAACATCGCGGTCCGCTCGGTGAACGAGACCGCGCATCTTCGCTGATAGATATTGACCCTCGCAGGGCGGGACGTTTAGCTTCCTCGATTAGGAAACTTTCTTCAACGTTTCGCCCTGGAGGGCTCATGCGCGGTATCACCCGCCGCCTCGTCGCCGTGGCCGCCGCCGCCTCGGTCGTCGGGACGGCCGCACCCGCTCCCGCACAGGCACACTCGTCGTACACCAAGGTCGCCTACTTCACCCAGTGGGGCATCTACGGCCGTGACTTCCAGCTGGCCGACGTGCAGAACTCCGGCGCCGCGGCCCGGCTGACCCACCTCAACTACGCGTTCGGGCCGGTCACCGCGGACGGCGTGTGCGCCTCCGCCGACCCATGGGCCGACTGGCAGACCCCGTTCTCCGCGGCGAACAGCGTGGACGGCGTCGCCGACGAGGCTGGTCAGCCGATCGCCGGGAATCTCAACCAGCTCGCCGAACTCAAGGCGAAGAACCCGAAGCTGAAGGTGCTGATCTCGCTCGGTGGCTGGACCGGATCGGCGTACTTCTCCGACGCGGTCCTCACCAGCGCCTCCCGCAAGAAGCTGGTCAGCTCCTGCCTCGACCTCTGGATCAAGGGCAACCTGCCCGGCCTGGCCGAGGGCGTCGCGGCCGGCATCATCGACGGCATCGACCTGGACTGGGAGTGGCCCGGCTCGTCCGGCAACGACGGCAACGTGATCCGCCCCGAGGACAAGCGGAACTTCACCCTGGCACTCGCCGAATTCCGCACGCAGCTCGACCAGCTCGGTCAGCGGAACAAGAAGAAGTACCTGCTCACCGCGTTCCTCCCGGCCGCCCCCGCCAAGATCGAGGCGGGATTCGAGGCCCACAAGATCTTCAAATACCTGGATTTCGGTACGGTCCAGGGGTACGACTTCCACGGCACCTGGGAGCCGCGCACCAATCAGCAGTCGGCGCTGCGGGTACCGGCGGGCGCGCCGGACAACCCGGACTTCTCGGTGGAGAACACCATCAACGCCTGGATCGCCGGGGGTGCCCCGAAGCGCAAACTGGTGCTCGGTGTGCCGTATTACGGCCAGGGCTGGACCGGGGTCACCGGCGGCGGCCGGGGCCTGTTCCAGTCGGCCGCCGGTCCCGCCCCGGGTGTCTTCGCGGCCGGCACCGAGGACTGGAAGACGCTCAGGAAACTTCCGGCCCAGGGCTTCACCGTGCACCGGGACCTGCGTAACGGGCACGCGTGGCTGTTCGACGGCACCACCTTCTGGACGTACGACGACCCCGCGGTCCTGCTCCAGAAGACCCTCTACATCCGTGCCAAGGGACTGGGCGGCGCGATGATGTGGTCGCTCGACGGCGATGACGAGAAGGCCACGCTCACCAGGACCATCGCCACCGGTCTGCGCTGACATACGTCGATCTCCGCGGCGGTGTGCCCGTTCGGCGCACCGCCGCACCCGTTCGGCGCACTTGGGATCGCCCGACCGTCCAATGTCTCGTTAGCGTGACGTAACGCACACGAAATGTTGGAGTTCTCATGACTGAACCGCAACAGCCCCGTAGCGACAGCAGCCCCTGGAACTGGCTGCTGGTGGTGCCGATCGTGGTACCGCTGATGACCTTCCTGTTCAATCACGACGAACCGCGGATCGGCGGCTTCCCGCTCTTCTACTGGCTCCAGTTCGCCTTCATCCTGCTCGGCGTCACCACCACGACGATCGTCTATCAGATGACCAAGCGGGGCCGGTCATGAGCGATCACATCACCGAGATCGTCGTCTTCACCTTCCTGTTCCTGCTGGTCAGCGTGATGGGCTTCGTCGCGTCGAAGTGGCGGGCGCCCAAGGACATGGCCCACCTCGACGAGTGGGGGCTGGGCGGTCGCAGCTTCGGCGGCTGGATCACCTGGTTCCTGGTCGGCGGCGACCTCTACACCGCGTACACCTTCGTGGCCGTGCCCGCGCTGATCTTCGGGGCGGGGGCCGCCGGGTTCTTCGCCGTGCCGTACACCGTGGTGATCTATCCGCTCTTCTTCCTCATCCTGATCCGGCTCTGGTCGGTGTCCCACCGGCACGGCTTCGTCACCCCCGCCGACTTCGTCCGCACCCGGTTCGACTCGCCGACCCTCGCCCTGGTCATCGCGGTCACCGGGATCGTGGCGACGATGCCGTACATCGCGCTCCAGCTCGTCGGCATCGAAGCCGTGCTCAAGACGATGGGCGTCACCGGGGAGAGCGCCTTCGCGCGGCATCTGCCGATCATCGTGGCGTTCGCGATCCTGGCCGCCTACACCTACCAGTCCGGGCTGCGGGCGCCCGCCCTGATCGCGTTCGTCAAGGACACCCTGATCTACATCGTGATCCTGGTGGCGGTGCTCTGGCTGCCGTACAAACTCGGCGGCTGGGGTGCCATCTTCGACGCCGCCGACGCGAAGTTCCAGGCCAGTCCCAACCCCAACGACGGGATCATCCTCAACGCCAACAACCAGGTGCAGTACTTCACCCTGGCCCTCGGGTCGGCGCTCGCCCTGTTCCTCTACCCGCACAGCATCACCGGTGTGCTGGCCAGCCGGAACCGGGACGTGATCAAGCGGAACATGAGCGCTCTCCCGGCGTACAGCCTGCTCCTGGGTCTGATCGCGCTCCTCGGCTACATGGCCGTCGCCGCCGGGGTGAAACCGCTGCCCGGCAACAGCCCCGGCAGCGTGGACAGCAACACCGTCGTGCCGCTGCTGTTCGACCAGCAGTTCCCGGCCTGGTTCACCGGCGTCGCCTTCGCCGCCATCGGCATCGGCGCGCTGGTCCCGGCCGCCATCATGTCGATCGCCGCGGCCAACCTGTTCACCCGCAACATCTACAAGGAGTACCTGCGCAAGGACGCCACCCCGGCGCAGGAGGCCAACATCGCCAAGATCACGTCACTGGTGGTGAAGATCGGGGCGGTCGCCTGCATCGTCTTCCTCGACCCGCAGTTCTCCATCGACCTCCAGCTGATCGGCGGTGTGATCATCCTGCAGACGGCGCCGGCCGTGGTGGTCGGGCTCTACACCCGCTGGCTGCACCGGGGCGCGCTGATCGCCGGGTGGGCGGCCGGGATGGGGCTCGGATTCTGGATGCTGTGGCAGATCCCCAACGCGGCCACCGGGCGGCTGCACTTCGGGGGATCGGCGTTCCCGCTCGCCGAGTTCGGCTTCGACACCACCAAGACGATCTACGTGGGGTTCGTCGCGGTGCTGGTCAACGCGCTGGTCGCGGTGGTCGTCACACTCGCCCTGCGGGCCGCGAAGACACCTGAGGGCACGGACGGTACGGCTCCCGACGACTACTTCGCCGACGAGGGTGATCCGCGGGTCAAGCCGATCGACAGCGTGTCCTCTACCTGAGGTCCTGGCGCCGGGCACGATGGTGCCCGGCCCTTCTCTCCGATTTCCGGACTTTTCGGACGCGAGATGAATTTCGGTATTCGCCCGGATCGTACGGATGCTCCGGTAGCGTCGTGTCCGGCGCCGCCCCACCTGCCCCGGACGGCCGCCCTGCCCCGGCCGTCACCGCGGAGGAGCTACAGCGTTGCCGACTCATACCCTGACGCAGCAGTTCGCCACCGAATACGCCAAGGGCGCGGTACCCGGCATGATCAGGGCCATCCGGACCATCAAACGCGCCAACAACCTGATCCTGATCGGCGCGCTCGCCGCCAGCTACCTGCATCAGGCCCACTACCTGGCCACGCTCGGCGCCGGCATGTTCGCCTGGATCGTGCCGGCCGTCTTCGACCTGGCCATGCTCTCCATGCTGACCATCACCCAGACCCCCGGCATGGCGGTCGACGCCAAACGCGCCGCCATGAAGATCCTCTCCATCGTGGTGGTCATCTCGGCGGCGGTGAACTTCGCCGCCCCCGGCCCTCTCGGCCTGCGGATCATCTTCGCCCTGGTGGTCGGCCTGGTAGCCGGCGTCGAATGGGTAGCCGCCAAGATCCGCCCGGACTTCGCCGCGATCGAGGCCCACGAGGTCGAGGTGATCACCGAGGTCCGCCCGAAGGGCAAACTGGACCCGGAGGTGGCCCGCGCCCGCGCCGCCAAGGCCGCCGCCACCCGCCGCGCCAAACAGGAGGCCGCCGACGAGGTCGCCCGGGTGAAGGCCGCCCGAGCCGCCGAACGGGCCAAGGCCCGCGCCGACCGCGAATCCCTCGACCAGGCCGAACTGGACCGCTTCCTGACCCAGGGCCGAGCCCAACTGGAACAGACGGTGACCCTGACCGACCTGGACAAATCCGGCGCACACCGGGCCCCCGAACAGTCGATGAGCCGCTTGTAGACGTCATGCCGGAATCAGCGAGCCGAGCATGGCCCCGGCGATCGCCGGCGCCGCCGCCCGCAGGCTCGACAGTCCCTCGGGATCATCCGGTTTCGCGACTACGGTGACGTTCAAAGTGGCGTTCCCGGATCGCACCAGAACCTGGATCTCATTGCCCAGAACCCCGGTGAAAGCCTGCTCACCAACCCCGGGCACGGCCTCGCGCAGGAGTGCGGACCGGGTCTGCCAGGCGATGTCGGCCGCGGCCTGCGACGTCGAGGTGTCGAGGCTCAGGGTGACCGACTCGGCCCGGCCGGCCGGAGCCCATAGGCACGTTATGGTGTTGCCGGCGGCGGAGAGATCGGTGGATTCGGTGAGCCGGCCGGGCCCGGCGACACCCACGGCGCGGGCCGCATCGGCGGTCACCGTCGGGCAGGCCAGCCCATCGGTCCGCCACCGGTGCGTAGCCGCCGGCACCGACCGGAACGGGAGCGGCTTCACGGAGGACCCCCCACCCCCAGGTGAAGGCAGCGCGAACTCTTCAGGATCCGGGAAGTCGGGGCCGGCGCAGCCGGTCACGGCGAGCGCAGTCACCACGACGAAGAACAGCCGAGGCCTCATGCTTTCACCGCCCGAGGCCAGTGGGCGTCGGGGAATGCCCGGTAGTCACTGTGTGTGGCGGCTACCGCCGTGATCATTCCGACTACTTCGGCGAGGCGGGTACCCAGAGCGGTCAGGTAGCCGATGATGTTCGACGCGAAACGGCCCAGGGCGGAAGTCAGATCATTGATGGCTTCCTGCCCGCTGAGGAGGTCGCCGGAGTGCGCGGCCACGGAGACGTCGGCGGTCATCTCGACGATCTTCTCGATGACCAGGCCGGCTTGGTCGAAGAGCTTCCCGATGAACTGAACGTTCGCCAAGCCCACCCGTGACAGCCAGATGCTGAGTTCCTTGACCGCGCTGGTGACGTGATCGGTGGCATTCTCCTGCTCCTGTTCGCGGGTCAGGTACGTCTCACGGGCCGGGCCGTGCCAACTGTCGATTCCGCCGGACTGCCGCACCTCTGGGACGATCCTGCTCAGGCCTGTGTTCACCGTCACCGACCAGTCGAGGCCGACCGTGAACAGCGACTCGACAGGTGGCGAACCGATCACCGCCTGCTCGAGCCGGTCCAAGACCTCGGAGACCTTTGCCCGAGCATCGGCGAGACTTCGTTCGATGCCGTGCAGTACGTCCGCGACGTCATCGGTGAACCACTCGATGACCTGCCCCCACCAGCTTTCATCGAGTTCCGTGCGAATCCTGGTGATGAGCTGATCGACGGTCAGGAGAAATCCGCTCCAAACCGTACGGATGTCTCGGATGGATCGATCGACGAGATCGACTGCTGCACGGAACACGCCCAGTGATGCCGTCGCGAACTCGTCGTTCGGAGCCCTGTCCGGTTGCATGTCTGCCTTCCGCTCCTCTAGTGAGGCCAGCTGCCACGGGCGATGCCGTCGAAGCTCTGAGCTGACTCGGCATCCGCGTCCTCGTACCATTCGGCGTTTTGTTCCAGCGCGGCGCTCATCGCGGTGAACTGTTCCCCGGCCTCCTGGAAGAGGCCGGCCAGTTTCTCGAACTCCCGCTGGTAGGCGCCGTGCAGGTCCTGGGACGTGGCCCCGCTGACCGGACCATCGACGAGGATCATGAAGGCGCTCCGGCCCAGGGTTTGCAGGCGGGCGAGCGCGGCGACCCTGGACATCTGCTCAGCGAGATCGTGCCAGTTCGCGGAGGCCTCCCGCAGACCGTCGGTGGCCACCCGGATGTTCTTTGCCGAGTAGTAGTCGTACTCCGGCATCAGCTGCCACCGTTCCGTGAAGTACCGGAGCGGGCGGCGGTCAGGGCAGCCAGTGCATCCGATGCGAGAGCCGAGGCGTCTTCCGGACCGAGCCGGATCATGTCGACCCGAGCACCGTCGATGAAGGAACCGCGCAGAGTCAGGGTGAACAACCCGTGCGGACCGGTGATTTCACGGTGTTCCGGGTGGTGGCGCCGTTCGAAACGGCGCATCGCCGTGCTGACCCGAGATGCTGTCTTCTCCAGGCGCTGCAGGATGTCGGTTACGGCGTCCATGTCTGTGTGATCCCCCGACTGGGTCGGGTCGCCTGGCTCCTGCCGACTCCCGGATCGGGTAGACCAATCCCGGCCATGCCGCCGGAGCAGCAATTTCGCGATTCCGGCCTTCTCGCAGGCGTATCCGTGAGCCTGTAGGACGGCGTTCGCCACACCGTCTGCCCCCACCGACATCCACCATCCGGACATGATGTCGATTCGCAGGGGGTACCCGTCCAGGCGGACCATGCAATGGACCAGGTTCGAGGAATCCGAGCCTTCGATCACGTCGAGTACCGACAGCGGTCGGCCGGGCGCGGTGCACCGCAACTCATCCTCGAGATTCGCCACGAACGTCTCGGCGTCCGCTCTTCGGCGGCTCTCCACATCATCCATCTGGCGCTCCTGGTCGGGCCGCGCGCCGCGCGGAACCGGCCGCCCTGGTCGGTGGCCGCTCACAACCGTGTACACATCGATGGCTTGGACGGTTCAGAGTCTGCCGCCCCGGGTTGCGGGGCGGCGGACGAGTCGGCCGGTACGCCGGATTCTGTCCCGGGGGCCTGCGGCCTCCGGGGGCGGTCATCCATCTCGGTCTGCCGTTGCCGGCAGACTCTTGCGGCCTACCCGCAGGCTCGGGCGAGCAGCCCTCGAACGCCTGCGCCGGTCCGCGTCCTTGCGGTCGCGGGCCTTGCTTGGCCTTGCTCCGGGTGGGGTTTACCGAGCCACCCCGGTCACCCGGGGTGCTGGTGAGCTCTTACCTCACCGTTTCACCCTTACCGGCGCCACGCCGTGGCGTGTGCCGGCGGTCTGTTCTCTGTGGCACTTTCCCGCGGGTCGCCCCGGGTTGCCGTTAACAACCACCCTGCTCTCTGGAGTCCGGACGTTCCTCGGCGGCACCTCTTGCGGGGTGCCGACGCGACCGCCCAGCCGACTCGTCCGTCGCCCCGCCATCTTACGGGTGGGGCCCTGCGCGGCGTTGCGGGCGTCGCCTGGTCACACTGGGTGCCTCGGTTCAGCTCCGTCTCGTCGCGTGGTCACGATCGGGCCGCGCGCCGGGTCAGGGGCCGGGGCGGGGCGTTCCGGGTGGCGTACACCCTCCGGGGATGGTCGCGCGATTACCACCCGGCGGTGGGCCGCAAACCTGGATCGCCGGAGATTCTTCGCGGGATTCCGCCGGCGAGGGTGAGCAGTGTCTCGATGGCGTCCTCCTCGTCGAGTCCGTGCAGGCTGTGGCACGGGATCGGGTGCAGCGCGCCGGGGGCTCCGGCGGCGTCCAGGCACAGCGCGATCAAGCGGCCGGCCAGGGCGGGGGCCTCGGTGAGCAGGGTCCAGTCGGTGATCGTGGCACGGTGCTCGGCGGAGAGCAGCAGGAGCACCGGGCCGTCGTCGGGGGCGCCGGCGGTGAGCCGCGCGGCGAACGTGCCGTCGGCGGGATCGAGGTGCACCTGGTGCCCGGCGGCGCGCAGGGAGGCGGCGATCCACTGTGCCCACGGTTCGTCGGCGGGCGCGTGGGAGACGAGGACGGGCACACCTCCAGCATGCCGGACTGCCGTCTACTGTGCCCTACCGGGTTTTGATGACCGTCGCTGACGTGGTGTGAGAATGTCGTCCGTTGACGTGCAACTTGCACAACTCATAGTGTCGGTGTCGTGACGGCGGGTGGATTCTTGTGGGAACAGGACCCTCCGAGTCTCAGGGCAAATACTGACAAAGTGAAACAATCGAGGAGCGCTCGATGACTGTCGCGATCGGGATCAACGGACTCGGGCGGATCGGCCGAAGCTTGACCCGGATCGTGGCCGCCATGCCAGACGCCGGAGTGGAGATCGCCGCGGTGAACGACATCGCGCCGACCGAGAAACTGGCGTACGGCCTGCGCAGGGACAGCATCCGGGGCACGTTCCCGGGCACGGTGACCGCGCGTGGGGACTACCTGGTGGTCAACGACCATGCCGTCCGTGCCTTCCACCACGAGCGGCCGGAGCGGATCCCGTGGGCCGACCACGGGGTGGACGTGGTGATCGAGGCCACCGGGCGGTTCCGGGCCGGCACCGCGGCCCGGCACCACATCACCCACGGTGGCGCCCGCAAGGTGGTGATCAGCGCCTCGGCCGACGACCCGGACGCCTTCCTGGTCTTCGGGGCGAACCATCAGAACTACGACCCGGCCAGCCACGACGTGGTCTCCCCGGCGTCCTGCGGGGTGAACGCGCTGACCGTGATGGCGAAGGTGCTGCTGGACCGCTTCGGGTTACGGTCGGTGAACACGTCGGTGATGCTCGCCACCCAGGGCTGGCAGCGGGTGCAGGACTCGATGGTCGGCACGTCACGGGACGACCCGCGTCTGGGCCGGGCCGGCGGGGACAGCATCATCCCGCACAACCACGTGGTCGGTGACCTGGTCCGGGTGGCGCTGCCGGAGATCGGTGAGATGCGGTACAGCTACTACTGCGTGCCCACCCCGATCGGCTCGCTGGCCGAGTTGTCCGGGACGACCGGGCGCCCGGTGACCGCCGAGGAGGTCAACCGGGCGATGGCGGAGGCGGCGGGGGGACCGCTGCGCGGGATTCTGGCGTACGACCCGGACCCGACCGTCTCCATCGACGTCAAGAACAATCCGGCGTCCTGCCTGTTCGACCCGTCCGGCACGCAGACCACCGCCGACGGCGGGGTGAAGGTGCGCGGCTGGTTCGACAACGAGTGGGGCTTCTCGAACCGATTACTGGATCTCGCGCGCCTGGTCGGCGACCGTTTACCGGTTCCGTCCAGCAGCGTCTCCTGGAGCGTCGCCTAGATTCTGTGCGGCCTCGCTCCCACGCGATCCGTCACACAGAACCTAAGCTGGTTTCATGATCGATCTGGCTGACGTGCAGGCCGCGGCGAAGCGCATCGACGGCCGGATCCGGCGGACCCCGGTCGTCGAGGCCGGCCCGGAGCTGTGGTTCAAGCTCGAATATCTGCAGCACGCCGGGTCGTTCAAGACCCGTGGCATGTTCAACCGGATCCTCACCGGGAACCCGCCGGCTGCCGGGATCATCGCGGCGTCCGGTGGCAACGCCGGGCTGGCCGCCGCCTACGCCGCCCACGAGCTGGGGATTCCGGCCGAGGTGTTCGTGCCGGTCACCGCGCCCGCGGTCAAGGTGGCGAAACTCGGCAAGCTCGGTGCCCGGGTGGTGCAGGAGGGCTCCGAGTACGCCGAGGCCTACGCCGCCGCGATCGTGCGTGCCGGGGAGACCGGGGCGTTGTTCTGCCACGCCTACGACGATCCGGCGATGGTGGCCGGGAACGGCACGATCGGGCTGGAGCTGCCGGACTGTGACACGGTGCTGGTGGCGGTCGGTGGGGGTGGGCTGATCGCCGGGATGCTGGCGGCGCTGCCGGACGTCGCGGTGAAAGCCGTCGAACCGGTCACCTCGTGCGCGCTGCACACGGCTCTGGAGCGCGGTGAGCCGGTCGATGTGTCCGTCTCCGGGGTGGCCGCTGATTCACTCGGCGCACGGCGTACCGGGCAAATCGCCTTTGATCTGGCGGTCTCTCGCAAGATCGAGTCGATCCTGGTCACCGACGACGCGATCGTCGAGGCCCGCCGCCGGCTGTGGGACGACCACCGGATCGTGGTCGAGCACGGCACCGCCGCCGCCCAGGCCGCACTGCTCTCCGGCGCCTACCGGCCGGAACCGGGCGAGCGGGTGGTGGTGCTGCTCTGCGGCGCCAACACCAACCCCGTTGATCTTGCAATGTGATCAGCGACCCTGGCCACCTCATGAACCGGCTTGTACGGTCGATCCGTACTTGAAGTGTCAAGTGCACAGGGAGAGGGCATGCCGGTTCGTACTCGCGTCACCGTTCCGCTCGAATTCCCCGACGGGTACCGCACCACGGCGGAGGTCATCACCTTCACCGGCCTGTCGGACGGGAAGGAGCATCTCGCACTCGCCCTCGGCGACGTCGCGGATGCCGAGGTGCCGCTGGTCCGGCTGCACTCCGAGTGCATGACCGGCGACGTCTTCGGCTCACAGCGCTGCGACTGCGGCCCCCAGCTGCGGGAGGCGGTCGAGCGGATCGCCGAGACCGGCGGCTATCTGCTGTACCTGCGGCAGGAGGGGCGGGGCATCGGGTTGTACGCGAAGCTCGACGCGTACGCGCTTCAGGACACCGGGATGGACACGTACGAGGCCAACCGCGCTCTCGGGCACGCCGACGACGAGCGGGACTACACCGCCGCCGGGCAGATGCTGGACGCCCTCGGCGCCGCGGTGATCGACCTGCTCACCAACAACCCGGACAAGTCGCGGCAGCTTCGGGACCTGGGAGTCGAGGTGCGGGCGGTGCGGCCGACGGCGGTGCACGCCTCGCCGGTGAACGTGCGTTACCTCCAGGCCAAGGTCGCCCACACCCAGCACACCATCGATCTGGCCCCCGCGTCCTGAGTTCTTTTCCGGTTGCGCCTCAGTTTCCGGGGCTGCCGCCGAACGAGAAGGCGTGGGAATCGAGGGAGTGAATTCGCGCATCGCGAGTATCCAGAGCCGGATCCTCGCCTTGCAGGGCCAGCAGGCCACCACCGCGACCAGCTCGACCGCGGCCAAGAGCGGCACCGCGCCCGCGCAGGGAAGCTTCGCCAGCCACCTGCGCAGCGCGGTCGCTGCCTCGACGGCCGAGACGGACAAAACCTACAAACTTAACAGCAAGGGCGTACCCGAAGACCTCGTCGCGTACGGCAACGGCAAGATCCCGGCAGAGGCCCTCGGGCAGGTCGGCGACACCCGGCACAAGCTCTGGGCGCCGGCCGCGCAGAACCTGAACCGGATGATCGAGGACGCCAAACGCGACGGGGTCAAGATCGGAATTACCGATTCCTACCGGCCGTACGCCGAACAGGTCGATCTGGCCCGCCGCAAGGGGCTCTACTCACAGGGCGGGCTGGCGGCCAAGCCCGGCACCAGCGAGCACGGCTGGGGCATGGCCACCGACCTGGACCTGAACTCCGAGGCACTGTCCTGGATGCGGAAGAACGCCAAGAACTACGGGTTCGTGGAGAACGTGCCCCGGGAGTCGTGGCATTGGGCGTACCGGCCGCGGTCCTGATCTCTCAGACCCGGCACAGGATCTCGCCGTGCGGGATGATCAGCCAGCCGTCGGGGTCTTCGGCCCAGTGCCGCCAGCCGTCCGCGATCCGCTGGAGATCCCTTTCGGTCGCCGCGCCGGTCCGGATCGACTTTTCTGACATGTCGGACTTCAGGATGCGCTCCGCCCACATCCCGCCCCACCACTGCCGGTCCTCGTCGTTCGCGAAGCACCACACACTGGCCGTCGCGGTGACCTCGGTGAAGCCCGCCTCCCGCGCCCACGACAGCAGCCGCCGCCCGGCGTCCGGCTCGCCGCCGTTGCCGCGCGCCACCCGCTGGTAGAGGGCCAGCCACTCGTCCAGCTCCGGCACCTGGGGAAACCAGGTGAACGCCGCGTAGTCGCTGTCGCGGGCCGCGACCAGCCCGCCCGGCCGGGTCACCCGGCGCATCTCGCGCAGCGCGGCGACCGGATCGGCCACGTGCTGCAGCACCTGGTGGGCGTGCACCACGTCGAACGTGGCGTCCGGGAAGTCCAGCGCGTGCACGTCGCCGACCGCGAACTCGACGCCGGACAGACCGCGCCGCTCGATCTCGGCGCGGGCCAGGTCGAGGGCCGGCCCGGTCTGCTCCAGGGCCACCGTCCGGCCGGGTGTGACGCGTGTCGCCAGGTCGGCGGTGATGGTGCCGGGGCCGCATCCGACGTCCAGCAGTGAAAATCCGGAGGAAAGATGTGGCAGCAGGTAAGCGGCCGAATTCTCTGCGGTGCGCCAGCGATGTGAGCGCAAGACCGACTCGTGGTGTCCGTGGGTGTAGGTCGCCATGGCCCTCACGCTAGGCCCGCTGTCCTCAAATGTGGGACTGTGATCCCATCATTCGGACAACCTTATTTCTCTACTCGCAGTTCAGGCCGTACTTTGGTGCCCATGAGGATCGGTATCGTCGGGGCGACGGGACAGGTCGGCAGCGTCATGCGCCGCATCCTGGCCGAGCGCCAGTTCCCTGTTTCCGAGCTCCGGCTCTTCGCCTCCGCGCGCAGCGCGGGCCGCACCATCGCGTGGGGCGCCGGCGAGGTGACCGTCGAGGACACCGCCACGGCCGACTACTCCGGCCTCGACATCGTGCTCTTCTCCGCCGGCAAGGGCGGCTCGCTGGAGTTCGCGCCGCGTTTCGCCGAGGCCGGGGCGGTCATCGTCGACAACTCGTCGGCGTACCGGATGGATCCCGACGTCCCGCTCGTCGTCGCCGAGGTCAACCCGGCCGCCGCCCAGGTCCGGCCGAAGGGGATCATCGCCAACCCGAACTGCACCACCATGGCCGCCATGCCGGTGCTGCGCCCGCTGCACGACGAGGCCGGGCTGGTCTCCTTCATCGCCACCACCTACCAGGCGGTCGGCGGTGCGGGCCTGGCCGGGGTGGCCGAGCTGGACGAGCAGATCAAGAAGGTCGCGGACCGGGCCACCGAGCTCACCCACGACGGCTCGGCCGTCGAGTTCCCCGAGTCCAAGGTGTTCCCGAAGCCGATCGCGTTCAACGTGATCCCGCAGGCCGGCTCGTTCGTCGACGACGGCAGCTTCGAGACCGACGAGGAGCAGAAGCTCCGCAACGAGAGCCGCAAGATCCTCGACCTGCCGGGGCTGCTGGTGTCCGGCACCTGTGTGCGCGTGCCGGTCTTCACCGGGCACTCCATCCAGGTCAACGCCCGGTTCAGCAACCCGCTGCCGGTGGCCCGCGCCCGCGAGATCCTGGCGACCGCGCCCGGGGTCGAGCTGTCCGACGTGCCCACCCCGCTGCAGGCGGCCGGGCGCGATCCGTCGTATGTCGGCCGGTTCCGGGTCGACCCCACCGCGGAGAACGGTTTGTCGTTCTTCATCTCCAACGACAACCTGCGCAAGGGCGCCGCGCTCAACGCCGTCCAGATCGCCGAGCTGGTGGCCGCCGAGATCGGCTGACCTCCGCTTCCCCGAACCGCCCCGGACGCCGTACGTCCGGGGCGGTTTCGTGTTCTTCACAACGGAAATCCGGGACATTTTGCCCGAATCGGTAGCACATAGTTAGTTTTAGCGGCACAGTGATGGAATGAACGACAGTGGGCTGGGCGGACAAGGCTACTTCTGGTGCCTCCGCGACCACCGGGTGGAGAGCGGCGACGACGTGTGCCCCGCTCAATACCGGCTCGGTCCCTACGCCACGGCTGACGAAGCGACGCGGGCACTCGAAACCGCCGAGAAGCGCAACGCCGACTGGGATGCCGAGGACGCCCGCTGGACAGGGGAATCCAGCTGACGTAAACCGCCTCTCCCGGCGCGCCCGCAGTCATTCGAAAGGAACACCTCGATGCCCGCTGCCAAAAAGGCCTCTCCAAAACCCAGATCAACCCCGGTTGCTGGTACGGGTAATCGAGCGGCCACCACACCCAGAACCACGACGACGGGCACGCCCCGGCAGCCCGCGCGCGCGGCCGTTTCGTCGCGCACCGCTGCGCCCAAGCCCGCCCGTGCCGCCGCGTCGTCACGCACCGCCGTGTCTTCGCGTGCCGCCGCGTCTTCACGCACCGCCGCGCCGAAGCCTGCCCGTGCCGCCGCTTCGGCCGTCGGCCGGGGTGCTGTTTCGGCTGCCGGCCGGGCCAAGGCGTCCGCCGAGATCGTGAAGCCGCGCGTGCCGACCAAGGCCGCCGCCTCTTCCAAAGCCGCCCCCTCCACAGTGGCCCCTGCCAAAACGGTTGCGGCGGTGAAGTCGGCCGCCCCGAAGCCCGCCACCAGAACCGCCCCCAAAGCCACCACCGTGAAACCGTCTTCGGCGAAGGCGGCCGCCACCGATCGGGCTCCGGCAAAGGCGACCACAGCCAATCGAGCGCCGGCCAAATCCGTTGCCGCCAAATCGACCGCGGCGAAAACCTCTTCCACCGCTAAGACCGTTACCGCTCCGACGAGGAAGTCCGCCGCCGGAGCGCGGAACGCCACCACCGGCAAGGTGGTAACCCAGCGAACCGCCAGCAAGACCGCTCCCGCGAAGACCGCTACTTCCGCGTCTTCCACCAAAGCTTCCGTGCCCTCCGCGAAGGCTGCCGCATCCTCCGCAAAGGGTCATGCGTCCGCCGTGAAGCCAGCCGGAAAGATCCTCGCCGCGACCAAGTCCCGTCCATCACGGGTCGTATCGGCCCGAACCGCCACGAATGCCGAAAGCCTCGTATCCCTCGCGCGAAGCCGAACATCAGCACCGGAAAAGCCCACGGTCCGGGCGACCGCCAGCACTTCCGCGACGGCCGGAGGCCCGAAAGCCGCTGCCGCCAAGGCTGGTACCGCCAAGCCGGTCGCCGGGAAGGCCAGCGCCCCCAAGCCGGTCGCCGGGAAGGCCAGCGCCGCCAAGCCGGTCGCTGCGAAAGCTGGTGCCACTAAGTCCGGTACCGCGAAGGCCGGTACTGCGAAGGCCGGTGCCACTAAGTCCGGTACTGCGAAGGCCGGTGGCGGTAAGACCGGCGCGGTGAAGTCGACCGTGGCGAAGCCTGCCGGTGCGAGAACGATCAGCGGGAAGACGGTACTGCTGGCACCGGCTGCGAAGAGCGTCGCCGCGAAGGCATTGGCCGGGAAGAGCGGTGCCGTCAAAGGCGCGGCCGGAAAGAGCGCCGCCAAGAACGTCGTCGCCGCGACGAAGACGGGCAAAACCGTGACGGCGACGGCAGCCACCCGGAAGTCCGCGGCAGCCCCCGCGACCCGGAAGTCCGCGGCAGCGCCCGCGACCCCGAAATCTGCCGGGCCGAAGAAGGCTCCCTCGAAGACCACCACCGCCAAGCTCGCCGGGGCCAGGCCCGCCGCGGCCAAGGCCACCAGTCCCAAGGCGGTCAGCGCGAAGGTCGCCAACATCAAGACCAGTAGCGCCAAGGCCAGTAGCGCCAAGGCGAGTAGTGGCAAGGCCAGTAGTGGCAAGGCGGCTGTCGGGAAGGCCGCCACCGGGCAGAGCGGCGCCGGGAACGTTGTGGCGTTGCGGCGAGGGGTGAAGCCGCCGGCCGAGAAGTCCTCCGGCCGTTCTGGTCGTTCCGGCGGTTCGCGGCGGGTCGCCGCGGCGATGGGCAGCATGCCGCGGAACCAGGTCACCGTCTCCACCGGGGACGACGGGTGGGATGAGTCCCAGCCCGAGGCCGGGAACGGCGTGGGCGGTGCCGGAAAGTCGGCGGGTACACCGTTCGCCGGCGGCTGGTTCGCACCGCAGCACGCCGGGCAGCCGGACGCGGAATCCGACCAGTGGGGCGCCGACCGTCCCGACCTGGAAACACTCGGTGATGAGGAGTCCGACGGTTCGGGTGACGACTACACCGGCCCGGCCAACCCCGTCGAATCAGGCTGGGTGTCGGCCCTCACCCGGATCTCCGGTGAGGACGGTCGCGAACTCGTCCCCACCGAAGCCGGCGAACCCCTCACCACCGAGGTACTCCGGAACCGCATCGCCACGGCAACCGCAGGCGTCACCGAACCCGGCCGCACGGGCGACCTCGCCCAGGCCGGCTACGGCGACTCGGCGGACGACCTCGACGGCGATTCCGGGGACGACCTCGACGACGACTTCGCGGACGACCCCGACGATGACGTACCTGCGGCGACTTCGTCGGATGATCTTCGCCGACGCGATCCGGGCCAGGCCGCCCGTGCCGGGGCCGAGCTCGCCGCCGATCAGGAAGACGAAGACCAAGAGTACGAAGAAGTCGACGACGAAGCCCTCGACGAGGACGAGGACGACGAAGTAGACGCAGACGGCGGCGAAGTGGACGGCCTGGAACTCGAAGGCCCGGACGCGTCGGCGGCCTCGGACACGGACCTCGCGGACGAAGAGCCCACGTCTGGGCCGGTGATGGCGGCCGGTTCCCGGAGGACTTCGGCCGGGGCCGGGCGATCCCGGCGTCCCGCCGCTTCCCGGGCGAACGCGGGCCCTGCCACGAAGTCGACCCGCTCCAAGACCGCTGGCACCGGAAACGCCCGGACCACCGGTTCAGCAGGTTCAGCAGGTTCAGCCGCAAAGGCGACCACGGCCAAAGCCGCCACAACCAAAGCCGCGACGGCCCGGGGTGGTACTGCCAAAGCTGGTGCCGCGAAGGCTCGTACCGCGAGTTCCGCGGCCACGAAGTCGGCGGCCGGGGCAACCGGAACCGCCAAGGCAACAGCCGCCAAGGCAACGGCTGCGAAGGCAACGGCTGCGAAGGCAACGGCTGCGAAAACCACCGCGGCGAAGGATTCCCCCGCGAAAACGACGGCGGTGAAGACGGCGGCTGCGAAAGCGACGGCTACCAGGCCGGTGGCTTCGAAGTCGATGGGCAAAGCGACAGGAGCCAAGGCGACACCCACGAAGTCAGCCGCGACGACAGCGGCCAAGGCTGCCGCGACGAACGCGCGCGGCGCCAAATCGCCGGCGACGAAGACGGGCGGGACCAAGGCCACAGCGACCAAGGCCACGGCAAACAAGGCCGTGGCGGGCAAGGTCACGGCTAACAAGGGCACAGCGGGCAAGGTCACGGCGGGTAAAGCCACGGCGGGCAAGGCTGCTGTAGCGAAGGCGGCTGGGGCTAAAGCGGCCGGGGCCAAGGCGACGGCGACGAAGGCGGCTGGAAACAGGGCGCCGATTGCGAAGGCTGCTTCGGCGGGGGCCGCGGGTAAGACGGCTACAGCGGCGAAGAGCACGGCAGCGAAGGTGACCGGGGCCAAGGCGGCTGCGAAGAAGGCCACGCCTGTGAAGTCGGCCGGTGCTGCGAAGAGCGCTGGGGTCAAGGCCACGAGTGCCAGAGCCGCGACAGCCAACGCGACCGCCGCCAAGACCGGTGCAAAGGCCATGCCGTCAAAGGCCACGCCGTCGAAGGCGGCAGCATCGAAGGCGGCAGCATCAAAGGCGGCTGGGACCGCGGCGAGGTCCGCTACTGCGAAGGCGGTTGGTGGTAAGGCCGCCACCGCGGCGAGGAGCACAGCGGCTAAGGCCACCGGGGCTGAAGCGACTGCGGCGAAGAGCACGGCAGCTAAGGCGACCAGGGCTAAAGCGACCGGAGCTAAGGCTACGGCCGTAAAGGCCACAGCGACCAAGGCGACCCCGGCAAAGACGACGGCTGCAAAGGTGGCGGGGACCAAGGCGACGGCGGCCAAGGCTACGGCGGCCAAGGCCACGGCGGCCAAGGCTGCTGGAACGAAAGCAACGGCTGCGAAAGCGACGGCTGCGAAAGCGACGGCTACTAAGGCGACTGCGACTGGGGCGACGGCCAAGGCGGCTGGGACAAAAGCGGCGAAGTCGACTGCGGTTAAGGCGGCCGGGGCTAAAGCAGGTGGTGGTGCGACCCGCGGTGGCTCTGCCACGAAAGTCACGGCGGCTAAGAAGACTGGTTCGGCTGCGGTCAAGGCGACCAAGGCCTCCACTGCTAAGGCCACTGGCGCCAAGGCCACTACCGCTGAGGCTGCGACAGGTCGATCCGCGCCGGTGAAGTCTGCGAGGGCTGGAAGTAGGGCGGCCCCTGCCAAGAACGCTGCTGGGAGAGCGACTGCGGCGAAGGGTGCTGCCGCCAAGGCTGCTGGCACCAAGGCGACGGCGGCCAAGGTGACGGTGGCTAAGAAGACTGCTGCCAAGGCCACGAATGCCAAGGCTGCTACGGCCAAGGCCGGTACCACTGGGGCCGGCGCCAAGAGTGCTAACGCCGCGGGTGGGCGGAGTGCTTCGGGGCGGGCGGCTAACAAGTCGGTGGCGGCGGGGGCCGGGAGCTCGACCGGGAACGCGGCCAAGGCTGCGCGGGCCGGGCGGAGTTCGGGGGTCGACGCGGGAGGAGCCGGGAGTACGTCGGGAAGTGCGCGAACCGCTCGTGCGGGGCGCCGGTGACGGTGGCCCGGCGGCGGTAGGCGACTGGGCCGAGTGCGGCTCGGCCGAAAGCGGATAGGCCGAAAGCGGCGTGTTCCCGGCGGTGGGGGCGCGCCGCTTTCGCCTGTGCCCCGGCCGGCGTGGGGTGTGGCCCTGGTAGTAATGGGGCGTGCCGATCAAACGGGTGGTGGCGCCGCAGATCGACTTCTCGGGGCTGCGGCGGGAGTTGGGGTTGCCGGACGAGTTTCCGGCGGCGGTGCTGGTGGAGGCGGGGGAGGTGGTTCGGGAGGGGTGGTTGCCTTCGGTGGACCGTACGGACATCGCGTTCTTGACCGTCGATCCGGCCGGATCCCGGGATCTTGACCAGGCCATGCATCTGAGCCGGCGGCCGGGTGGCGGGTACCGGGTGCTCTATGCGATCGCCGACGTCGTCTCCTTCGTGCGGCCGGGTGGGGCGGTCGAGGCGGAGAGCTGGGTTCGGGGGCAGACGATCTATCTGCCGGACGGGCGGGTTCCGTTGCATCCGCCGGTGCTCAGCGAGGAGGCGGTCAGTCTGCTGCCGGGTGGGGACCGGGCCGCCGTCGTCTGGACCATCGACCTGGACGGTGACGGGGAGACGGTGGACGTCCGGGTGGAACGGGCCCGGGTGCGCAGCCGGGCCCAGCTCGACTACGCGGGGCTGCAACGGCAGTTCGACGCCGGGACCGCTCCGGAGCCGATCGGTCTGCTTCCGGAGATCGGGGAACTGCTGGCCCGGCGGGCCACCGAGCGGGGTGCGGTGAACCTGCCGCTTCCGTCGCAGGAGGTGGAGCGGGACGGGGACGGCTGGCGGCTGGTGCTGCGGGCGCCCCTGCCGATCGAGGAGCACAACGCGCAGATCTCTCTGCTGACCGGGATGGCCGCGGCGCGGATCATGCTGGACGGCGGGATCGGCATGCTGCGGACCATGCCATCGCCGAAGCCGGAGGCGGTCGCCACGTTGCGGGCCGCGGCCGAACCGCTCGGTATCAGCTGGCCGGACGGCGCCCCTGTCGGTGTGGTGGTGGCGGCCGTCGATCCGGCGGATCCGCGTGGCGCCGCCTTCCTCGACCAGGCGGCCGAACTGCTGCGCGGCGCCGGCTATACGGCCTTCAACGACGCCGCGCCCGCGGAGAACGAGGACGCGGCGGGGAGGAGAAGGGCAGGGGACCAGGACGCCGGCGAGCAGCTCACCGGTGTGAACGGCGCGGGGGAGAGAGGGCGGCCGGCGGATGTCGGGCATGGTGGGGTCGGTGCGCCATACGCGCACGTCACGGCGCCGCTGCGGCGACTCGCGGACCGCTACGCCACGGAGACATGCCTTTCCCTGTACGCCGGGAGCCCGGTCCCCGACTGGGTGGTGAGCGCGTTGCCCCGTCTCCCGAAGGCCATGTCGGCCACCGACCGGGTCGCGTCGGCCGCTGATCGTGGGGCGATCGATCTGGCCGAGGCGGTGCTGTTGCACGGGCGGGTCGGTGAGGTGTTCGACGCCGCGGTGCTGGACCGCGACGAGCCGTCGGCGAAACGGCCGGCCGGGGGCACGATCGCGCTGGACGATCCGGCGGTGCGCGCCAAGTGCCTGGGGGATCTGCCGCTGGGCCAGCGGGTCCGGGTGCGCCTGACGGCTGCCGACCCGGCGTCCCGCACGGTCCGGTTCGAGCGGACGTAGCAAAAGACGGAAAAGTCCGAATATTTGGTACGGGTAACGACCTCGCACCAATCGAGATCAACTGAGGGGTGAGGAATCCCGAGCCGAGGGTTCGAGCCCGGGCGGGCGAAGGGCGCAAGCTATCGAGCCAGGGCGTCGGGCGGGCACCGGAGGGTGCGGGGAACACCGAGCCGGGTGTTCCCCGTACACAATCAGAAGGTGTGCTCCTGGGCCGGGAACTCGCCGGACCGGACCTCGTCGGCGAACTGCCGGGTGGCCTCGCTCAAGGCGCCGGCCAGGTCGGCGTAACGCTTCACGAACCGGGGGGCCTTGCCGGTGCGCAGGCCGGCCATGTCCTGCCAGACCAGCACCTGGGCGTCGGTGTCGGGGCCGGCGCCGATGCCCACCGTGGGGATGGCCAGTTCCTTGGTGATCTGCTGGGAGACCTCGCCCGGAACCATCTCCAGGACCACCGCGAACGCCCCGGCGTCGGCGACCGCGCGGGCGTCCGAGATGACCTCGGCACCCTCGTTCTCGCGGCCCTGCACGCGGTAGCCGCCGATGGCGTGTTCGCGCTGCGGGGTGAAGCCGATGTGTGCCATCACCGGGATGCCGGCGCCGGTGATCGCCTCGATCTGTGGGGCCATCCGGCGGCCGCCCTCCAGTTTGACCGCGTGGCAGCCGCCTTCTTTCATGAAGCGGACGGCGGTGCGCAGCGCCTGGGTGGGGCCTTCCTCGTAGCTGCCGAACGGCAGGTCACCGACGACCAGCGCGGTGGTGGTGGCCCGCACCACGGCCCGGACCAGCGGCAGCATCTCGTCGACGGTGATCGGGATGGTGGTCTCGTGGCCGAAGACGTTGTTGGCCGCCGAGTCGCCGACGAGCAGGACCGGCACCCCGGACTGGTCGAAGATCCGGGCGGTGTACATGTCATAGGACGTGAGCATCGGCCAGCGGTCGCCGCGGACCTTGGCGTTCAGCAGGTCGCGGGTGCGGACGCGACGGGTGGCTGGGCCTCCGTACAAAGTCGGAATCTCCGACATGTCACTGACTCCTCCCTCGAGGCCGCGCGGATGCGGTCCCCGGGTCCGCCCATCGTCGCACTTCAGAGACCCTCGCGAAACAAGTTGGTGATAGGGAGACGTCGATCACGGCCGAACGCCTTGCCGGAGATCTTGGTGCCGGGGGCCGACTGGCGCCTCTTGTACTCGGCCAGGTCGATCATGCGCAGGGTCCGGTCCACCAGGGCCGGATCGTTGCCCGCCGCGATCAGCTCGTCCCGGCCGAGGTCGTGGTCGACGTACCCCTTGATGATCGGGTCGAGGATCTCGTAGTCGGGCAGCGAGTCCGAGTCCTTCTGGTCCGGCCGCAACTCGGCGCTGGGCGCCTTGGTGATCGAGTTCTCCGGGATCGGCGGGTCGCCCTGGGTGTTCCGCCAGCGGGCGAGCTGCCACACCATCGTCTTCGGCACGTCCTTGAGCGGGTTGAAACCGCCGACCGAGTCGCCGTAGAGGGTGGAGTAGCCGACCGCCAGCTCGCTCTTGTTGCCGGTGGTCAGCACCAGGTGGCCCTCCTGGTTGGAGAGCGCCATCAGGATCACCCCGCGCACCCGGGCCTGCAGATTCTCCACGGCCAGGCCGGACAGTGACATGTTGGCCAGAAAGGTGTCGACCATCGGCTGGATCGGCTCGGTGCGGTAGTCCAGGCCGGTGCGCTTGGCCAGGTCGGCGGCGTCGTCCCTGGAGTGGCCGGACGAGTAGCCGCTGGGCAGCGAGACGCCGGTGACGCGCTCCGGGCCGAGGGCGTCGACGGCGATCGCGGCCACCACCGCGGAGTCGATGCCGCCGGAGAGACCGAGGACGACCGAGCGGAACCGGTTCTTGTCCACGTAGTCGCGCAGGCCGAGGACCAGGGCGGACCAGATCTCCGCCTCGTCCTCGATCCGCTCGGCGACGCCGCCGGCCCGGGGCTCGCCGGAGAGGTCCGCGACCAGGCCGGCGTCGAACCGCGCGATCCGCATCTCCTCGACCGGCTCGACCGGGTCGGCGGAGGCGTTCGGCGTGGTGTCGGCCTCCGGCAGCTCCAGGTCGTGGACCAGCAGCTCCTCGCTGAACTGGCCCGTCCTGGCCAGCAGCTCCCCGCCCGCCGACACGATCATCGAATCCCCGTCGAAGACCAGCTCGTCCTGCCCGCCGACCATGTTGACGAACGCGACCGCCGCACCCGCCTCGACCGCCCGCCGCTGCACAAGAGCGAGCCGGACGTCGTCCTTGTTCAACTCGTACGGCGAGGCGTTGATGTTGACCACCAGCCCGACGCCGGCCCGCCGCGCGGCGGTGAACGGCCCCCCGGCCTGCCAGATGTCCTCGCAGACGGTGAGGGCCACGTCGACCCCGCCCAGCCGCACCACGGTGAGGGTGTCACCGGCCTCGAAGTAGCGGTCCTCGTCGAAGACGCCGTAGTTGGGCAGGTGGTGCTTGTAGTAGGTGGCGACGACCGCACCCCGGTGCAGCAGCGCGGACGCGTCCCGCCGGCCGGTCCCGGGGACGGCGTCGGCGCTGATCGCCGGCGGCCCGTCGGCGTCCACGTAGCCGACCACCACGGCCAGCTCGCCGAGACCGTCGGCGGCCAGATCGGCGGCGAGCGTGGTGAGCGCCCGCCGGGACGTCTCGACGAACGAGTTGCGGAAGACCAGGTCCTCGATCGGGTAGCCGGTCAGCATCATCTCCGGGAACGCCACCAGGTGCGCTCCGGCGTCGGCGGCCTGCCGGGACCAGCGGCGAACCGCGGCGGCATTGCCGGAAATGTCACCGACTGTCGAGTTCACCTGAGCGAGGGCGATGCGCAGCGTGGGCATGCCCATATTCTTGCCCCTCGGCGGCCGGTTTGATCCCGACCCGGGCCGACGTCACAAGCCGTGAACAGCGTAGTCTCGGCTCGATAGGTAGACATCCGGACTAGGGGTGGCAGTGGACCGACAGCAGGAGTTCGTGCTTCGCACGCTCGAGGAGCGCGACATCCGTTTCGTGCGCCTCTGGTTCACCGATGTGCTCGGCACTCTCAAGAGCGTCTCGGTGGCCCCGGCCGAGCTGGAGTCCGCCTTCGAGGAGGGCATCGGCATCGACGGCTCGGCGATCGAGGGCTTCGCCCGGGTCTTCGAGTCCGACATGGTCGCCATGCCCGACCCGACCACCTTCCAGGTCTTCCCGTTCGAGGGCGGGGTCAGCGGCGAGAGCGCCCGGATGTTCTGCGACATCCTGCTCCCCGACGGCAGCGCGGCCTGGGCCGACCCGCGGCACGTGCTGCGCCGTTCCCTGGCCAAGGCGGCGGAGAAGGGCTTCACCTTCTACACCCACCCCGAGGTCGAGTTCTTCCTGATCCAGGACGGGCCCAACGACGGCTCGGTGCCGGTCCCGGTGGACAGCGGCGGCTACTTCGACCACACCACCCACGCGGTGGCCCGGGACTTCCGCCGGCAGGCCGTGCTGGCGCTGGAGCGGATCGGCATCTCGGTCGAGTTCAGCCACCACGAGGTCGCGCCCGGCCAGCAGGAGATCGATCTGCGCTACGCGGACGCCCTGACCACCGCCGACAACATCATGACGTTCCGGCACGTGGTCAAGGAGGTGGCGCTCTCCCAGGGGGTGCGGGCCACCTTCATGCCCAAGCCGTACACCGATCAGCCCGGCTCCGGCATGCACACCCACCTGTCGCTGATGGAGGGCGAGCGCAACGCCTTCTACGACAGCGAGGACCCGCAGAAGCTGTCCAAGACGGCCCGCTCGTTCATCGCCGGCCTGCTGGTGCACGCCCGGGAGATCACCGCCGTCACCAACCAGTGGGTCAACTCGTACAAGCGGCTCTTCCCGCTCCAGCTGCCGGACCGGATCACCGAGTCGCCGGCGTTCGTCAGCTGGGGCCACCTCAACCGGTCCGCGCTGGTCCGGGTGCCCGCGTTCGGCAAGCCCAGCTCGGCCCGGGTCGAGGTGCGGTCGATCGACTCGGCGGCCAACCCCTACCTGGCCTTCGCCGTCATGCTCGGCGCCGGCCTGAAAGGCATCGAGGAGGGCTACGAGCTGCCCCCGGGCGCCGAGGACGACGTGTGGTCGCTGTCGCCGGCCGAGCGCAAGGCCGCCGGATACGAGGCGCTCCCGGAGAACCTGTCCGAGGCGATCGACGTGATGGCCGGTTCGGAGCTGGTGGCCGAGGTGCTCGGCGAGCACGTCTTCGAATTCTTCCTGCGCAACAAGCGGGCCGAGTGGGAGCAGTTCCGGCGCGAGGTCACGCCGTACGAGCGCCAGCGTTACCTGGGCGCGCTGTAGTTCTTCCGGAGTCCACGTGCAGAAGGGGGCCCTCGGGCCCCCTTCTGCACGTGGGGCGCCAGGCGGTGACGGTGTCCGAGCCGTCACCGCCTGGCTGGTGCGATCGCCGTGTGCCTGGTGGGGGCGACCAGGCGTCGGCAACCGACCGCTGAAGGCACCCGGCGGACCGCCCGTTCCCCAGATCCGGTCCGCCGGGTGCCGGCTTGTGTCAGCGGCGTGGTGGCCCGCTGGTGTCGTCGTGCCCACCGCTGTTGTCGTCGCGTCCACCGCCGCCCGGCCACGGCCGGTCGGTGGACCTGGTGCGGTCCCGGTCCCGGCCGGACCGCGATGGCGCGTTGCTGCGCGGCCGGCAGTCCCGTTTGAGATGTTCACGGGACCGGTCGTCGTCGCGGCGCCACCCCGTACACCAATCGGTGGCCTTCTTCGGGGTGGCGGACGGTGTGGCGGCCCGGCGCGACGGTGATGACGCGGGCATCGGTGTCTTGACGACCTTCGGGGTGACCGGGACGGCCGACGACGTCTCCGGGAAGCCGGCCGGGGTGGGACGCATGGCCCCGTTGTTGGTGGACAGGGCCACCCCACCGACCGTCGCGCTGGTGGCGAACGCGACCGCCGCCACCTTCAGGGTCATCATCCGGGTCATCCAGGCCTGAACGGCGGACGGTTTGCGCCGGTGCGGTGCCGGTGCCCCGGCCGCGGCCCGGAACGCCGCCATCGCGGCCTCCTCGCCGGCCAGCTCGTCCCCGGTGCCGGGGGCCCGCACGGCGCTCAGCACCGGGTCGAGGGCATGCCCGGTCCGGTGGCCGCGCAGCATGCTGTCCGCGGTCGTCCGGTCCATCGGGGTCCACTCCTCGGGGCTGGTCATCTCATCTCCTTCAGCGCATGCGCGGCCGAAGTCGTCACCGGGCCGGTCCACGAGCTGGATCGGCGCTGTTCCGGGGGAGGGTGCGCGGGCTGGCCCAGGCGGGCCGCGAGTTGTTTCAGACCCCGGTAGGCGGCGGTACGGATGGCGCCGGCCCGCCGTCCGAGGATCTTCCCGGTGCTGGTGGCGTCCAGGCCGACCACCACCCGCAGCATGATCGCCTCGGCCTGTTCCGGCGGCAGCGACGCGATCATGGCGACTGCCGCGTCGGTGGTGACCAGTTCCAGCGCGCGGTCCGCGGTATCGTCGCCGGCGCTCATCTCGGTCAGCAGTTCGACCGGGGTGCTGGCCTGTGGCCGCCGCCGCTGGGAGCGCAGCAGGTCCATCGCCCGGTGCCGGGCGATCGTCGCGGTCCAGCCCCGGAACCCGTCCCAGCCGCCGGAGAAGGTCCGCAGGTCACGGGCGATCTGCAGCCAGGCCTCGGAGGCGACGTCCTCGGCGTCCTCACCGACCAGGACCCGCAGGTAGCGCAGCAGGGCCGGCTGCTGGGTGCGGTAGAGCAGGCGGAACGCCCCCTCGTCACCCGATCGGGCCGCGAGTACGACGGCGTCGAGGTCCTCCGCGTCCACCATCCGTCGACCACCGACCCCTCGTTCCGCCCGCACGCCGCATGCGGGCTCCCCTGGTACAGCGCCACCTGGCGGAAAAACGTCACCACTGGTCCCGGCGTCCGATCGACGTGGTAGATCGGCTCCGATACGGTCTTGGACGGACTACACATGATGAGGGAGAAGCCGTGCTGGAGGATCTGCTTGAGGGCGCCGGGCGCAGCATAGTGTTCGGGGGTGTCGGCATCGGGCTGATGGCGGTCGGATTCGTTCTGGTCGACCTGCTCACGCCGGGCAAACTGCGCGACCTGATCTGGGTCGAGAAGAACCCGAACGCCGCTCTGCTGCTGTCGGCCAATCAGCTCGGTATCGCGGCGATCGTCTTCACCTCGATCTTCACGACCTGGGACTCGTTCGGTCAGGGCCTGGCGTCGACGGTGCTGTTCGGCCTGATCGGCATCGCGATCATGGGGCTGGCCTTCCTGGTGCTGGACTGGCTGACCCCGGGCAAGCTGGGCGAGGTCATCTGCACCCAGGAGAAGCACCCGGGCGCGCTGGTCAGTGCGGCCTCCCACTTCGGGGCGGCGGTCATCGTCTGCGCGTGTATCGCCTGAGAAACGTCGTACCCCCGGGCTAACGTCCCGGGGGTGAACCGTACCGATCGTCTGTACGCCCTGGTCGAGGAGCTGCGTGCGGTGGCCCCACGGCCCCGCAGCGCCCGCTGGCTGGCCGGGCGTTTCGAGGTGAGCGTGCGCACCGTCGAGCGGGACATCGCGGCGTTGCAGCAGTCCGGGACCCCGGTCTACGCGGAGCCCGGCCGGACCGGGGGCTACTGCCTGGACCGGGCGCACACGCTGCCCCCGGTCAACCTGACCCCGGAGGAGGCGGTCGCGATGGCGCTCGCCCTGCGGAGTATGGCGGGCACCCCGTTCCGGCAGCCGGCCGCCAGCGCGCTGCGCAAACTGCTCGCCGCGATGCGCCCGGAGGACGTGGCCGGGGCCCGTGACCTGGCCGGCCGGATCCAGCTCACCGGGGACACCCCGGCCTCCGAGCTGCCCCGGCTGGCCGGTGGCGCGCTCCCGGTCGGCTGTGTGCTGCGGATCGGCTATGTCGACCGGCTGGGCGCGGTGACCAGCCGGGACATCGAGCCGCTGGGTTATGTCGGGGCCCGTGGGCGGTGGTATCTGATCGCCTGGTGCCGTCTGCGGGACGCGGTGCGGGTGTTCCGCCCGGATCGGATCGTCACCGTGACACCGACCCGGGAGACGGTCCGGCCGCGGGCGCTGGCGGAGGTCGGGCTGGACATCCCACACCGCCTGCGGCCGTTGACCCTCAGCTGACCGGTGTGTAGATCTGGAACTGGTTGCCGGCCGGGTCGAGCAGGTGGGCGATCGGCATCCCGGTCGCGGTGACCCGCTTGATCAGCACCTTGCCGCCGGCCTCCTCGGCGGCCGCGCAGGTCGCGTCGACGTCGGCCACGATGATCGAGAAGACCGCGTGGTTCGGGCCGCCGCCGCTGGTGTCGGCGATGCCGCCCTGTGGGCCGTCCTGGCCGGGGGTGCTGACGAACCGGTACCCCGGCGCGCCGTCGGCGAAGGTCCAGCCGAACAATCCGCCGTAGAACCGCTCGGCCTCCGCCGGCTGGTCGGTGCCGATCTGGAACCAGCCGATCCCGTTCACCGCTGACATGGCGAACTCCTCAATCGTTATCGACAGGCTCCGTCCACTCTGCGAGCCGCCGCCGACACCGTCCTGTCGGTGTTTTCGAAAGAATCAATCCAGGCGGCGTACGTCGATCACCGCCCGCCCGGACACCACCCGGTCCTCCAGATCGGCGTGTGCCCGGCCGACCCGGGACAGCGGGTACACCCCGCCGACCCGGGGATTCAGCAGCCCCCGCCCGACCAGGTGGAACAGCCGGGACGCGCTGGACCGGTAGAGCTCCTCGTCGTCCAGCAGCCGCGGCAGGGCGAAACCGAGCACCCCGGTCGAGGTGGCCCGCACCTCGTCGGCGGTGAAGGCGCCGACCGGCCCGCTGTAGGTGACCATCCGCCCGAACGGCGCCAGCACCGCCCGCAGCTGCGTGAACATCCGGCCGCCGACCCCGTCCAGCACCAGCGTGGGCGCCTCGTCCAGGGCCGCGCCCACGTCCGGATGCCGGGAGTCGGCGGTGGCGTGCGCGCCCATGCCCCGGGCGAACTCCCGCCGCATCGGGGTGGACGCCAGCCCGATCACCCGGGCCCCGGCGGCCCGCGCCATCTGCACCGCCAGATGACCGACCCCGCCGGCCGCCGCGGTCACCACCACCACGTCGTCCGGGTCGATCCGGCCCAGCGTGTGCAGGCAGTGCCAGGCGGTCAGGCCGGGCCCCAGCACGGCCAGCGCGGGCGCGTCGCCGACCTCGTCGGGGATCTCCACCACGTGCCGGGCCGGGGCGGCGGCCACCCGGGCGTACCCGCCGCCGGTGCCGAGCAGGGCGGCGACCCGCCGGCCGTCGTAGCGGCGCCGGCCCACCACGTCGGCGCCGAGGACGGCGGGCAGCGGCGGCCCGCCGAAGCCCCGCCGCCGGGCCAGGTCGCCGGGATCCACCCCGGCCAGGGTCACGTCGATCAGGATCGGGTCGATCCGCACCGGGCCGCCCACCGGGTCGGGGACGTCGTCCAGCGCGAACACGTCCGGCCCGCCGAAGGCGGTGATCACGGCGGCGAGCATGCCTTCATCAAACCGCCTCCGATAGCCTCGGGGGGTGGGCACCGCACTAGTCATCGAGAATGATCCGACCGACGACCTCCGGCGGCTCGGGGACTGGCTGACCGAGGCCGGTCTGGAACTCACCGTGCTCCGGCCGCACGCCGGCGACGAGCTGCCGGACACCCCGGAGGGCCACCTGGCGCTGATCGTGCTGGGCGGCGATCAGAACGCCTATCCGGACGCCTCCGGCGCACCCGGCGCGCCCTGGTTCCCCCGGCTGGAGGGGCTGCTGCGCAAGGCGGTCCGGCACCGGGTGCCGACCCTCGGCGTCTGCCTGGGCGGTCAGATCCTGGCCCGGGCCAACGGCGGGCTGGTCGAGCGCAGCGCCGCCGGCCCGGAGATCGGCCCCGGCCTGGTCGCCAAACGGGACGCCGCCGACGACGATCCGCTGTTCAAATGGGTGCCGCTGCTGCCGGACGTGCTGCAGTGGCACCGTGACGAGATCACCGAGCTGCCGGCCAACGCGGTGCTGCTCGCCGCCTCCAGCCGTTTCCCGCATCAGGCGTTCCGGATCGGCGACCGGGCCTGGGGCCTGCAGTTCCACATCGAGTGCGACGCCGCGATGATCGCCGACTGGGCGCGTGACGACGCGGACGGCCTGGCCGAGCTGGGCTACGACCCGGAGGCGGTGGTGCTGGCCACCTCGGCCGCGCTGGCCGACGTGGAGGAGGTGTGGCAGCCGTTCGCGCAGCGGTTCGCCGCGCTCGCCCTCGGCACCCTGCCGGACGCCGACATACCGAACCCGACCGGTCGCACCCTGCCACTGCTGGGGCAGTGATGACCCGGCCGCCCACCCGCCTGGCACGGTACGGGTTCGCCGACGACGGCGCCCGCGCCACCGATCTGCTCGGGCCGGGTGGCCTGCGGCTGTGGGACATCGAGGCACAGGCCCCCGCGGACGAGCACGCCGCCGGGCTGCTCGACGCCCTCTCCAAGGCCGCCGACCCCAACCTGGCACTGCGCCAGCTGCACCGGATCGCCGAGTCGGCCGGCCGGGGCGACGAGTCCCGGGCCGCCGAGATGCTCGCCGCCCTCGGCGCCGACCACGGGCTGCGGCGGCGGTTCCTGGCCGTGCTCGGGGCGTCGTCGGCGCTCGGTGACCATCTGGTGGCCAACCCGGAGGACTGGCGGGCGCTGGCCACCGGCCGGACCGGGCTGCCGCCGGAGGCCGACGGCGGGCTGGCCGACTTCGATCAGCTCACCGTGCCGGCGCTGCGGAAGGCGTACCGGATCTCGCTGTTGCGGATCGCCGCCGCCGACCTGACCGCCGGCCGCGGCCTGGAACCGACCATGGCGGCCCTGTCCCGGCTGGCCGACGAGACCCTGGCCGCGGCGTACACGATCGCCGTCGCTGGTCTCCCGGAGACCACGCCGGAGCCCCGTCTCGCGGTGGTGGCGATGGGCAAGTGCGGCGGCAACGAACTCAACTACGTCTCCGACGTCGACGTGATCTTCGTGGCCGCCGGGGACGAGGACCTGAGCGCCGGCACCATCGTCGCGGCCCGGCTGATGGAGATCTGCGGCATGGTGGCCTGGCCGGTGGACGCCGCGCTGCGTCCCGAGGGCAGCCGTGGCCCGCTGGTCCGCACCCTGGCCAGCCATCAGGCGTACTACCGGCGCTGGGCCCGCACCTGGGAGTTCCAGGCCCTCCTCAAGGCCCGCCCGGCGGCCGGTGACCTGCCCCTGGCGCAGGAGTGGATCGCCGACCTGGCGCCGCTGGTCTGGCACGCGGCGGAACGGCCGGAGGCGGTCGCCGACGTCCGGGACATGCGCCGCCGGATCATCGACAACATCCCGAAGAAGGAGCAGGACCGGGAGATCAAACGCGGTTCCGGCGGGCTGCGTGACATCGAGTTCGCGGTGCAGCTGCTGCAACTGGTGCACGGCCGGATCGACGAGACGCTGCGCGACGGCGGGACGATCCCGGCGCTGCGGGCGCTGGTCGCCGGGGGATACGTGGGCCGTCAGGACGGCGAGACACTGGTCCGCGGCTACCGCTTCCTGCGCGGTGTCGAACATCGACTGCAACTGCAACGACTCAGCCGTACGCACACCGTCCCCGACGACCCGGACGCGTTGCGCTGGCTCGCGGCGGCCCTCGGCTACACCGCCCTGCCCGGCCGGGACGCCGTCGAGGCGTTCCGGTCCGACTGGGTCGGGCACGCCGCGAGCGTCCGGCGCCTGCACGTCAAACTCTTCTACCAGCCGCTGCTCGAAGCGGTCGCCCGGGTGCCCGCCGAGCAGTTGCGGATGGTCCCCGAGTCGGCCCGCCGGCGGCTGGAGATCCTCGGGTTCGCCGACGCGGCCGGCGCCCTGCGGCACCTGGAGGCGCTGACCGGCGGGGTGACCCGGACCGCGGCGATCCAGCGCACCCTGCTGCCGATGCTGCTGCAGGACTTCGCCGACGCCCCGGAACCGGACCGCGGCCTGCTCAACTACCGGGTGGTCTCCGACAAGCTGGGCAGCACCCCGTGGTACCTGCGGCTGCTGCGCGACGGGGGACCGGTGGCCCGCCGGCTGGCCCGGGTGCTGAGCCTCTCCCGCTACGCCACCGACCTGCTGACCCGTGATCCGGAGGCGCTGCGGCTGCTGGCCGAGGACGCCGAACTCCAGCCCCGCCCCCGGGCCACACTGCTGGACGGGTTCGCCGCGGCCGGGGACCGGCACTCCGACCCGGTCAAGGCGATCGCCGCGGTCCGGGCGCTGCGCCGGCGTGAGCTGTTCCGGCTGGCCAGCGCCGACATCCTGAGCCAGGGCGGCGATCTGGCCCCGGAACGGCCGCTCGGGGTGGACAGCATCGGGGTGGCCCTCTCCGACGTCACCGACGCCACGTTGAACGCCGCACTGCGGATCGCCCGCCGGGCCAAACCGGGGCCGGACGGGCTGCGGTTCGCGGTGATCGGGATGGGCCGGCTCGGCGGCTACGAGATGAGCTACCCGTCCGACGCCGACGTGCTCTTCGTCTACGAGAAGCCGGAGGGCTGCCCGGACGCCGACGCCAGTGCCGCCGCGCACGCGATCGCCGAGGAGATCCGCCGGCTGCTCAACGCGCCCGCCCCGGACCCGGCCCTCGGGGTCGACGCCGATCTGCGCCCGGAGGGCCGGCAGGGTCCGCTGGTCCGCAGCCTGCCCGCCTACCGGCAGTACTACGAGCGCTGGTCGAAGGTGTGGGAGGCGCAGGCGCTGCTGCGGGCCCGGTTCGTCTGCGGTGACGTCGAGCTGGGCCGCCGGTTCGAGAGCCTGGCCGACGGCGTCCGCTACCCGGACGGCGGCCTGACCCGCGAGCAGGTGATCGAGATCCGGCGGATCAAGGCCCGGGTGGAGACCGAGCGGCTGCCGCGCGGCGCCGACCCGAACACCCACACCAAACTCGGCCGGGGTGGGCTCGCCGACGTGGAGTGGGCGGTGCAGCTCACCCAGCTGCGGAACGCGTACGCCCGGCCCGAGCTGCGGATGACCCGCACCCTGGAGGCCCTGACGGCGGCGGCCGGGGCCGGGCTGATCAGCGAGCCGGACGCGGCCGAGCTGGCGGCCGGGTGGACCCTGGCCGCCCAGGTGCGCAACGCCCTCACCCTGGTCCGCGGCCGGCCCACCGACCAGCTGCCCCGGCACGGGGCCGAGCTGGCGGGCGCGGTGCTCCTGCTGGACGGCGGCGACCCGGGTGAGTTCGTGGACCGCTACCTGCGTCTGACCCGGCGGTCCCGGGCCGCGATGGAACGAGTGCTGGAGTCCTGATCAGCACGGCTCGGTCGAGGCGTCGGCCTGGACCATCCGGTACCGGCCGCGATCGGTGCTGATCAGGTAGAGCACCCGCCACCGGGTGCACGTCTCGTCCGGCCGCTCCGGTGGCCCGTGCCCGGCGTCCTGGCTGCTGCGGAAGGTCACCTCGGCGCGCAGCCGCCCGGACGCGGCCGGCGCCACGTCGCGCAGCACCACGTCGAAGTCCCGGGTGGTCGACGTGCCCTCGGCGAACGCGGCCATCTGCCCGGCCTCGCCCGGGTTCAGCTCACCGGACGGGTCCAGGACGCTCGCGACGGCCCGGTAGTCGCGCTCGTTGATGCCGGTGAAGAACGTCTCGAACAGGGCCGCCACCTTCTCCGCCCGCGGATCGGTGACCTCCGGGTCGATGCGTACCAGGCGGAACTCGGCGTCTTCTTCGGTATCCTCCTCGGTGTTTTCCAAGATCGGCACCGGGCTCTGGGTGGGCGCCGGAGCGGTGGCCACCGCCGCCGGGCTGGTCCGCGCCGGCCGGTCGGTCCCGAACAGCCGTGGTCCGCCCAGGACGACCGCGGTGGCCAGCGCGCCGATCAGGACGACGATCGGCAGGGCGGGCAGGATCCGGCTGCGCATCGGCTCCTCGGCCGGCCGGCGTTCGGCGGGCTGCGGTATCCACAGCGGTGCCGGTGGATCGGGCTCCCAGATCTGCGCCCGCGGCGGGGCCTCCCACGGCAGCAGCGACTGCCTCGGGCGTCCACACGACGCGCACTCCTCCGGCAGGCTGTTGCGCTCCCCACAATTGACGCAGTTCCACATGTGGCCTCGTCCTCCCACCGTGCCCAACGACGGTGGCGGGATTTCACGCTCCGGTGTCAGCCGGTGGTGGCGGCAATCACCCGAGTCAGTGCCTCGTGCACCCGGCGGAGCTCCTCGATCGGCATGCCCAGCCGCTCCACCACGGCCGGCGGGATCTTCTCCGCCTCGGCTCGCAGGGCCCGGCCCCGCTCGGTCAGCGTGATGGCGAGGCTGCGCTCGTCGGCCCGGTCCCGCTCGCGGCGCAGATAGCCGATCGCCTCCAGCCGTTTCAGCAGCGGGGAGAGGGTGCCCGGGTCGAGTTGGAGCAGCTCACTGAGGCGGCGCACGGAGAGCGGGGCATACTGCCAGAGGGCGAGCATCACCAGATATTGCGGGTGGGTCAGGCCCATCGGCTCCAGCAGCGGACGATAGATCGCCACCACGCCGCGCGCGGCGACCGACAGCGCGAAGCAGACCTGCTGCTCCAGCGCCAGGGGGTCCTCGGCCACATCACTCATCGCTGGCCAGCCTATCAACCGTTGGTGTACAAATGGTTGGTACACCAACGGTTTTCGGGAGGGGCGCAGTGGAACGGTTCAAAGCCTGGTGGCACCGGACCTTCGACGACTGGGCCTTCCGGTCCTTCATCGGCCCCGCGCAGACCAAGGGTGCCGTCCAAGGATGCGACGAGCCCGCCCGTGAGCAGTGGAAACGCGACCTGGAAAACCGTAAGCGCTACACCCGCGAGCAGCGCGAACGCAAACGGGCCGAGCGCGAGTCCCGCCGCTAGAAGGTTTCCGTGTGCCGATTCGGCACACGAACCGTTCTTCAAGCCGTCAGGATCCGCAGCAGCTCCTCGTCGCCGTGGATCAGGTTGCTGCCCCAGCTCTCCCGGGGCAGGGCGTGCCGGCGGACCTCGGTCAGCTCCGCCCGGAACAACGGCGCCAGCGCCGCGGCCAGCGCGCCCGTCGCGGTCTCGGCGATCGGGCGGCGGGTGTGCTCGTCGCCGCACCAGGCCGCGGTCAGCGCCGGGGTGACCAGGGCGGCGTCGCCGGTGATCCGCCACAGCGCCATCGCCGCCCGCGCCTTCTCGTTGCCGGCCAACAGCGGCACCATGTGCGGCACGGCGACGGCGGCGTCCGGCCCGATCTCCCCGAGTGCGGCCAGCGCCTCGTCCCGGGCCGAGACCCGGCGCCCCGGCCGGGCCCTCGTCAACAGCGGGGCGTCCCCACCGGTCCGGGACGGTGCGGCCCCACCATGCAGGGACGGGAACGTCCGGCCGCCCGTCCGGGACGGCAGCGTCCGGGTGCCGAGCTGGGCGATCAGCGCCGGGATCGCCAAGGGAGAACGTTCTATCCGCCACAGCGCGCCCGCAGCCGCGACAGTCGTCCGCGGATCATCGCTGTACAGCCCGGCCCGCAACGCCGGCAGCGCGGCCACCGCCCCGATCCGGCCGAGCGCGGCCGCCACATCGGCGGTCATCGGCCCGGCCAGCAGCCCCGGCACCAGCGGCGCGGCAGCCGGCCCGAACGCCCGGCCGAGCACCGCCCCCTCCGCCGGATCCAGCCCGGTGATCAGCGCGTCCACGATCCGCTCGGCATGCCCGCCGAACCGGGCCAGCGCGGCACCGAGACCACGCGGCCGGACCGGCAGCCGGATCAGCACGAGCAGCGCCGGCAGTGCGCGCTCGTCACCGAACCCGGCCAGTGTCCGCACACACGGCCGGATCCCCGGCCGGTCGGCGAACCGTTGCGCGAACGCCGGCAGACCGTTCCGCCAGGGCAGCGCCTCCAGCACGGCCAGCCGCCCGGCGATCGCCTCGACCGCAGGCGCGGCCACCGGCCCCCACCGGTCGAGCATGCTCTCAGCCCGCTCGACGACCATCCGGTCCGGGCCGGCGAGCAGCTCCCCCACCCGTACCACCGCGTCCCGGTAGTCGCCCCGCCACCGCTCGATCAGCCGGTTGACCGCGAACAGCGCGTCCCCGGCCAGATCCGGATGCGGCGAAGCGAGCAGCGGCGCGATGATCGCAAGCCGTTCCGTCACCCGATGGCCGAGCGGATCGGTCAGCGCCTCCACCAGCCGCGCACAGTGCGGAGCCCGCCGAACAGTGCCCGGCTCATCCCGTTTCTCGCCGACCAGAGGGTCGGAGCCGAACTCGCCCACCTCGGCATAGGCGCGCTCCAGCAACCCCGCCGCCACCCCCGCCGGAACCCGCCCCGGATCATGCTCGGCCACCGCCACCAGCGCCGACACCGCAACCGAGGCGGGCTCGTGCCCGGCCAGCACCAACAGCCGGTCGATCTCCGCCGCACCCAGCTCCAACCTGCCGAGCGCCTCCAGCAGCGCCCGGCTCACCGCCGGATCCGTCTCCGCCCCCAACATCCCGGTGAGCAGCGCGGCACTACCCGGCACATCCGGCGCCACCGCCACCAGCAGCTCGGTCATCGCCGCCCGCACCATCGGATCCGGATCGGCGGCCAGCCCGGACAGCCGCGGAGCCGCCGCCACCACCAGCTGATGCGCCTGCCACAGCGGATCATCGGTGCCCAGCTCGTCGTCGTCCGGCCACTCACTGAGATCAGCGATACCGGCCACCAGCTCGGCGACCCCGTCCCGTCCCGGCGCACCGGGAAGCATCAGAATCTCGATCAGATAGGGCAGAGCCGCCACCGTCGAGTCATAGACGTCCCCCTGATGATGAACGCAGCCGACCATCGCCCCGAGCGCCGCGTCCCGAACCCCCGGATCCGGATCGACCAGCCCGCGCAGCCAGTCCGGCACCCGCTCCGCCGACCCATAGGCGTGCTCCATCCCGGCCCAGTCGATGTCATCGATCCCCGCGAACACCGCCGAAGCGTAGCGCCTACCCGAGCCCCGGCGACCGCACGTTCCAGGCCGGTGAAAACCCCGGGTTCAGCGTCTCTTGAGGTCCGCGCGATTCTCCGGACAGGCGGCCGTCCATCTAACCCGCCGGGGGTACGCCGATCGGGTCCCCAAGAATCGGGCCGACAGTTTCGTCTCGCTCGGGTTCCCGGCTCGACCGGCTTGTTTCCGCTGGTTCCGGGGCAGGTGCCCACGTTGGCGGATCGGGCGCTCGCGTCGGTGGCCTGGGCCCGGCATGCGCCGACCGTCTGGCGGGTGTGTGACGCGGTCGGGGCGGGGCGTCGGACGTCTGCGCGCGCCGGGCAATGGGGGCGTTCGGCGGGGTTTCGAGGGTGGGATGACTCTGATGGTTTCTTAAGAATGGACGCTCACCTGTGGAAACGTTGTGGAGACCGCGTCGGATCCGCCATCGAACCAGTTGACCATCAGGTCTTTCTCCTTGGCTGCCATCCGATTTGCCATAAACATCGTGCGAGCGTCCTTTTGATCGGAGATTTTGAGGCTGCCCGTGTGAGGGATTGACCCGAGTGGGTCCTTGGTGGCACTGCAAAATACGCATTTAAGTGGAAAAGCAACCAGAGTCAGGTCTCGGCGATCGAAATGCCGGCCCGATCGGTCGCCCGTGCGAGGGGTGATCGTCAGCGGATCGTGGGCGCACAGAACGTTCGTTCTCTCGGGGTTGCGCCCGGCTGGCGAGTGGTGCGGCGGTGAGAAAGAACGTTCGTTCTGGCAAGGGTCGCGCCGGGCTGGCGGGTTGCCCGGCGGCGAGAAAGAACGTTCGTTCTGTCGGGGGTTGTGCCGGGTTGGCCGGGCACCCGGCGGCGAGAAAGAACGTTCGTTCTGTCGGGGTTGTGGCGGGCTGGTGGGTCGCCTGATGGCGAGAAAGAACGTTCGTTCTGGCAGGACCGGCTGTTGCTCGGGCTGCCGCCTGGAGGAGCTCTTTTAGAACAATGTGCTGGTCAGGGTATAGCGGCCGGGGGCCGGGACGTTTACGTATGTCCATTCGCCGTCGGGTGTCACCGTTGCCTGGCCGGACGCGGTCAGCCAGCGGTGATGGCGGATCCGGACCGGGATCGGGCCGGGGGATGGGGCGTCCAGCACGATCGAGGCGGCGTCCTGGTGGACCAGAGTGGCCGGGGCGGCGACCATCGGCCTCGGGGTGGACACCTCGTAGAGCCTCCAGTGATCGCTGGACCAGATCAGGGGGAGGTAGGGGAGTCCGCTTTCGACCAGTTCGGTTTCGGGGCGGCCGGACCAGGAGATCTCCACGTCGGGTACGGCCACGAACTGCACCGCCTCCTCGTCCAGCCACTGCCGGTAGCTGTCCGCGGTCAGTTCGACGCCGGTGCCGGACGCTCCGGGAACCGTGGTGAAGAAGAGCGGATTGCGGTCTATGTCGGCCTGCCGCAGCCAACCTCGGGCCAGCGGGATCTCGCCCAGCGAGGCGGCCTCCCAATACGAGCGGGTCGGCGGGATCTCCACCCGGCCGGTCAGGTTCTCGGTGCTCAGACGGTCCAGCAGCGGCTGGAAGTAGGCGGCTTCGGCGGACGGGTTGCCGATGTCCCGGACGTCGTTGACCACCACCGGCGGCTGCCACCACACCATGACCGCCAGCAGCGGATACACCAGCCGGCGAGGGAGAGTGGCGTAGGCGGCCAGCAGGGGAAGGCCGAACATCACGGCCAGGCGGGTGGCGTTCAGGCCCACCGGGGTGTGGATCAGATAGGCGGCGAGGACTCCGGCGGAGGAGATCAGGGCGCCGATCCGAATCGGTCGCCGGGGGATCAGGGCGGCCACCACCAGGCCGGTCACCACCGCCTGGACGGTGTCGGTGCGGCTGATGTTCATCCATCCGCCGTCGCCGAAGAGCAGCGACGTCAGGCCGAGCGGTAGGGCGGCCGGCACCGCTGCCAGCAGCCCTTCCCGGTAGCGGCCGGACAGCAGCAACGCGACGCCGGCCAGGCCGAGGAAAAGGCCGGCGACCGGGCTGGTGGCGCTGGTGAGGAGGGCGGCCAGGACGGCGATCACCGCCACGAGGCGCCCGGACCGGAGGGGCGCGCCGGAGGCGTCCAGGGCGGGCGGGGAAGGTGCGGCGGGGGAGCGGCGGCGGGCGGGGAGATGGGTCAGGGCCAGCAGGGCGGCCAGGGCGAAGCAGACGCCCAGGCCGTAGGTGACCCGGCCGCTGATCAGGTTGCCGGCGACGGTGAGTGTGCCCAGTGCGGCGCCGAGGGCGGGGCGGGCGGCGCCGGTACGCCGGAGCAGCGCGGCCAGCAGCACCGGCGCGGCCAGCAGGGTCAGCACACCGGTGACCCGGACGCCCAGCAGGGCCATCACCGGCTGGGAGACCAGGCTGTAGCCGAACTGTTCGACCCCGGCGTACCACCGCATGTCGACGGGTGTGAAGCCGTGCGTGGTGAAGAACCCGGCCCGCGCCACCTGGGCGGCCAGGTCCGAGCCCATCGGGGGAAGCAGCAGGTAGATGACGCCGAGCACGGACGCGGCGAGCGCGGTGCTCCATTCCAGCCGGTGCCGCGCCCACATCCGGACGACCCTACCGGTACGTCAGCGGTTGCAGCCTGTCACGGTATGGTCTGCGGCATGTCCCGTCCGTCCGCCGTCCGATACCTGGGGCTGGCAGGCAGTCTTCTGCTGGCCGGGGCGGCGTGGCTGGGTGGCGCCACCGATCCGTGGGAACCCACGGTGACGCCGCGCACGATTCTCGCCGGGCGGGACGGGGTGCTGCTGCCGCTCTGCTGGCTGCTGGGCACCGTGCTGTCGCTCGTCGCCTGGTGGTGGGGAAGGCGGAGTCCGCCGTCGGTGCGCTGGGTGTGGGTGACCGCCGGGCTGTGGGCGTTGCCGCTGGTGGCGCTGTTGCCGCTGGGCAGTTACGACATTCACTCGTACGCCTGTCAGGGCTGGCAGCAGGCGGTGGGGCTGAACCCGTACGGCGGCGGTGTGGATCTTCTGGGTTGTCCGTGGACCGACGCGGTCGCGCCGACCTGGCGTGCCTCGCCGGCCCCCTACGGTCCGGTCTTTCTGGTGCTGGCGGCGGCGGCCGCCGCGGTGGGCGGCTCGCTGACCGGGACCGTCGCGCTGCTCCGCCTGATCGCGGTGCTGGGTGTGGTGGCGATCGCCTGGTGTCTGCCGGTTCTGGCGCGCCGGGCGGGCACGTCGCCGGAGCGGGCGTCCTGGCTGTTCCTGGCCTGCCCGCTGGTGCCGGTGCACCTGATCTCGGGCGCGCACAACGAGGCGGTGATGATCGCCCTGATCCTGGGTGGCCTGGTGGCGGCCACGGGTCGGCGGGCTCTGGTCGCCGGGGTGCTGCTGGGCCTGGCGGTGGGGGTGAAGGCGACCGCGGTGGTGGTGTTGCCGTTCGCCGTCCTGATGGTCGTGGGGGTGCCGGCCAGGGTCCGCGTCGCCGGGGGAGCGGTGGCGTCGCTGGCGGTGGTCTCGTTCGGGTCGGGGCTGGGTCTGGGCTGGATCACCGGCCTGACCGGCAGTGGCGTCTCGGTGCAGTGGACGGCCCCGTCGACGGCGGTCGGGATGACGCTGGAGATGGCCGGCGTCCCCGGCGCGGTGACCGGGTCCAGGATCGCCGGGATGGTCCTGCTCGTGGTGATCCTCGTGATCCTCTGGTTCAGGGCGATCGACAGCAACCCCTTGCGATACGCGGGCCTCGCCCTGGCCGCGACCGTGGTCCTGGCACCGGTCTTCCATCCCTGGTACGCGCTGTGGCCACTGGCCGTCCTGGCCGTGACCGAGAAAGAACACAGCAGATGGCTGCTCGTGCCGGTCACGGTGGCCGCCGCCCTCTGCCTGCCGGACGGGTACAACCTGGCTCTGGCGACGAAGGCACAGGGCGCGGTCGTGATGACCGTGCTCACGGGGTATCTAGCGTGGAAAGTGCTACATGAAACGAATCGCACTGGTCATCGGCTCGGCAGCGGCGGCGGTGGCGCTGATCGTCGTCAGCGGGCTGCGTAACGAGTTCTTCGACTCGAAGGTCTATCACGGCGCGGTCCAGTTCTGGTTCCGCGACGGTGGCATGGTCTACGACTGGCTGCGGCCGGGTACGCCGTACGGCTTCACCTACCCACCGTTCGCCGGGCTGGTGATGTCGCCGATGGCGTGGCTGCCTCTGCCGGTGGTGGTGATCCTGGCGACCTTGGGCACGATCGTCACGACCGGTCTGCTGGTGCACTGGCTGGCCGGGCCGTACCTGCGGGGCCGGGGCTGGACCGGCTGGTTCCCGTTCGCGATCGCGCTCTGTTTCGCGCTGGCCTTCGAACCGGTCCGCGAGACGATCACTTTCGGTCAGGTCAACACGCTGCTGTTGGCGATCGTGGCGTTCGACATGCTGTTCGGTGTCGGGAGGGGCCGCAAGTGGGCCGGCATCGGCATCGGGCTGGCCACCGCGATCAAGCTGACCCCTGGCGTCTTCATCCTCTACCTGCTGGTGACCCGGCGCTGGCGGGCGCTGTTCACCGCGATCGGGGCGGCGACCGCGGTGACCCTGCTGGCCGGGGCGATCTTCCCGGACCAGTCGCGGGTGTTCTGGACGTCGGCGCTGTGGGACACCAACCGGGTCGGTGTGCTGTCGTTCCTGTCCAACCAGTCGCTGCGCGGCATGCTGGCCCGGGGGCCGTTCGACACGATCGAGTCGACGGTGTGGCTGGGTTTCGTGCTGGTGACGCTGGCCTTCTGGGCGTGGCGGGTGACCCGGGACTCCTCCGACGTGATCGCCGGCCTGGCCCTCACCGGGATTCTGGGCTGTCTGCTCAGCCCGGTCACCTGGGTGCACCACTGTGTCTGGCTGATGCCGGCGCTGATCGTCTGCCTGACCCTGTGGGAGCGGAGCCGGCCACGGTTCTGGCTGGGCGCGTCGGCCTATCTGCTGATGACCTCACACGTCACCTGGCTGTGGGAGAAGGGTCCCCGGCCGCCGCTGGCGATCATCGGCTCCAACCTCTATGTCCTGTTCAGTCTGGCTCTGCTGGTCTGGACACCGGTCGGCACCCGGCGTTCGTCCGACGTCCACGAACCGGACAAGATCAGCGCGTAGGCAGAGCGCATGTCTCTACGCCGTACCTCCGCGGCGGTCGTCTCGGTCGTCACGTTCGCCGCGGTGCTGCCCGCACCGGCGAGCGCGCACGGCCGCCCGGACCTCCGCCGGCTCGCCACCTTCCCGGTCTACCTGAACTCGTCGATCGACGACACCGCGGCCGCCGAGATCTCCACGGTCACCGAGGACGGCCGGACGGTCGTCTACACCGACAGCCCCGGCAGACGCCTGGGCTTCGTCGACATCGCCGACCCGTCGAAGCCGAAGCCGGCCGGAACCCTGGCCGTCGGTGGTGAACCGACCTCGGTGGCGCACCTGGGCCGGCTGCTGCTGGCCGGGGTGAACACCAGCGCGAGCTTCACCGACCCGTCCGGCAAGCTGCTGGTGATCGACTCCCGGTCGCGCCGGACGGTGCGGGAGATCGATCTCGGTGGCCAGCCGGACTCGGTCGCCGTCGCGCCGAGCGGCCGGTACATCGCCGTCGCGATCGAGAACCAGCGGGACGAGGACGTCAACGACGGCGCGATCCCGCAGACCCCGGCCGGCTGGCTGACGGTGATCGATACGCGCACCTATGAAACCAGAGAAGTTGACCTGTCCGGCCTGTCGAAGCCGGCCCCGACCGACCCCGAGCCGGAATACGTCAGCATCAACTCCCGCGACGAGGCCGTCGTCTCGCTCCAGGAGAACAACCACCTCGTCGTCGTCGACCTGAAGACCGGCAGGATCAGGAAGAGCATCGACGCCGGTACGGTCACCGTCCACCACGTCGACACCCTCGACGACGACCGGATCGAGCTGACCGGCACCATCACCGCCAAGCGCGAACCGGACGGCGTCACCTGGATCACCGACGACCTGTTCGCCACCGCCAACGAGGGCGACTACCAGGGCGGATCACGAGGTTGGTCGATCTTCGACAAGCGCACCGGCGCGGTCGTCTGGGACGCCGGCAACACCCTGGAGCACATCGCCGTCTCCCGCGGCCACTACCCGGACAAGCGCTCCGACGCCAAGGGCATCGAGGTGGAGAACCTGACGTTCGCCGTGCTCGACAGAGTGCCGTACGTCTTCGTCAACTCCGAGCGCGGCAACTTCACCGCCGTCTACGACGTGTCGAACCCCCGGAAGCCGCGTTTCACCCAGCTGCTGCCGACCAGCAACGCCCCCGAGGGTGTCGTCGCCGTCCCGTCCCGCAACCTGGTCGTGGTCTCCAGCGAGGAGGAGGACGCCTCGATCGGCATCCGCGGCGCGATCCAGATCTTCGGGTTCGGAAGCCCGAAGAACACCCGGCTCGTCTCGGCGAGGAACATCCCGTGGGGCGCGCTGTCCGCGTTGTCCGCGGTCCCCGGTAAACGTGACCGGCTCGTCAGCGTGACCGATTCCGTCTACTCACCGACCCGGATCCTCGGCCTGACCACCGGCGGCGTCATCGACTCCCAGCTCACCGTCACCAAGGACGGCGAGCCGGCCGGCTACGACGCCGAGGGACTGGTGGCCCGCAAGGCCGGCGGTTACTGGCTGGCCGTCGAGGGTTCCGGCGAAGACCCCAACCTGCTGGTACGCCTGAACAAGCGCGCCGAAGTCCAGGAGGAGATCGCCCTGCCCGCCGACGTCGCGGCCGCGATCACCAGCAACGGTCTGGAGGGCGTGGCCGAGTCCGGCACCGCGGTCTGGGTGGCCGTGCAGCGCGCGATCAAGGGCGACCCGGCGAACACCGCCCGGATCGGCCGCTACGACACGGTGACGAAGACCTGGTCGTGGCTGCTCTACCCACTGGACACCGCACCGGCCGGCTGGACCGGCCTGTCCGAGCTGGTCGCCGTCGACGGCGACACGTTCGCCGTGATCGAGCGGGACAACCAGCGGGGCACCCTGGCCTCGATCAAGAGGATCTACACGTTCGACGTCCCGAAGCGGTGGACCGGTACTCCGCTCGTACGCAAGAAGCTCGTGAAGGATCTTCTGCCCCTGCTGAAAGCGGACAACGGCTGGGTGCAGGACAAGGTGGAGGGTCTGGCGATCGCCGGCGACGGCCGCACCTATGCGGTCACCGACAACGACGGCATCGACGACGCCACCGGCGAGACGGTCTTCCTGAACCTGGGCCGTCTGCTCTGACCCGGTCGCCTGGCAGACTTGCCGAACGTGGAGTTCGATCTGCTGCCAGGCACCCCCGGCCTCACCCTCGACCAGGTCGAGCATGTGCTGGTGCCCGGATACGGCCGGAGCGGTGACGGCACCGGCCTCACCCCCGGCGGCCTCGACCGCTGCCGCACCGGCCTCGACCTGCACCGCCACCTGGGCCGGGGCATGATCGTCTGCTCCGGTTACAAGTCACCCGCCGACGGCCAGGGCCGGCCGCACGTCGTCGGCGGCGTGACCTTCCAGGGCGTCCCCGAGGCTGATCTGATGCGGACATGGCTGCTCGCCGCCGGCGCCCCCGCCGAGGCCGTCCGCGCCGAACGCCACTCCATCGACACGGTCACCAACCTGCTCCGCTCCGACCCGCTCTTCGGCGACGACCGCCCGGTCGCGATCGTCTCCCACCGCCCCCACCTGCAGCGCATCCTCGGGGTGATCGCCCCGCGCACGCTGCGCCGGCCGTACCTCGGAGTAGTCGTCCCCGCCGAGGTGTCCGTCCCGGAACGCCCACTGATCACGGTACTGAGCTGGCTGATCAGCACCGGCCTGCCACCCGGCCCGGCCGCCGCCGACGTGGCCACCCGCCGCAGCGAACGCCTCTGGAGAGCCGGGCTCGCCCTGACCCGGCGCGGCTGATTTGCCATACTCACGCGATGCCGGAACTCCTCCAGCCCGAAGCCGTCAGCTTCACCCTCACCGGCGGCGTCCCCGAAATCACCCTCGCCGTGCCCGCCCCGGTCTCTCCTGTCTCCCCAGTCTCCCCAGGCTCTCCGGTTTCCCCGGTTTCCCCGGTTTCCCCGGTTTCCCCGGTTTCCCCGGTTTCCCCGGTCTCTCCGGTCTCTCCGGTTTCCTCGGTCTCTCCCGGCGACTGGTCGATCCTTGTCATGGTCACCGTCCTGGTCGTCGACGGCCCCGGCGACCTGGGCTACCTGATCCCCCGCTTCGGCCCGGCCGCCGCCGACGTCCCTGAATCCTGGGAGTCAGCGGTCACCACAGCAGGCGGCGCCCACGTCCGCTTCAACACCGGAGCCCCCTTCTTCGCAAGGCATTTAACTGCATAAAAGACCCTTTTTCCGGTACGGGGTCACACCTCCACAACCGCACCACTCCGCCCCGCCTCGTCCCCGCAAGGCAGGCGCCCCTCCAGGCCGCCCGGCGCCCACCGGGCGAATGCGCCCCTTCAGACCGTCCGGCGCCCACCGGGCGAATGCGCCCCTCCAGACCGCCCGGCGCCCACCGGGCGAATGCGCCCCTCACCGTCCACAGACGCCGACGCACCGGCCGCGCGGAATCCTCCACAAATATCGAGCCCCATGCCGAGATGACTCAACCGGCAGCTTCCCGCCGTTTCGGACCTCATGGAAAGCCCACACCACCACTCGCGATCAGGTCGATTCGTCACCAGATCAAGCGGTCTCCCAGGTGGCCCGCCCGCGAGTGCCCACCACCAGGACGATCTTGGAGGATTCACCACCGCTGCAAGCCCTCGCCTTGGCCGCCACCCGATTCGCCGCCAACATCCCACGCGGGCACCCTCCCGCAGCCGACCTTGGTCGATTTACCACTGCGCCCAGCGTGACCCTACGAGTCGGTGGGGCCGGGGAGGCCGATGAGTCTCCCTCGGGGCTGCTGGCCCGTCCGTGGTCAATTCTCCGCGCGAGTGTCCGGCCTTCCGGCCCCGCCCTGGCCGATCTTGGCGGATTCTCCACCGGATAGAGCCTTGCTCTCGGCTACTGGCCCACTCGCGGTCAATTGCCCGCGCGAGTGTCCACCTTCCAGCTCCGCCCTGGCCGATCTTGGTGGATTTACCACCGTTTCCGGTGGTAAATCCGCCAAGGTCTCGGCTGGACGGGTCGACCGCGCGAGGGATTGACCGCGAGTGATCAGGCGGCGAAGAGCAAAGGCACTATCCGGTGGAGAATCCGCCAAGATCGGCCAAGGTGGAGCTGGAAGGCTGGACACTCGCGTGAGGGATTGACCGCGAGCGGGCCGGCCGCTGAAGAAGAAGGCTCGAAGGTGGTAAATCCGCCAAGATCGCGAATTTTGGGGCGTCCGTGGCAGATCCGCCGAGAGCCAGGGGCAAGGGCGGTCCGCGCGGGCCGGTCCGCAGGCGTCAGGTGCAGGTGGGTGAGGTCCGGGGATGGCCCGTTCGGCCTGCCGTCGAGGAACGGAGAGGTGTCGTCCACCGGGACCCGGAGACGGCCGAACGGCGGCCACCGGCCGGCCGGAGCCGGGGGTGACCGCCGTTCGGGGTGACAGCGGTGACAGCGATGACAGCAGGTGTCAGCGGGTGTCAGACGTTGTAGTACATCTCGAACTCGTGCGGGGTCGGGCGCAGCCGGACCGGGTCGATCTCGTTGGTTCGCTTGTAGTCGATCCAGGTGGAGATCAGGTCGTCGGTGAAGACGCCGCCGGCGGTGAGGAAGTCGTGGTCGGCTTCCAGGGAGTTCAGGACCGCGTCGAGGGAACCGGGGACCTGCTTGACGCTGTCCCACTCCTCCGGCGGCAGGTCGTACAGGTCCTTGTCGATCGGGGCCGGGGGCTCGATCTTGTTCTTGATGCCGTCGAGGCCGGCCATCATCTGGGCGGAGAACGACAGGTACGGGTTGGACGACGGGTCCGGCACGCGGAATTCGACGCGCTTGGCCTTCGGGTTGCTGCCGGTGACCGGGATGCGGGTGCAGGCGGAGCGGTTGCGCTGCGAGTACACCAGGTTGACCGGGGCTTCGTAGCCGGGCACCAGGCGCCGGTACGAGTTGACGGTCGGGTTGGTGAACGCGAGCAGTGACGGCGCGTGGTGCAGCAGGCCGCCGATGTACCAGCGGGCGGTGTCGGACAGGCCGGCGTACCCGGTCTCGTCGTAGAACAGCGGTTCGCCGTTCAGCCACAGGCTCTGGTGGGTGTGCATGCCGGAGCCGTTGTCACCGAAGAGCGGCTTGGGCATGAACGTGGCGGTCTTGCGGTGCTCCCACGCGGTGTTCTTGATGATGTACTTGAACAGCTGCATCTGGTCGCCGGCGTGCAGCAGCGTGGAGAACTTGTAGTTGATCTCCGCCTGGCCCGCGGTGCCGACCTCGTGGTGCGAGCGCTCGACGGTGAAGCCGGTGTCGACGAGGCGGCGGACCATCGCGTCGCGCAGGTCGCTGTAGTGGTCGACCGGGGAGACCGGGAAGTACCCGCCCTTGTACGCGGTCTTGTATCCCTTGTTGCCGCCTTCTTCCTCGCGGCCGGAGTTCCAGGCGCCCTCGATCGAGTCGATGTAGTAGAACGACTGGTGGGCGGAGGTCTCGTGGCGGATCGAGTCGAAGATGTAGAACTCGGCCTCGGCGCCGAAGTAGGCGGTGTCGGCGATGCCGCTGGCGGCCAGGTAGGCCTCGGCCTTCTTGGCGACGTTCCGCGGGTCACGGGAGTAGGCCTCGCGGGTGAACGGGTCGTGGATGAAGAAGTTCAGCGCGAGGGTCTTCTGGATGCGGAACGGGTCGACGAAGGCGGTGGCGACGTCCGGCAGGAGCATCATGTCGGACTCGTGGATGGCCTGGAACCCGCGGATCGAGGATCCGTCGAAGGCGAGGCCGTCGGTCACCACACTGTCGTCGAACGACTCGACCGGGATGTTGAAGTGCTGCATCACACCCGGGAGGTCACAGAAACGTACGTCGACGAACTTGACGTCCTCGTCTTTGAGGTATCGCAGGAGTTCCTCGGGATTGGCGAACACACGTCCTCCTGGCACAGTTTTCCGATACCGGGCGGCATGAGCCGCCACCTGGCAAGGCTTATGGCGACGTTATGGTCCCGGGGTTGCCCCGGCGTATCTCAATCGTTTCTGCCGTGTTACGTAGCGCTCGGAGCAGGCACTGCGAGAGCGCCGTCGGGACCCCAGGACCATATCGCGTACGCTCGGCAATCGTGGCTGCTTCAACGAACGCCGAGGCGAACGTCGAGCCTGCCGGCCTCGGCCCCCGGCTCGGCGCTCTGCTGATCGACTGGGTCCTCTGCCTGCTGATCGCCGGCCTCTACGCCAGCCCGTTCGAGAAGTCCTGGCCGGCCGTCCTGGTGCTGATCGTCGCGAACACCTTCTTCCTCGGCCTGTTCGGACAGACCCCGGGCATGCGCCTGCTGCGGGTGCGCTGCGAGTCCTACCTGGACGGTGGAGCGATCGGCCCGGTCCGCGGCCTGCTCCGGGCGGTGCTGCTGGCCCTGTTCGTCCCCGCGCTGATCATGAACGGCGAGGGCCGGGGCCTGCACGACCGCCTCGCCGGCTCGATGGTCGTATCGGTGCCCCGGTCCGCCTGACCAGTGGCCGAGGCCGGTTCGTGTGCCGAGTTACGGCTCGAATCGAGCCGTAACTCGGCACACGAAGTGAGGTTCCGCTAGTCCTCGCGGTTGGTCACCACGCCGCCACCCGGGGTGCGTACCCGGAAAGCCTGTTCGTCACTGACCGGCTCGTGTTCCTCCCGGACCGGGATCGGATCACCGGCGCCACGACGGCGGCTCAGCTCCGGCGCTACCGCCGGGGTGTCCGGACGGGACGCCGCCGGGCTGCGCAGACCCCACGGCCCACCCTCCGGACGGGCCCGCTCGGGCGCGCCGACCACCCCGTTCCCGGCCGGTTTGCGCTCCTCGGCACCGAACAGGTCGGACCAGGCGGCGCCGGCGCGTTCCCGGCGTTCCGGACGCCACGGTGGCGGCGCGGCGGGCGAGACCGGGCGGTTCAGCACCGGCGGAGCGGTTCCGCCGGGCCGGTCGGCGCCGGGTCGCGGTCGCACCTCCGCCGCACTGCCGGGTTTGGCGCCACGATCTTCAACCGGATTCTTGAGTACGGGCGGGGCAGCGGCCGGACGCGTGAACGTCTCCGGCATACCGGACGTCCCGGGCGCCCGTCGCGGCAGTCCCGGTCCGGTGTTCCGTCCGTCTCCGGGTGTGCCGGCCGGCGTGGTGCCCTCGGTGGCGCGCTGACCAGGAGTGCTACCGGCAGCGCCGCTGCCAGGGCGCCGTGGCGGGGTGACACCGGTGCCACCGCTACCGGGACGGCCGGCTGGCAACGGCGGCACCACTCCCGGCGTGGTCCGGATCGGCACCGGTGTGGTGCGCCCGGCCCCCGTGGTCCGCGCCGGCGGGGTCGTCCCGGGTGTGGTGCGCCCGGGACGCCCGGTCTGCGGCGGCGGAATCGCTCCCGGTGTGGTGCGCCCGGGACGCCCGCCCGGCACCGGGGTGGCGGCGGGTGGCGTGACCCCCGGCGTGGTCCGGCCCGGTCGCCCTGCGGGTCCCGGGCGCGGCCCGGCCGGTGGGACGACGACCGGCGTGGGGCGCCCGATCTGCCGTCCGGCCGGCGGCGGCACCACCGGCGCGGCCGGCCCGGCCGGTCGGCGGATGCTGCGCCCCGGCGGCAGGTTCGCGGGCGGGACCACCACCGGCCCGCGACCACCGGGCGGCAGCACCTGCGGCGGGAGCCCCGGCCGTACCACCGGGGGAACGACGGTCCCACCCGGCGGCGTCCCGGGAACCGGAACCGTCGTCCCCGGCGGCAGTGTCCCTGGCGGCAGTGTCCCTGGCGGCACCACGGCCGGCGGAACCACACCGGGCGGCAGGGTCCCGGCCGGCGGCACACCGGGCGGCAGACTTCCCGGCGGTACGGCGCCCGGCGGCTGAGGCTGCGGAAGCCGGACTCCCGGCGGGGCCACTCCGGGCGGGACCACTCCGGGTGGAGTCACGCCGGGCGGCAGCGCACCCGGCGGCACCACCCCGGGCGGGAGCAGACCCTGCGGCGGGTTCGGCAGCGCCGCGGGCGGAGGACCGCCGGCCGGCGGGAGAGGCGCCGGGCCGTTGCCGGGGCCACCGAGGCCCGGTCCGGTGTTGCCGGGGATGACCGCGCCGGGGTCGGCGAGCACCGCGTTCAACGGCTGCACCGGCGGGCCGACCCCGCTGGACACCACCGCGATGTAGTCGAAGAACTGGTTCCCGTAGTGCTGGGCCAGCTGTTGCGCCTCGATCCGGTACTTCTCCTGGACCCTCCCCTGATCCTCCTCGATCTTCTCCAGGGCGGCGGCGTTCCAGCTCACCCCCTCGCTGACGAACGCGCCCAGGTTCTCCATGAAGCCGACGTCCTGCGCCTGCTTGAGTTCGAGTTCGTAGTCGCGCAGCAGCAGATCCATCTGATGCCGCGCCTCCATCGACACGGTCACCAGATGCCGGAGCGCGACCACGTTCTTCTGCGCCGCCTCCATCCACACGTCCAGGTAGGCGAGGGTCTCGCCCGGCCCGGCCCGCAGGAACGCGTCCCGGGCGGCCGGCGACTGCCAGGCCTCGTCGCGCAGCACGGTGCTCTGCCGGCGGACGAAGTCGTGCACGTCGGCCAGGAACGAGTGGGCGTTCTGCCACTGGTCGGCCAGGGCCGCCATCTGTTCCGGGTGCAGGTTCCGGATGCGCTGGGAGATCTGCTCGACGGTGGCCGGGTTGCCCGGCCCGGGCGGCGCCGAGAACGGCAGTGTGGACGGCGGGTAGCTGCCGTAATGGGTCTGCCCGCTGTACGGGCTGTACCCGTAGTTGGGGTCGGCGGAGGCGCCGAAATAGTCAGCCATCGGATCAACCGTTCACTCGGTAGCGGTCCGCGATCGGTGCCGGGGTGGACTCCTGACCGCCGGTACGCACCCCGGTGACCACCCGGTTCGTCTCGGCGAGCTCGCCCTCGTCGTTGCGTTCGGAGGTGACCGTGACGTGTTCCCGGGTGGCCGCGTCGGTGCTCTCCACGGTCCGGTGCACCGTCCGGCCATCGGCGTCGCGGACCTCGGTGCTGCGTTCGGTGACCTCATCGCCCTCGTACACGGTCCGGGTCTCGGTCGTTGCGCTCCTGCTGCCGTCGGCGCCGAACGTCTCCTGAACGGTGACCTGGGTGTCGTCGGTCTGCTGGGTCGAGGTGCGGGTGGTGACCGCGGAGGCCGTCTCGCCGCTCGCCCCGTAGATCGTGGTGGTGGCCGTGACCGGGCCGCCGGGCGGGCTGAACGTCAGGATCTCGCGGCGCTCCCCGTTCGGGCCGGTCGCCAGTTCCAGCGTCTGGTAGGCGGAGATCCGGTTCGCCGAGGTGGGCCGCCAGTCGGTGCTGTCCGCGGCCGGCGGCGGTGGGCCGACAGCCGTCTGCAGGTCCTGGAAGGTGGCGCCCACGTGGTCCGGCAGGCCGGCCGGGCGCGGGGCCGTCTTGTCCCCGTACGCGAACAGCACGTCGTTGAGGGACGCCGCGGACAGTGCGTCACCGGAGCCGTAGCTGTTCGCCACCACCCGGGCCGCGTTGCCGATGTTGCCGACCGACTCGGCCAGTTTCCGCAGGTAGACGGTCAGCTCGCCGGCGTTCGCCACCAGCCGGGCCCGGACCGCGTCGGCCTCACCGAGCACCTCGCCGTCGAACGCCTCGCCCGGCATCCGGCCGAGCGGAAGCAGATAGCCGGCGCGGTTCGCGATGTCCTGCTGCTGGTTCACCATGCGGGTCGCGTAGTCGCGCAGCCCGTCCAGGTCGACGGCGACCGCCGGGCCGTCGCCGAGCCACGGCGCGCTCGTGTTGCGTTTGCTCTGCTCCCCATAGGGATTGTCCGCGACCATCACGCCTCCCCATTGATCAAATTGTTTCCGGGTGACGCGGAAGAGTACGCCCGGCATCCGGATCGGGTTCGACGAGATTCTTTTAAAAAGCTTCGAACCGGTCCGGTACGGCCGGTGTACGGATAGGCATAACCACCGGCACGGGCCGGACCAGAGAATCGGGGAGTGACATCGTGGCAGGAACGCCGGGCATGGGTCAGGTCCATGCCACTCAGGAACAGCTCAACGCGATGGCCGGCCGTTGCGCCGACACCGGGCAGAACATCTCGCGCGGCATGAACCAGCTGCTCGGCCAGATCCAGGGCCTCAGCGGCGGCGCGTTCGCCGGCACCGCGAACAACGCCCTCCAGGACGTCTCGATCCAGCTCAACGACGGTCTCAACAAGATCATGCAGGCGCTGGACGAACTCGGCGGCAAGATGTCCGCCGCCTCGCAGACCTACGGCGTCAACGACGACGAGGCCGCACAGACCATCCGTGGCGCCGCAGCCGGTGGCGACGGCGCCGTCATCAACGCCCTCCGCGGCTGACCGGGAACGGGGACCACACCATGAACATCACCTACAACTTCGGCCAGATCGCCGACGTCTCGTCCTCCATCAACAGCTTCCAGGGCCAGATGGACCAGCAGCTCAACGACCTGTACACCGCCTTCACCCAGCTGTTCGCCCAGGACTGGACCGGCGCCGCCGGCACCGCCTGCGACGAGGCGCGGCAGAAGTGGAACCAGGGCGCCTCCGAGATCAAGCAGGCGCTGGCCATGGTCGGCGTCAAACTCGGCGCCTCGGCCGAGCGGATGCAGCAGGTCGACGCGCAGATCGCGTCCAACATGTGAGAACACTACGGGACGGGCCGCCGGAATCGAGCCGGCGGCCCCCATTCCGGGAGTAGGTCATGGCAATTCTGATCACCCGTGCATTGCTTTCGGTGCCCGTACTGGCCGGGTCAATTCTTTTCGGTTCGGCGGCTGTTGCCGCGCCCGGACAGAACTGTGCCGAACCCGGCCGCGCGCAGATCAACGGATCATATGCGCGGGCCATGCTCCAGGCCGACGAGATCAATTCCATCGAGAACGGCGCCGGTACGACCGTGGCGGTGCTCGCCACCGGAGTCGACGCCGGCCAGCCCCTCCTCGGCAACCGCGTCCTCGGCGGCACCGACGTCGACGACAACGCCGGCCGCGCCGACCAGGACTGCGTCGGACTCGGCACCCAGGTCGCCGGCACCATCAGCGGACGCGGCACCGGAGTCAGCCCCGCCGCCCGCGTCCTGCCCATCCGGGTGATGCCCGACGACCCGGCCGGCACCGAACCCACCCCCGGCTCGCTGGCCCGCGGCATCACCACCGCCGTCCAGAACGGCGCCGACGTGATCGTGGTGACCGTGCCGGTCCTCACCGACCAGGCCGTCCTGTCCACCGCCGTGGCCACCGCCGTCGCCCAGGACGTGACGATCGTCGCCGCCGTCGGCGAACGCGACCGCGACGAGGACCCGGACGTCATCCCGTACCCCGCCGGCTATCGCGGCGTCATCGGCGTCGCGGCGATCGACGGCAACGGGCAGATCCTCGACACCGCCCGCACCGGCACCTTCGTCGACCTGGTCGCCCCCGGCGTGGCGGTACCCACCCTGCAGACCGGCCGCGGCTTCGTCGACGCCGACGGCACCGCGATAGCCGCCGGACTCACCGGCGCGTCGGCCGCCCTGCTTCGCGCCCGCGACCCCGGCCTGACCGTCGCCGAGGTGGCCGCACGGCTGGAGGCCACCGCCAGCCCGACCGCGTTCACCGCCGGGGCGGTCAACCCGTACGCGGCCCTGACCGCCCGCATCGTCGACTCCGGCGCACGACAGCTACCGGCCCTGACCCCGCCCGCCGTCCCCGCCCAGTCCGCCGAACAGCAGCGCCGCGTCATCGCCGTGACCAGCGCGATCCTGACGGCGATCCTGGTGCCGGCGGTCCTGCTGGTGGCCGCCGCCCTGCGCCGCAGCAGCCGCCGTCAGTGGCGGCCCGGTCTGGCCGCGCGCCCGCACACCCCCGACGAGCCCCTGGAGCCGGGCCCGCCGGTGATGCTGTTGGACACCCCGGTCAGACCTTGAATTCCGGTGAGATCTTGGACTTCGGTGAGATCTTGGATTTCGGTCAACCGTGGACTTCGATCAGACCTTGGACTTCGATCAGACCCTGAATTTCGTGAGATCGGGCTCCGCCGGCGGCTCGATGCCCAGCCGGCGCAGCGCGAACGCCTCCACACTGGTCAACTGAAGACAGCCGATCGTCCCGTCGGCCCTCCGGTAGCGAAACGCGTCCAGCCGGACCTCATGCGGCTCGAACGGATTCCAGTCGATCCCCCAAGCCCGCAGTCAACGCTCCCAGGCCGCGCGCCGAACCCGCGCGGGCACCCCGCCGCCGTCACTGGTCAACACCCTGATCCAGCCCACCCGTTCCATCCCCCGATGCTATTCCAGCAGCCTTGCTGCCCGCCGCCCCGCTTTCCATCGCCGGCCCGCCCGCCGCATCTCCGGCGAGGCAGACGACTCACGCCGGTCTGCGTCATCCAACCGCGCTCATGGCCGGCCATCGCTCCTCGTGCGAGTGCCCTCCCGCGGCAGATCTCGAAGGATTTACCAGCATTGTGATGCCCCTCCTCGGCGGCCACCCGATTTGTCGCCAACTCCACGCGCCAACGCCCGCCGCGGCAGATTTTGGTTGATTACCGCCGATTTGATTCTTCTTGGCCGTGGCCGGGGCCGTGGGCTGCGCAAGTCCTCGGCCGGGTTGCTCGGCGCCGCCCTGGTAGGGGCACACTGTGGCCGGTCGTTTGCGGACCCAGACGCCCTAAAGTCTTCTTCTCTCGGCTGTCTGATCACTCGCGGTCAATCCCTCGCGCGGGCGACCCGTCCAGCCGAGATCTTGGCGGATTTTCCACCGTTTCCGAGTCTTGTCCCCGGCTGCTGCTCACTTGCGGTCAATCCCTCGCGCGGGCGACGCGCTCAGCCGAGATCTTGGCGGATCTACCACCGTTTCCGAGTCTTGTTCGCGGCTGTCTGATCACTCGCGGTCAATCCCTCGCGCGGACGACCCGTTCGGTCGAGATCTTGGCGGATTTACCACCGGAAAGAGTCTTGTTCATGAGCCTCACGCAAGATCTTTGCAACCGGGTTCAGGGGCACGGGCTCACAAGGATGCACACACCGCCGAACCCTTTTGTGCGCATTTTCAGCCTCACCGAGGCTGGCCTGGGTGATAAAACAAGGTTGCAATGATCTTGATCAGAACTCACGAACAAGGCTCGAAACGGTGGTAAATCCGTCAAGATCGGCCAGGGCGGGGCTGGAAGGCGGACACTCGCGCGGGGAATTGACCGCGAGTGGGCCAGCAGCTGCGAAGAAGGTTTTATCCGGTGGAAAGTCCGCCAAGATCGGCCAGGGCGGGGCTGGAAGGCGGGCACTCGTGCGGGGAATTGACCGTGGACGGGCCGGCGGGCCAGAGGAAGACTTTCTGGGCTCGGTAGGGCATCACGGTGCACCGGTCTTTCCCTCACCGGTGTCCTAGGCATGACCAGCGCATACGAACTGTGAATGTGTGCGCCGAACGGGCCTAAGCCGGCGCTGACGGCTGAGGACTGACGGCTGAGGACTGACGGCTGACAGTTGCGGGCTGAGGACTGACGGCTGAGGACTGAGGGCTGACAGTTGCGGGCTGAGGACTGACGGCTGAGGACTGAGGGCTGACGGTTGAGGCTGTGGGCTGTGGGCTGTGGGCTGACGGTTGAGGCTGTGGGCTGTGGGCTGTGGGCTGACGGGTGAGGGCTGAGGGCTGTGGGCTGTGGGGGAGGTTTTGGTGAGATCAGCGGCCGCGTTGGCGAGCGCGTGTCGATCGTGCTGGTGGGCAGTGTGGACATCAGGTGTTGTCCGGGTGGTGGGAGGCGGGCCGGGTTCGGGACTGTTCCGGGACGGAGGAGTCCTCGAAGTCGCCGGCTAGGCCGCGGGTGGGGTGGAGCGTGGGGTGGACGGTGGGGCGGAGAGGGGGAGTTCCGGGGGAGGGGCGATGCCCAGGCGGGTCAGGGCGGACGGCCGGATCGAGTGCACCGTCGCGCAACCGATGGTGCCGTCGGGCCATTCGACGCGGTAGGCGGCGGTGTGTGTCTCGTTGCCGTGGAACGGGTTCCAGTCGATGCCCCAGCGGCGCAGTCAAGCCTGTTCGGCGCGGCGACCGTCGCGGGAGGTCACGCCCTGGCCGCTGACCCACAGCACCAGCCATTCACGGTCGTTCATGGCCGCATGGTAGCCGGTGTGGGTCGCATTCGGCCCGGCGGTCGCGGGTCGGCCGGGACGGGCCGCCCTCCTCGCGGGGATTCTCACGGGGCTGTGGGTTCATCCCGTACCGGAAAGGGCTGGTTTGAGCGCGGCGTTCGGGTCCAGGGTGACCCCCGCCGGTATTGAGTTGATCAAAGCGGTGGGGGCCGCGAAAGCTTGGGCGGCGGTGTAGCCGAGACGGGTCACGGCGTCTTCGCTGGGCACCGGGTGACGGAAGGCCACGTCGGTGACCAGCATGAATCCGCCGGAGCCGGGGACCCGGACCAGGGCGAAGCGGCCGGCCGGGACCTGGACGGCGTCGGCCAGGGGACGGCCGCCCTCAGCGGTGCCGGTGGTGGGGATGGCGGCGGCGAACGCGGTCGCCGGGCCGCCCGCCGAGATCGTGGGGGGTTTCGCCGCGTCGGTGGTGACCGCGCAGGTGGACTCACCGCCGGCTACCGCGGCCAGTTCGGGCACCCGGTCGGGGCCCCGGGTGGCGGGGTCGGCGGGCGGCAGGGCGTCGGACTCCGGGATGTCGTTCAGGTCGTTCACCGAGATCTGCTGGGGGCGGGCCGGGAACGCGGCGTTCAGGACGGCCTGCTGGAGTGCGGTGATCGCGGCCCGGCCGTCGTTGAGGATCAGGTGGAACTGCTGACCACTTCCGGTCTCGACGACGAGGATGTCGCCGTTGTCGAATCCGGCGGCGGCGTTCGACGGGTCGCCGCGGCCGTTGACCGTGATCGGGGCGATGTCGGCGCCGGACGGGAGCGCGTTGAGCCAGGCGGCGCCCAGCCGGATCGGCTGGACCGCGCCGAACAGCGCCTGCACCGTGGTGTCCGGGTCGATCACCGGATGTCTACGGCCCTGCCAGATCAGGTGGACCGTGTCCTGGTCGGTGGCCAGCAGCGCGCGGTCGCCGAGCGGGGTGCCGGCCGGTCCGGTGGCGCCGACCAGCAGGATCGACTGTGGGCGGTTGCCGGGCACCCCACACATCGCCCACGGCAGCCGGGCCTGCTGGGCCGGGGCGGGCAGGGACGCGGGCGCGCCGGGGATGCCGATGGTCACGCCGCGCGGGGTGCCGGTCAGGGATTTGGCCGCGATCCGGAACACCTGCGGGTTGGGCCGGCCGGCCGCCAGTTTCGCCGAGGCCAGGTTGAGTGCCGGGTTGAGCCGGTCGTTGAGGTGGACGAAGACGGCGCCGGTCTCCCGTTCGACGACGACCGCGCCGTCCTGCCGCCACTGGTCGGTGCCGGTGCGGGTGAGCACGCCGTAGATGCCGAATCCGGCGGCCACCAGGATCGCCACCATCAGCCCGCCGAACAGGGCGCCGATGCCGCGGCGCAGTGGGGACTGGGCCGGATCGGTCTCGCGCATCACGAACGCGGAGATCACCCGCTGGTTCATGAACTGGTAGGACTGGAGCTGGTCGCGGCGTGAGGTCAACGGCTCACCCGCCGATCGACGCGAACAGGCCGCGGATGTCGTCGAAGACGCCGATGACCGCGAACGTCAGCGGGATCAGTGCCATGATCGCCACGATGTCCAGGATGTCGGCGGCCCGGCCCAGGTAGGGCGACGGCGCCTTGCGGCTGTAGATCAGTGCCGACGGCAGGGCCACCGCGGTCACCGCCGCCGCGACCGCGACCAGCACCACCCCGGAGACGGCTCCGGTCACCACCGGGCCGACGCCCAGCCCGGCCAGGCCCAGCAGCCCGGCCACCAGCAGCGGCACCCGCTGTTGCGGGGTGGGCAGCAGCCGGGCCCGCAGCAGCAGCGCGGCGATCGCGGCGATCATCAGCAGGACGGTGGGGATGTCCGGAGTCGACAGTGCCAGCCAGGTCATCGCCGCGATGCTGCACAGCGCGGCCGACAGGATGAACCCGGTCAGCACCTCGGAGGCCCGCACCACGGCGGCGAACACGTCGGCCCGGCGTGGGGTCTTCTCCTCCTTCAGCATCTCCTCGGCCCGGCTCGGCAGGTCCGGGAACGGCAGCCGGCCCAGCCAGCCGGCCAGCACCGGATAGGCGGGCAGCAGCCCGATCGCCGCGGTCAGCGCCACCGCCGCGCCACCCTCGGCGGCGACACCGGACAGCGCCAGCGCGGCCGCGAGTAGACCGGTCAGGGCGGACGCGATCCCGGCGACGAAGAACCGGGCCGGCCCGGCCACCCCGACGTGCCCCAGCACGCTGACCAGCAGCAGCGCCGACGAGCCGAGGACCAGGCCGGGCGCGCCGACCGAGAGCCAGCCGCCGCCCGGCGGGGTGAGCAGCCAGGCGCCGCCGAAGAACGCGTAGGGCAGTCCGCTCGCCGCCACCACCCCGCCCGCGCCGGCGTCGCTGAACGCCCGGGACAGCAGGATGCCCAGCACCGACAGGGCCAGGGCGACGGCCAGCGCGATCACCCCGGGCAGCACCCGGCCGGGACCGGTGGCGGCCAGCCCACCCAGGCCGAGCAGCAGCGCGCCGGCGGTGACGGCCAGACCACAGGTGCGGGTGGCGGCCGGGTTCCAGGCTCGCGCGGCCCGCCGGGAGCCGCTGGCGATCACCTCGACCACGTCGTCGTACGCCAGCTCCGGCCAGTCCTCCCGGGCCGGATCCAGGTGCAGCAGCTCGCCGTCACGGACCCCTTGTGACGCCAGGTTCTTCCCCGGCTCCAGGGTGGTGCCGGTGGCCCGGCGCAGCACCCAGCCACCGTAGCGCTCGGACGGCTCGCCGAGTGCCCCCTCGGCGTGCCGGAGCAGATGTGGTAGCAGCTCGGCGACGAGCATGTTGTCGGGCAGAGCGAGATCGAGGCGGCGGGTCGGGGCCGCGATCGTCACCCGGGCCAGGGAGGGCCCACTCGTCGCCGGTGCGCTCACAGTGGACAACGTAGCAGGATCGATGCGGAATCACGGATAGGATGTTGTCGCTACGTCACCAACGGGGAGCCCTCAGTGACAGTAACGATCATCAAACGGCCACCGCGCCGGCCCGCACCGGTGATGCCCACCGGCGAGGTCACGCTGGAGCCGCCGCCGGAGGTTCCGCCGCCGCAGGGCAAGGGCTGGACCCGGATGCTGATGATCCTGCCGATGGGGGCCGGAGCCGCGGCGATGGGCCTGATGATGGGCGCGCAGCGGGGCGGTGCGATCACCTACGTGGCCGGTGCGATGTACGGGGTGTCGATCCTCGGCATGATCGCCATGATGGCCACCAACACCGGCGGCCCCGGCAAGCGCGAGATGATCGAGGCCCGGCGGCAGTACCTGCGGCAGCTCTCCCAACTGCGCGCCCAGGTGCGTAACACGATCAGGCGACAGCGCGAGGCGCTCTACTATCGCAATCCCGACCCGGAGACACTGTGGACGTTCACCGACAGCGGCCGGCTCTGGGAACGCCGCCGGGGGGACGCCGACTTCACCGTGGTCCGGATCGCGGTCGGCCCGCAGGAGGTCGCCACCCGGCTCGTCCCGCCGCAGACCCGCGCCGTCGACGAGCTGGAGCCGCTGTGCACGATGGCGTTGCGGCGCTTCCTGCACACGTACAGCGTCGTCCCTGATCTTCCGGTGTCGGTGGCGCTGCGCGACTTCTCGCACATCTACGTGCGCGGCGACGACCGGGCGTCGCACGATTTCACCCGTGCCCTGATCGCCCAGATGGCCACCTTCCACGCCCCCGACGACCTGCGCATCGGTGTCTGCGTGCCGGACCACGAACGGGCCCGCTGGGAGTGGGCGAAATGGCTGCCGCACGCCCAGCACCCGGACAAGACCGACGCCATCGGACCGGTCCGGCTGGTCGCGCCGAGCGTGCCCGCACTGGAGGCGATGCTCGACGACGTGCTGGTCAACCGGTCCCGGTTCGACCCGGCCGGGGCGCCCGGCGGCGGCCCGCACGTCATGGTGATCATCGACGGGGGCTCGACCGCCGGCTCCGACCACCTGATGACCGAGGGCGGCGTCGCCGGCGTCACCATCATCGACCTGTCGGTGCCGCCGCCCCGGCTGCTCGACGACAGCTCGGTGGTGCTGGAGATCGCCGCCGACGGCATGGTCACCGGCACCACCATGGACGGCCCCACCGATGTGGGCAAAGCCGACGTGCTGACCCTGCCGGAGGCGGAGGTGCTGGCCCGGGAGCTGGCGCCGCTGCGGCTGTCCGCGGTCTCCGACGCCGACACCCCGGCCATCTCCCAGGACACCGGGCTGGCCGAACTGCTGGAGCAGCACGACCCGTACCTGATCGATCTGAACGACCTGTGGGCCAGCCGCCCCAACCGGGACCGGCTGCGGGTGCCGATCGGGGTCGGCGCCGACGGCCGGCCGGTCGAACTCGACCTGAAGGAGTCCGCGCAGGACGGCATGGGCCCGCACGGCCTGCTGGTCGGCGCCACCGGCTCCGGCAAGTCCGAGCTGCTGCGCACCCTGGTCCTCGCGCTCGGCCTCACCCACAGCCCGGAGATCCTCAACTTCGTGCTCGTCGACTTCAAGGGCGGCGCCACCTTCGCCTCCCTGGACCGGCTGCCGCACACCGCCGCGATGATCACCAACCTGGAGGACGAACTGCCCCTGGTCGACCGGATGCTCGGCGCCATCCAGGGCGAGCTGACCCGGCGGCAGGAACTGCTGCGCAAAGCCGGCAACTACGCGTCCCAGCGCGACTACGAGCGGGCCCGGTCCGCCGGGGTGCCGCTCGCCCCACTGCCCAGCCTGCTGTTCATCGTCGACGAGTTCTCCGAGTTGCTCAGCGCCCGGCCCGACTTCATCGACATGTTCGTCCAGATCGGACGGGTCGGCCGGTCCCTCGGCATCCACCTGCTGCTGGCCTCCCAGAAACTGGAGGAGGGGCGGCTGCGCGGGCTGGAGTCGCATCTGTCGTACCGGATCGGGCTGCGGACCTTCTCGTCGATGGAATCCCGCGCCGTACTCGGTGTGCCGGACGCCTACGAGCTGCCACGATCGCCGGGGCACGGCTATCTGCGTACCGGAACGGAAGGTCTGATCCGGTTGAAAGCCGCCTACGTCTCCGGGGCGGTCCGCCGGGACGGGGCCACCCCCGGCACCGGTGGCCGGGGCGGCAACCCGATCCGCGACTTCTCGACCTTCTACGTGGCGCCGTTGCGCGAGGACACCGCTGCCTCCGAAGATCAGCAGCCGGAGGAGACGGCGGTCGGCGACACCCTCATCGAAGTGCTGGTCCGGCAGATGGAAGGCAAGGGCGCACCCGCCCACGAGGTGTGGCTGCCACCGCTGGACAAGGCGCCCACCCTCGGCCAGATGCTGCCCCCGGTGATCACCATGCCGGAGCGGGGGCTGACCGTCGACGCCGAAGAACGGTTCGGCACCCTGCACGCGCTCGGCGGCATCATCGACAAGCCGTACGAGCAGCGCCGCGACCCGATGTGGCTGGACCTCGCCGGAGCCGCCGGCAACGTGATGATCGTCGGAGCCGCACAGTCCGGCAAATCCAACCTGCTGCGCGCCCTCGTGGTCAGCCTCGCCCTCACCCACACCCCGCGTGAAGTGCAGTTCTACGGGCTCGACTTCGGTGGCGGGCCACTCGGCGCCCTCGCCGACCTGCCACACACCGGCGGGGTCGCCACCCGGCGCGACGTCGACAAGGTGCGCCGTACCGTCGCCGAACTGCACGGCCTGATGCGCGCCCGGGAAGAACTGTTCGCCGCCGCCAACATCGAAGGGGCCGCGGCGTACCGGCGGGCCCGCGCCCAAGGCCGGTACGCCGACGAAGCCTTCGGCGACGTCTTCCTCGTCGTCGACGGCTGGTCCACGATGCGCGCCGAATTCGAGGACCTGGAAGCCACCGTGCACGAACTCGCCAACCGCGGCCTCGGCTTCGGCATCCACATCCTCGCCGCCACCAACCGCTGGATGGACGTGCGCCCACAGATCCGCGACGTCTTCGGCACCCGCATCGAACTACGCCTCGGTGAGGCCGCCGACTCGGTGATCAACCGGCGGGAGGCGGTCAACGTGCCGGAAGGCGCCCCCGGCCGCGGCCTCACCCCCGACGGCTACCACTTCCTCGCCGCCCTGCCCCGCATCGACCGCGAACAACGCGTCGACGACCTGGCCGAAGCCGTCGCCGACCTGGTCCGGCACGCGGCCGTGCACTGGACCGGCACACCCGCCCCACCGGTCCGCCTGCTGCCCGCCGAACTGCCGTTCGAAGCCCTGCCCGCGGCCCGCGGCGCCGTCGTCCCGATCGGCATCGCCGAAACCGACCTGCAACCGGTGTGGCTGGACTTCGACGCCGAACCGCACGCGCTGCTGTTCGGCGACGTGGAGAGCGGCAAGAGCTCGTTCCTGCGCAGCCTGGCCCGCTCCATCACCGGCGCGCACCCGCCGTCCGAGGCCCTGCTGCTCCTCGTCGACCTGCGGCGCAGCCTCCTCGGCTGCGTCCCCGCCGAACACACCGTCGGTTACGGCACCTCACACCAGGTCACCGCCGACCTGATCAACCAGGTGGCGGCCGGCATGCGCGAACGCCTCCCCGGCGCCGACGTCACCCCCGAGATGCTCAACAACCGCAGCTGGTGGAAAGGCCCCGACCTCTACATCCTGGTCGACGACTTCGACCTGATCTCATCGGCCACCCCCAACCCGCTGACCCCCCTCCTCGAATTCCTGCCCCAGGCCCGCGACATCGGCCTCCACCTGATCATCACCCGCCGTATCGGCGGCGCCGGCCGAGCCCTCTTCGACCCGATCATCGGCCGCATCCGCGAACTGGCCTCACCCGGCATCATGATGTCCGGCCCGCGCGAGGAGGGCGCCCTCTTCGGCAACGTCAAACCCCAGCCCCTCCCACCCGGCCGTGCGTGGATGGTCAACCGCAAACACGGCTCCCGTCTCGTGCAGCTGGCCTGGTCACCGCCAACCCGTTGATTCATCCGGTACGGGGTTACCGACTCCCACAACCGCAATCGGCATCCCCTGCCTCGTCCCCGCGAGCGCTGCGGCCCACCCGGACCGCGGCGCGCCCGCCGGGCGTGAGCGTCCCCTCACCGTGCTCCCGTCGAGCCGCGCCCTCACGAGCCGTCTCCGCGGCCTCCGCGAGCCGTCTCCGCAGCCCCCGCGAGCCGTCTCCGCAGCCCCCGCGAGCCGTCTGCGCGGCCTCCGGTCCGTTCGTGGAGGCCCGGCCCGGCCCAGCCGCAGTCCGGGCCGATGCACCGCAGTTTCGAGCCTTCTTTCTTCGGCCGCCGGCCCCGCAGCGCGCGAGTTTTAATCAATGGCCGATCGTGGGGCATTCACCGCCGCTGCGAGTTTTGCTCCAGGCCTTCAAGTCCTGCACGGTCAATCGCTCGCACGAACGCCCTGCCCACCTAAGATCTTGAAGGATTTACCACCCACCGCCGTTTCGAGTCTTCTTCTCGGCTGCTGGCCCATTCGCGGTCAATTCCCCGCTCGACTGTCTGCCTTCCGGCCGCATCCTGGCCAATCTTGGCGGATTTTGCACCGAATAGAGTGTTGTTCTCGGCTGCCTGATCACTTGCGGTCAATTCCTTCGCGCGGGCGACAGGTCCAGCCGAGATCTTGGTGGATTTACCACCTTTTTCGGTGGTAAATCCGCCAAGATCGACCAAGGCGGAGCTGGAAGGCGGACATTCGTGTGAGGAATTGACCGCGAGCGGGCCAGCGGCTGAGAAGAAGGCTCAATAAGGTGGTACATCTACCAAGATCTCAGCTGAGCGGGTCATCCGCGCGAGTGATTGACCGGGAACGATCAAACGGCTAAGAACAAGGCTTCGAAAAGGGGGCAAATTCTTCGGGATTTCGGCTGATCGGTTGCGCCGTCGAGGGATTGGCCGGAATGAGGCGCCGGAACGGTGCAAATTCCCTTTCCGGTGGTTGTGCACCAAGATTTTCCGGTAGGCGAACAGTCGCGCGGGATTCGCCGGCAAGGACCAGGCCGTCGAGGAGCAGACCCGAAGCGGCTACGAATCCTCCAGATCACATCCGTGCGGGTCGCCCACGCAAGGGACCGGCGCGAGCACGTGCCGGAGTCCCGTGGAAGACCCGACCCGCCGACCTAACCCGCCGACCCGGTTGACCCGACCCGACCCGCCCCGCCGCCCCGACCCGGCCGCCCCGCCCCGCCGCCCCGGCCGCCCCGCCCCGCCGCCCCGGCCGCCCCGCCCCGCCGCCCCGGCCGCCTCGCCCCGCCGCCCCGGCCGCCTCGCCCCGCCGACCCGGCCGCCTCGCCCCGCCGACCCGGCCGCCTCGCCCCGCCGACCCGGCCGCCTCGCCCCGCCGACCCGGCCGCCCCGCCCCGACTCGTACCGTGCCTGGCCTCGCGTGCGGTTCGGCCGTCTGCCCGTGCGGTTCGGTTGCCTGGGTGAGCCGGCCGTCTTGCCGTGTGGGGTCGGCTGTCTTCTTGTGCGGGGCCGGCGGGGGTCAGCGGCGGGGGAGGCCGATGTACTGCTGTTCGACTCCCGTCTGATTCAGGTGCAGGTAGCGGTCGTCGCCGTCGCCGATCAGGGCCAGCATGTCGTCCTCCATGGACTGGAGCAGCCGGCCGCTCTGTGGGTCCAGCTTCAGCGCGGCCGCCGCCAGGGTCGCCTCGTCGCCGCCGAGACGTTGCAGCACGGCCATGCCGGCCTCCTGGAGCACGGCGATCCCGGGCCGGTCGAGTTGCCGCAGAACGGTCAGCTGGGTGTGCCACGGCCCCAGCGGCGGACTGTTCACCGGCCCGGTCATGCCCAGATCGAAAACGGTCAACAACGGGGTCTGGGCGGTGCCTCCCCATGGCTGGCCGGGCTCACCGGCCACGATGGTCAGACGGTTCTGCTGGCCGGTGGCACGTTCGCCGAAGCCCTGCCACGCTCCCGGTTCGGTGGTCACCACGACGGCCCGCACCCCGACCGAGAACGCTCGGAAGATCAACAACTGGGCCGCCCACACCCCGCCGACCAGGGTGACCCGCACCGGTTCGGGCGCGAACAGCCGCACCGGCACCGGAACCTGCCGCTGATCCCGCCCGAGCACCAGCCCCGCCGGAACCGGCTGAGTGACGGTCACCCGCCGCAGCCCCGACCGCTCGACCGCATGCCACCCGATCCGCAGCCGGCTGGTGGTCCCGGACGGCCCGGTCCGCTCCCGTGACCCATCCGGATCTCCAGGATCTCCCGGATCATCCGGCGACGGCGGCCGCCCGGGCCGATCCACCACGAAGGCCCCAGGCCCTCCCGGCTGCCCAGTCACGAACGCCCCCGCCCGCTCCGTCCGCCCTGCGCCGAACGCCCCCGCCTGCTCTGTCCGCCCAGCGACGGACGCCCCCGCCCGCTCCGTCCGCCCTGCGCCGAACGCCCCCGTCTGCTCCGCCCGCCCTGCGCCGAACGCCCCCGCCCGCTCTGCCCGCCCCGCACCGGACGCCCCGGGCCCTTCCGCTCGTTCTGTGCCGATCGTCCCCGTCTGTTCCGCCCATTGCGTGCCGGGCGTTTCCGCCCGTTCCGCTCGTCCTCGGCCGGATGTCCCCGGCGGTTCCGCCCGCCTTGTGTCAGGAGTTCCGGTCTGATCTGGCCATTCCGTGCCGGGTGCTGGTGCCCGTTCTGTCCACCCGGCGCCGGCTGTCCCCGGATGTTCCGGCTGCCCTGCTCCGGGTACCCCCTGCCGACCTGGCTGTCCCGCCCCGAAGGCCCCCGGCTGTGCCAGCGGCGTCGAGGTCACAGAAGGCGCCATGCTCCTTGGCCTTGGTGCCCCGGCTCCCTCCTGCTGGCTGTAGGGCGGGACGGGCGCCGAGACCGGCCGCACCGCCCCAAGCCCCGGCATGGCCGCGGACCCCGGTGTAGCCTCCGCCCCCGATGCAGCACCCAGCCCAGGTGTCACTGTCCGGTGTGGCGAGGCCGCTGACCCGGGCCACGGCTCTGCGGCAGGTCCCGGCCCCGGCGCTGCCGTCGCCCCGGACGCCGATGTCGATGGGGGCCCCGGCCTGGGCGTGGCCGCGGAGCCCGGCGCCGGTCGTTGCGCCGGCACCGAAGCCCGCCCGGATGTCACCTGCCCCGGCTCGCGCCGTCCGGCCACGGACGGCGGATCCAGGTGGCGCCCACCCGCATCAGCGCCCGGCTGACGATCATCCGGCTGGCGATCATCCGGCTGGCGATCATCCGGCTGACGATCATCCGGCTGGCGGTCCTTCGGTCGGCGGTCCTCCGGTAGGCGATCGTCCGGCCGGCGTTCGTGCGGCCAGTAGCCGTCGTTGTCGCTCATCCGGCACCGCCTCCGGTGGGAGCGGTGGCGTAGGCCGCTGGGCCGTGTTCGCCGTCCAGGGGGAGGAGCTCGCCGCCGACTCGGCGGACGCCCTGTTGCAGGACGCGGTCCAAGGCCGGCAGGTCGGCGTCGGGGCGGGTGGCGAGGCGGATGAAGGCTCTGAGCCGGATCTCGTCGCCCGGTGCCGGGTCGAGGACCAGGGTGACGCTGGTCTGTGCCACCGGGGCGGTGGCCGCCCACGCGAACAGCGTGCCGATCTCGGAAGCCGCGGTGGGCCAGGTCTGCAGCCAGTACGTCCGGTGGATGAGCCGGGCCGACCGCCAGTGTGTCCACGTCTCGTCCACGCCGGGGCCCTCGGTGAGCGCCCACGGCTCCACATCGCAGGACCGGGCCAGCAGGGCGAGCAGCTGGCCGGCGTCGAGTGCCCGGCCGGTGACTCCGATCCGGCGCAGGCTGGTCGTCACCTTGCGGGCCAGGCCGGCGACGAGTTTCGCCGCCTCCTCGGGATCGGTGGTGTGGTCCAGCAGTGCCTCGGCCAGCGCCCGCGCGTCGACCCGCACACTGATCGTCGACTCCCGGAAGGCCGGGATCGGGCCGGGGCTGACCGCCTCGACGAGCTGCCGGTAGGACGCCCCGGACGGTGTCGCCGCCGGTGTGTCGGGGCTCGGCGAGGGAACCGTGTGGGTCACCAGGCCCAGCACCAGACCGGGCTGTGCGGCGCCGGAGAAGACGCTGACCAGTGCGTCGAGGGAGATCGGCGCGGCGGCCGGGTCGAGGGCGACGACGCTGAACCAGCCGGCCTCGTCCCGGGCGACGCCGACCGGGCTGTCCGCGGAGTCGATGTCGCGGACGGTGAGGCCGGGGGCGACCGTGCGCAGCGCGGCCAGCACCGGGCCGTGCCGTGGGTCGAGCCGGGCCGAGCGGCGGCGGCGATGGTCGCGGGCGATCTGCCGGTGCTCCAGCCACCAGCGGTGCTGCCGCCGGGCGAAGACGACCGCGAGCGCCAGCCCGGCGACGGCCCCGACCGCGAGCACCACGAGTGGTGTGCTGGTGAACGCGGCGGCCAAGGCGAGCACCGCTGCCTCGGCGACCACGATCTGGATCAGGCTGAACGGCCCCAGATGACCCTTTTTCGGCACGGCACGGACCGTCGCCTTCGGCACCCGGAACTGTGCGGTGGCGAGCGCCGGGCCCGGCCGGGGTGGCACCGGAGCGGCCCCAGCCCGGACCGGTGCTCCCGGTGGTCCCGGCACTCCCGGTGGCCCAGGCACTCCCGGTGGCCCGGGGACTCCCAGTGGTTCAGGCGCTCCCGGCGCGCCGGGCGGTCGCAGTGGCGCGGCGGCTGTGGCCTGCCGCGGCGCGGGCACGGCAGGGCCGTACGTGGTTCCCTCTCCTCGGTGCACCGGTCACCTCCCCGTTCGGTCGGAACACATCAGCTGGTCGCCACGCGCAGATCGGCGAGCATGAGTGTGCGCAGGTCATCGCGGCTGGGCATGCGCCCCATCGCCCGCAGCCGCCCGGACTGTGCCTTGCGCATGCCCTCCAGCAGCTTGCGGGCCTCGCGGGCGTTGCCGAAATTCCGGTTTCGCTCCAGCCGGCCGAAGTGCTGGTAGAGCGCCTCGGGCAGTCCGAGCGCGAAGATGTAGTCGTCGTGCCGGGCGATCCGGTCGGCGATCCGCACCAGCTCCTCGGGCCCGTAGTTCTCGAATTCCATCGTCTTGGCGAACCGGGACGCCAGACCCGAGTTGGCGTCGAGGAAGTCGGACATCTCGCTGGTGTAGCCGGCGACGATCACCGCCACCTGGTCACGGTGGTCCTCCATCAGTTTCACCAGGGTGTCGATCGCCTCCTGGCCGAAGTCGGCGGCCGCGCCCCCGGCCCGGGCCAGGGTGTACGCCTCGTCGATGAACAGCACGCCACCCATCGCGTCCTCGAAGACCGAGGTGGTCTTCTCCGCGGTGTGGCCGATGTACTGCCCGACCAGGTCGCGCCGGGACACCTCGCGGAACTGTCCGTGCGGCAGGACACCCAGCGCTTTCAGCAACTGGCCGTAGATCCGGGCGACAGTGGTCTTCCCCGTCCCGGGGGCGCCGGTGAAGATCAGGTGGTGGCTGACCGCGCCGACCGACAGGCCCGCGCCGCGCCGCCACTCGTTCACCTGGATCTCGTCGATCAGGGACCGGACCTCGTTTTTCACACCGGCCAGGCCGATCATCGAATCCAGCTCGGTGAGCAGGCGCTCCACCTCGGCGGCGTCCTGTGCGGCGCCGGCCGCGACCACTCCCGCCTTGGGCAGGCCGCCGCCGTCGGTCAGGGTCACCGTGGCGGTGGCGGCCGGGTCGACGTGCACGGCCGGCTCGGCGGTCTCCTCGACCCGGCACTGCTCGACCACCGCCGTGCAGCCGGCCCCGATCACGATGCCCGGACCGCTCGTCTGGTGCACCCAGGTCTCGACGATCCGGGACTGGCTGGCGTGGGCCACCACGATGCCGGCGTCGGCGGTGCCGGAGATGTCGCAGCGCTCGATCACCGGGCGGCCGGACTGATAGACGTAGACACCCCGGTGCCCGCACTCGCTGACCACCGAGCCGCGGATCACCGGGTCGGCGCCGAGCCGGACGATCACCCCGTCGTCGGAGACGCCGCGGACCTCGCAGGACTCGATCGTGCCGCCCGCGTCGGAGAAGACCAGACCGTGTTGAGCGTGCGTGACGCGCACTTCAAGGAGGTCGACGATGGCTCCGCCCTCCGCCTGCAGGCCGGAACCGTAACCGGCGGAGAGCTCGCAGCGGCGCAGCCGCACCCGGCCCCCGGTGACCGCCGCGGCCGGATAGTCGTCGGTGACCAGGGACAGCCCCTCGGCCTCGACCTCTCCGGAGGAGACGGCGAGCGCCGGACCGTCCAGTCCGGACGCGTCCACCACCGCCGAACCGGGATCACCCGAGGCCCGCAGGGTCAGGCGCCGGCCGGACAGGTGCACACACTCCCGGTAGGTGCCGGGCGCCAGGATGACGACCGCTCCGTCGGGTGCCACCTCGAGAGCGTCGCGCAGGGTCGGATAGGTGCCGGGGACCGACAGTGTGCTGACCACGAGCCGAACTCCTTCGTGCCCACGGGGTGCATGTCCGCGTCACCGTCCGGCTTGGAGCTCCGATCAGCGGCGCAGATCCGAGGTTAGCGCCTCGGAGTGATCATGGGGTCACCCTGTGGATACGACGATGCCCGCCGGTGGACACCGACGGGCATCGATCAAGCCGGTTCAGCGCGGGCGCTGCTGACGGAACGCGCCCTTGCTGGGCCGCATGTTCTTCGGGATCGCACCCTTCGGCATCTGCGGGCGCGACATCAGGGCGCCGAGACGCTTGTCGAGCGAGTTCACATCCTTGCCGGTCAGGTTGCGCGGCAGCTTCAGCATGGTGGTGCGCAGCTTGCGGACCGGGAGCTGGCCCTCGTCGGTGCCGATCACGTAGTCGTACAACGGCGCGTTTCCGATCACCTTGACCAGGCGCTTCTTCTCCTGGCTCAGCAGGCTGCGGACCCGCTGCGGGTCACCCTCGCCGAGCAGGATCACACCGGGCTTGCCGATCACCACGTGCACCATGTCGAACTGCGTGGTGGAGCTCGCGGCCGGGCGGACCCGCCAGTCGCCGCGCATGTTCTCCATCAGCGAGGCGGCGGCGCCGGGCTGGCCCTCCGCCACGTTCATCATCGCCGTGTTGGACCGCAGATTGAGCACGATCAGCACGGCCAGCAGCGTGAACAGGATGCCGACCGGGATCCAGAGGTAGCCACCCGTCAGGAGCACGATGACGACAGTGACCGCCACCGGGATCGCGATCGCGGCGACCACCAGCGGGACGAACCACTTGTCCTGCTTCGCGGTGAACGCGAACACCTGGCCGATCTGCTTCAGACGCTCGCGGAACGACACCTTCTCCTGGGGTTTTGCCATAGCCGCAAAGTGTAGTGGGACTCAGGTACCTTCCGGCGTCCCGGGCACCTCGGCGGTTTCGGCTCCGGCGGAGGAGGCGTCGCCACACCAGCTGTCAGGAGTCACGGCAACGGTCTCCCGTACCGGCCGGAGCCCGTCACCACCTGCTTCCGGGTGCCGGATTCCACCGCATCGTCCCCACTGACCTGCCCGAAAGGCCGGTCAGCGGCGCCGCGGCGGGATCCGCCAGATGGTGATCGCGCCGGTGTCGCTGTGACAGGCGAGGTTCGGGCCGGTGGCGGTGCACCACTGGAGGGCGCCCGGCACCACGGCCCGCAGTTCGCCGGTGACACGGTCGAAGACGGCGGTCCGGTCGGGGGTGAGCCGGAGACGGAAGTCGCCGGTCAGGGCGCCGGGGTGTTCCTCGGCCAGCACCGTGCCGCTGTCCGGATCGACGCGGGTGATGCGGCCGATCGGTGACGTGGCCAGGTCGCCGTTCAGTTCGGTCCACTGTCTGCTGGCCCAGAGCGGAGCGCCGGTTTCCCGATCGAGAACGGTCAGGCCGTCGGTGCTGGTGACGCACAGCCGGGTTCCGCAGGGTCGTGCGCTGAGGGGTTCGCGTGCCGCCGACGTCCACCACCGCTGTTCGAGGCCGGGCAGACCCAGCGCGACGATGCTGTGGTCGCCGAGCACCAGCAGGAGGTCGCCCGACACCACCGTCACCGGAGCCCGTCCGGCGGTGGCGCCGTCCGGGCCGGGCGAGTGTGCCGGGATGCCGGTGACGGCGCTCAGCCGCCGCCCGGTCGCCCGGTCGTAGACCGCCGCGGAGGCGTCGCCGAAGACCACCTGGAGGTGCGGTCCGGCGGTTGTCACGGCGACCGGCCGGGCACCGCTCCGCTGCCACCACCCGACCCGGCCGGCCACCGGGTCGAACAGGCCGATCCGGCCGTCGCCGGTGGTCAGCAGGACCCGGTCGGCCACCGGGAGCGCGGACCGGTAGCCGGAGCTGTTCCAGCGTTCCCGGCCGGACCCCGGGTCCACCAGGGACAGATGGCGGTCGAGGAACGTCAGTGCCAGGTACGGCCCGGTCATCCCCAGGTCGAGAACCGGGCGGTCGGTGCCCAGGGTACGGGTCCAGTCCGGCTCGGTGCGCCGCATCCGATCCGGTGAGCGGTTAGCCGCGCGTCAAGGGGCGCGCCGGGCGGAACGATCCGGACCGATCGTGCCCATGATCAGTCCCCACGACGAAGGCGGCGGCTGATGCAGGTGCGACGAACACGATCGGTCCGGGTCGGATCAGGGCGTGATGCGGTTGAGGTCACGCGGGAACGCGGTGGTCTCCCGCACGTTCGCGATGCCGGTCAGCCGGGCCACGAACCGTTCCAGCCCGATCGCCCAGCCACCGTGCGGCGGCATGCCGAACCGGAAACCGTCGAGATAACCGGCGTACGGCTCCAGACTCTCCCCCCGGGCGGTCAGCGCGGTGACGTAGTCCTCGTACCGGTGCAGGCGCTGCCCGCCGGTGACGATCTCCAGGCCCCGGAAGAGCAGGTCGAAGCCGTTGGACCAGGTCGGGTCGGCCGGGTCGGGGTGGGTGTAGAACGGTCGTTTCCGCATCGGGTAGCCGGTGACGAACAGGAAGTCCGAGCCGTGCTCCCGCCGGGCCCATTCACCCAACGCCCGCTCGTGCGCGGGTGCCAGGTCGGGTTCGCCGTCCGGCGCACCGGCGATCCGCAGCGCCTCGGTGAAGTGGACGTGCGGGATCTCCGTGCCGATCGCCGCGGTCACCTCGGTGTGCCCGCCGATCTCGGCCAGCATGCCGATGATCGTCCTGGTGAGTGCGGCCATCACGTCCCGGTGGTCGGTGATGAACCCCATCTCGGCGTCGAGCGACGTGTACTGCGCCAGATGCCGTGCGGTGTCGCTCGGCTCGGCCCGGAACACCGGCCCCACCTCGAAGACCCGCTCGAACACGCCGACCATCAGCTGCTTGTAGAACTGCGGCGACTGCGCCAGATAGCCGGGCCGGCCGAAGTAGTCGAGAGCGAAGACGTTCGCCCCGGACTCGGTCGCCGACCCGACGATCTTCGGCGTCTGGATCTCGACGAACCGCTGCGCCTCCAGCGACTCCCGGAAACCCTTCGCCGCGGCCGCCGCGATCCGCAGACCGGCCGCCCGGGCCGGATGCCGCAGAGCGAGAGCGGCGTGGTCCAGCTGGGCCGGGAGGCCCGCGGTCAGCGTCGGCCGATGCAGTTCGAACGGCAGCGGTACGGTCACCCGGCTCAGCTCACGGATAGCCGGCCCGGTGAGCTCCACTCCGTGTGGGGCCTGCTCGTTGGCGGTGACCGTCGCGGTGATCTCGACGACGCTCTCCTCGGGGAGCCGTTCGAGCTGCTCACGGGTCGGTGGGTCGGTGACCACCACCTGGCTGAGCCCGGTGGCGTCCCGGATGATCAGGAAGGCCACCGACTTGAGCAGACGGCGGCGATGAACCCAGCCGGCGATGGTGACGGTCTCACCCGCCGGAACACCGGCCAGGTCGGTGGAGAGGATGCGTTGCATGGCTGAAACCTCCTCGGATGCTGCAACGCGGCCCCAGGGAGGTGCGGGCGAGCGGGATCCTCGCGGTACCACCGCACCTTCACGCTGTCGAGAGGACAGCGCCTCTTTGTCGTGCCGCGGCTCCGGGGTGTCTTCACGCTCCGGCGCTCGGGCCACCCTTCACAGCTGCCGGGTGGCTCTCTCGGCCGGCGGATCGGAGCGTTACTCGGTCCCATCAGCACCGTTCCGGGAACGTTAACAGTCGCCGATGCGGCTTTCTTCTGAATTACGAGTGACCGCCCTCACAGGAATGGTCACGTGAGCCTCGTCGCCCCTGTGCCTCGGCAGCCTGTGTCCGGCGTATCTTCGGGGTGTGACTATTGCTCCCGAGGGCCGCCGCATGCTGCGCATCGAGGCGCGCAACGCCGAGACTCCCATCGAGCGCAAGCCGCCGTGGATCAAGGTCAAGGCGAAGATGGGACCTGAATACACGGAGATGCGCGGCCGGGTGCAGAAAGAGGGTTTGCACACGGTCTGTCAGGAGGCCGGGTGTCCCAACATCTACGAGTGTTGGGAAGACCGCGAGGCCACCTTCCTCATCGGCGGTGATCAGTGCACCCGCCGCTGTGACTTCTGCCAGATCGACACCGGCAAGCCGGCCGAGTTCGACGCCGACGAGCCACGCCGCGTCGGCGAGTCCGTCGCCACCATGGGTCTGCGCTACGCCACCGTCACCGGCGTCGCCCGCGACGACCTGCCCGACGGCGGTGCCTGGCTGTATGCGGAGACCGTCCGCCAGATCCACAAGCTGCTCCCCGACTGCGGTGTCGAGCTGCTGATCCCCGACTTCAACGCCGACCCGGCCCAGCTGGCCGAGGTGTTCGGCGCGGCGCCCGAGGTGCTGGCCCACAACGTGGAGACGGTGCCGCGCATCTTCAAGCGGATCCGGCCCGGCTTCCGGTACGAGAGGTCCCTCGACGTGATCACCCAGGCCCGTGCGGCCGGTCTGGTCACCAAGAGCAACCTGATCCTGGGCATGGGCGAGGAGCGTTCCGAGGTCTCCGCGGCTCTGCGCGACCTGCACGCCGCCGGGTGTGAGCTGATCACCATCACGCAGTATCTCCGCCCCACCCCGCGGCACCACCCGGTCGAGCGCTGGGTGAAGCCGGAGGAGTTCGTCGAGCTCCGCGAGGAGGCCGAGCAGATCGGTTTCGCCGGCGTGATGAGCGGTCCGCTGGTCCGCTCGTCGTACCGGGCGGGTCGCCTCTACAAGCAGGCCCTCGACGCGCGAGCCTGATCGCCGCCGCTCATCCGCCGGCTGTCCGCTCCACGGAGACGACATGCCGCCGCTCACCCGCCGGCTGTCCTCCCCACGGAGATGACAGCCGGCGGTTTTGTTTCCACGGAGACGCCGGTCGGCGGTTGTGTCTCCGGTCCGGCTGGATCGACACCACTGGCTGGTGCGGGCGGGCGGTCCGTGTGCCGATCCGCGGCTCGCATCGAGCCGCAGATCGGCACACGAACTGAGCTCTACCACGGACAACACGATGCGAGCCCCGCACCGACGGGTGCGAGGCTCGGGCGGGATGAGTGGTGCGGCTACTTCCTCTTCTTGGCCTTCTTGTTCTTCTTGATCTTCTTGCCGTCGAGGCCGGTGTCCAACGAGGCCTCCTCCTCCTCGGGCAGCAGCACCGGAGAGAGCAGCTTCAGGAAGATCATGGCAAGCGGAGCCAGCCAGGCCCACCACGGCACCAGCGAGTCCGGTCCGGTCAGCATGTCGACCAGGGCGTAACTCACCTCGACTGCGGTATCCATAAACGTCTGCCTCCGGGGCCGAAAGTCTGAGGGCGAGCATGGTGCCCGCCCTCAGGAGTCGGCCTCAAGGATCGGATCCCAGTCGGGCCGCATTAGCTTTCGGCCACCCGCCCGGGACCACCGCATCCGGCCCGGCGGTCGCCGGACGGTCCGGGCCCGCGCCCACCTCGCGGGGTAGGCACGGGACCGTTTCGGTAGGCGTACCGGAAAAGGGTTAGATCAGGGTTTTCAAATGGTTTTCGACGACCGGGAGGACCTCGCTGACCGGGATGGGGCGGCCCACCTCGGCGCTGAGGGAGGTGACGGCGGCGTCGCGGATGCCGCACGGGATGAAGCGGTCGAAGTTGGTCAGGTCACAGTCGCAGTTGAGGGCGAAACCGTGCAGCGTGACGCCCCGGGAGACGCGGATGCCGATCTGGGCGATCTTGCGGTCCAGGCCGCCGTCGGTGGCCCGGACCCAGGCGCCGCTGCGGCCCTTGATGCGCTCGGCGGTGACGCCGAACTCGGCGCAGACGTCGATCAGCAGCCGCTCGGTGCGGCGCACGTAGGCGACCACGTCGACCGGGTCGGCCAGGCGCAGGATCGGGTAGCCGACCAGCTGGCCCGGACCATGCCAAGTGATCTTGCCGCCGCGGTCCACGTCGACCACCGGGGTGCCGTCGAAGGGGCGGTCGGCGGGCTCGGTGCGTTTGCCCGCGGTGAAGACGCTGGGGTGCTCCAGCAGCAGGACGGTGTCCGGCTGGGCGCCGGACACCACCGCCTCGTGCAGGCGTTTCTGCTCCTCCCAGGCCTCCCGGTAATCGACCAGGCCGGGGCGCAGGACGGTGAGAACTGAGGAAGTCACGCCCGAAGCCTAGTCCTGTTCGGGTTGGTCGACCGGGTCCACACCGGGTCGCACGCGCCACACCAGCACGTCCTGCACCGGCTCCGGCGGGCCCAGCAGATCGGTGGTCAGGCGCAGCAGCGCGTCCCGGTTGAGCATGCCGTTCGGGCCGGTCAGCGTCTCGGGCAGGAAGATCGCCTGGATCTCCCAGTAGGCCAGGTCGAGCCGGGCCTGCTGACGCTCCACATTCGTGATTTTCGGCACCTGACCCCAGCGGGCGGCCCGGTAGAACAGCCGGTCGGTGGGCCGGTCCGGCGCGCCGACCCGGCCCACCAGGTGCCGGCCGGTCTCCTCGTAGTCCTGCGGGCCGAGGAAGTACCCGGCGGGGATGCGGAACTGCGCGTCGCCGCCACGGGCCATCGTGTACGCCTGCCAGCGCATGCTGTCCACCGCCACGTCGATGGAGAGCGGCAGGGAGGTCATCACGCCGTGGTCGGTGACGTACTCCTGCCACGCGCCGCTGGAGATGAACTGCGGCTCGGGGGCCCGCTCCAGGGTCTTCAGCGGCAGCGGGGCGATCGGGGCGAGCGCCGCGACCACCGCCACACCCATCGCCATCCGGGCCGCGAGCCGCCGGGTCAGGAACTCGTCGACGAACAGTGCCAGCACGATCGCGAAGATCACCACCACGACCAGGGTGTAGCGGACCGGCAGCGCCGAGTCGAACAGCGGAGCGTCCAGCAGCAGCGCGTACGGCAGCGGGATGTGCGACTGCTCCTCACCCAGGAACCGCAGCCGCGGGCCGAGCGACAGCACGAAGAACAGCACCGCGAGGATGCTCAGGGCCCGCAGGGTGACCCGGCGTTCCGCCGACGCCCGGCGCCACAGCAGGACCAGCGCGACGATGAACAGCAGGATCAGCGGGGCGCCCAGGAACGAGGTGGCCTCGGTCGCGTTGGGGGCCAGGTCGGCGCCCCAGCCGAGCGCGCCGGCCACCGAGGGCAGCGGGAACGCCGCGTACGCCACCAGGTCCTCGGAGTAGAACCGCATCCGGAACCCGGTGCCGGAGAACTTGAGCGGGCCGTTGAAGTGCATGTAGAGCGGGTACGCCAGCAGCGTCCCGGCGACCACCGCGGTCACCCCCAGCGCCTTGAGCACCGGCGGCAGCGCGGCCCTGGTCATCCGCCGGCCGGGCGCGGACAGCCACCAGATGCCCAGGAACAGCCCACTGGCCAGGGCGGCGAAGAAGAGCGCCTCGGCGGCCACCGAGAAGCCCATCGTGCAGAGCAGGCCGAGCACGATGCCGTTGCGCAGCCAGTGGTCACGCTCGGGGAGCTTGAGCACCCACCAGGCGACGATGCCGACCATCCAGCCGGAGGTCCAGTTCAGGTGCCCGTTGGCGTGCGAGACCAGGCCGGGGGAGAAGCCGAACAGCAGCCCGCCGACCGCCGCCGCCAGCCCGCTGCGGACCAGCCAGCGGCGCAGGAAGAGGTACCAGACGAACGCCGAACCGGACAGGTTCAGGGTCAGGATGGTGACGAAGGTGATCTGCGGGCCGGCGAAATGGGTCAGCGGCGAGAACACCACGGCGTAGAACGTGCTGGACGTGTTCATCGCCAGGTTGACGCCGCGGGGCGCGTTGAGCAGCTCGGTGAAGAACGGGTTGGTCAGGTGCTGCAGCAGATAGACGCCGTAGGACAGCATCCACTCGAACTGGCCCTGATCGCTGACGTTGTCGGCCACCACGTTGCGGAAGGGCGCCCGCCAGAGCCCCTGACAGACGTAGACGGCCGCCGCCAGCGAGACGGCGGCCATGGCTAGATGAGCAGGCCATCTACGCCGGGATATCCCCTCATCTCCAGGGGTGGGCGGGGAAACGGTCGGGGCAGGCGCGGCGATCGTCACGTCGCGGAGATTATCCGTGCCCGAACTCATCGATCGATCGGGTCCACACCGGGACGGATGCGCCACAGCAGCACGTCGTCCACCTCCTCGGGCGGGCCGAGCAGATCAGTCGCGGTCACCTCGACGGCGTTGCGGAACAGCGTCATGTGGTCGCTGCCGGTGATCGTCTCGGGCAGGAAGACCGCCTCCACACCCCAGTACGCGAAGTCGGCACGAGCCTGGGCGCGGTCGGCGTTGCTCAGCTCGGTGATGTAGCCGTACATCGCGGCCCGGGTGAACAGCCAGTCGGTGGCCAGCGGCGGGGCACCGATCCGGCCGGTCTGCTGGCGACCCTCCTCGTCGTGCGACATCGGGCCGAGGAAGTAGCCGCCGGGGATCCGGAACTGCGGACCGCCACGGGCCATCGTGTACGCCTGCCAGCGCTGCCCGTCGGCTGTCACGTTCAGGGCCAGCGGCAGGGCGGTCAGTACGCCGTCCTCGGACACGTACCGCTGCCAGGTGCCGTCGGCGATGAAGTCCGGCTCGGGCGAGCGCTCCTGGTGCCGGACCGGTAGCGGGAAGATCGGCAGCAGGGCGGCCACGATCGCCGCCGCGATCCCGGTGCGCAGGTTCGGTGCTTCGATCCGCCCGTCCAGCAGCTCCTGGGTGACCAGCGCCAGCAGGATGCCGAAGACACCGACCACGACCAGGGCCAGGCGCAGCGGCAGCGCCGCGTCGAAGAGCGGCAGATGGGCCAGCGCCGCGTAGGGCAGCGGGATCGGCCACTCGACGTCCATCCAGTTGAACCGCGGACCCCACGACAGCACCATGAAAACGCCGCCGGTCACCATGATCGCCCGCAGCGTGGCCTTGCGGCCCGGCGCCGCCCGCCGCCACACCAGCACCGCGGAGACGATCATCAGGACCACCAGCGGTACGCCGAAGTAGCTGGTCTCCTCGGTCCGGTTCGGGCCCAGATCGGAGCCGAGCCCGAACAGCGCGGCCAGTGACCGGCTCGGGAACGACAGGTAGGCGGCCACGTCCTCGGCGAAGTACCGCTGGTTGTAGCCGGTGCCGGAGAACGCCTGCGGGCCGGCGAAGTGCATGTACAGCGGATAGGCCAGCAGCGCCCCGGCCACCACGGCGGCCACCCCGAGCGCCCGCAGCACCGTGCTGAACGCGGCCTTCGCCTCGGCCCGCACCGGCCCGGCCAGCGACCAGGTGATCACGAACACCCCGCTGGCCAGCGCGGTGAAGAACAGCCCCTCGGCGGCGATGGTGAAGAACGCCGCCAGCATCAGCCCGAGCACCAGGCCGTTGCGCAGCCACCGGCCCGGCTGGCGCAGCCGCAGCACCTGCCAGATCACCAGCGGGGCGACCCAGCCGGCGGTCCAGTTCAGGTGGCCGTTGGCGTGCGAGATGAAACCGGGCGCGAACGCGGCGAACATGCCGCCCAGCCCGGCCGCGACCGGGCTGCGGACCAGCCAGCGGCGCAGGAAGAGGTACCAGACGAACGCCGACCCGGCCAGATTGAGCGTGAGGATGGTCACGTAGCTGACCTGCGGGCCGGCCAGATAGGTCAACGGCGAGAACAGGATCGTGTAGACCGAGATCGACGTGTTCGCCGCCAGGTTCACACCCCACGGCACGTTCAGCAGGTCGGTGAAGAACGGGTTCGCCCCGTTCCCCAGCGTGTAGACGCCGTAACCGAGCAGCCACTCGAAGAACGCGGTGTCCCCGACGTTGTCGGAGAGCACATGGTTGTACGGATCCCGCCAGAGCCCGTTCGTCACATAGACGGCCATCCCCAGCGCGAGCAGCGCGACGGTCAGATGGGCACGCCAGAGCCGGGCACGGGGTGCCGTGGGCTCGGCGGGCGGATCGGCGGACGCGGCGGGGGCATCGGTGACGACGGACATCAGGCGGAGAGTAGCAAGAAAGCCTGGAGACTCAGGAGGTCATCGCCGGTTCGGGCGTCAGAGCGGCGGCGAGAGCGTCAGCCATCCTCGGGTACGCCCACACGAAGCCCGCACCGGACAGCACCCCGGGCAGCACCCGCTGGCTGCGCTGCGCCTCACCGGCCATCTCACCGATCACCAGATCCAGCGCCGGGCCGGGCACCTTCAGCAGCGCCGGACGGTGCAGCAGCCGGGCCAGATCACGGGTGAAGTCCTCGTTGCGCACCGGGATCGGCGACACCATGTTGACCGGGCCGGCCAGGTCCTCCCGGTTCAGCAGGAACTCGGTGGCGGCCATCCAGTCCTCCTGCGCGATCCAGGCCATCCACTGTTTCCCGCCGCCGATCCGCGCGCCCCCGCCCAGCTTGAACAGCGGCACCAACGGCTTGAGCAGCGAACCTCCGGCGTCGATGGTCGGAGCGGTGCGCAACAGCACCACACGGGTGCCGGCGTCCTCCGCCGGGTGGGCCGCGGCCTCCCACACCCGGGACAGGTCGGCCAGGAACGTGGTGCCCGCCGGGGCCTCCTCGGTGACCTCCTGCTCGCCGGTCTCGCCATACCACCCCACCCCGGAGGACTGCAGCAGCGTGCGGGGCCGCTCGCCCTCGGGCAGCCGGGCGATGGTCCGGGCGATGGTGTCGGTGGTGTCGATCCGGCTGGACCGCAACACCCTCTTGTACGCCGCCGTCCACCGCTTGTCGCCGATGTTCGCCCCGGAGAGGTTGATCACAGCATCGGCGCCGGCCAGCACCTCGGTGTCCAGGCGACCCTGCGCCGGGTCCCAGGTGGCCTCACCGGGCCGGTCGGTGGGCCGCCGGACCAGCCGGACGATCTCGTGGCCGCTCCGGCTCAGCCGGTCAGCGAGCCGGGTGCCGAGGAAGCCGGACGCACCGGACATGACGATCCGCATACCGTGATTCTTTCCCGTAGATCGGCCTTTTGAAAACAGAACGGGGGGTACGCCGCAGTGGCGTACCCCCCGTGCCCGGTGTCTTACAGGCCCAGGTCGGCCTCGAAGTGACCGCCCTCCAGGCGCTCCTTCAGCGTGCTCAGGAAGCGGGCCGCGTCGGCGCCGTCCACGATCCGGTGGTCGTAGGAGAGCGCCAGGTAGACCATCGAGCGCGGCGCGATGATCTCGCCCAGGTCCGGGTCGTTCACGATCACCGGGCGCTTGACGACCGCGCCGAGACCGAGGATGCCGACCTGCGGCTGGTTGATGATCGGGGTGTCGAAGAGCGCGCCCCGGCTGCCGGTGTTGGTCAGCGTGAAGGTGCCGCCGCCCAGCTCGTCCGGCCCGATCTTGTTGTTGCGGGTGCGGTCCGCGACATCCGCGATCCGCTTGGCCAGGCCACCCAGGTTCAGGTCACCGGCGTCCTTCAGGACCGGGACGACCAGGCCCTTCGGGGCGTCCACCGCGATGCCCAGGTGCTCGGCGCCGTGGTAGGTCACGGTGCCCGCCTCGACGTCGATCGAGGAGTTGACCACCGGGTGCTGCTGCAGCGCCTCGACCGTGGCCAGGGCGAAGAACGGCAGGAAGGTCAGCTTCACGCCGTGCTTGGCCTGGAAGTCGGCCTTCGCCTTGTTCCGCAGGTTGGCGATCTTGGTGACGTCCACCTCGACCACCGTGGTCAGCTGCGCCGAGATCTGCAGCGACTCCACCATGCGGCGGGCGATGGTCGCGCGGATCCGGGTCAGCTTCTCGGTGCGGCCACGCAGCGGGCTCGGCTCGGCCTTCGCCGGGGCGGGCTTCGCGGCCGGCTTCTCGGCGGCCGGCTTCTCCTCGGCCGGCGCCTTCGCGGCGGCGGCCTTCTCCGCGGCGTCGACGACGTCCTGCTTGCGGATCCGGCCACCGACACCGGTGCCGGTCAGGGTGGACAGGTCCACGCCCTTCTCGGCGGCCAGCTTGCGGACCAGCGGCGTGACGTAACCGGCGTCGCCGGCACCGTTCGACGCGGCGGGAGCGGGGGCCGGGGCGGGCTTCGCCGTCTCGGTGGCCTGCGGGATCTGCGGGGCCGGAGCGCTCTCCACCTTGGGCGCGGGCGCCTGCTGCGGAGCCGGGGCGGGCTCCGGCTTCTTCTCCGGCGCGGGTGCGGGCTCCGGGGCCTTCTCCGACGGCGTGCCGACGATCGCCAGGACGGCGCCGACCTCGGCGGTCTCGTCCTCGCCGATCTTGATCTCCAGCAGGGTGCCGGCGACCGGCGACGGCAGCTCGGTGTCGACCTTGTCGGTGGAGACCTCGACCAGCGGCTCGTCCGCCTCGACGGTGTCGCCGACGGCCTTCAGCCAGCGGGTGATGGTGCCCTCGGTGACGCTCTCACCCAGCGCGGGCAGCTTCACCTCGGTGCCCTCGGCGGCGCCACCCGAGGACGTGCCACCTCCGGTCTGCGGGGCCGGAGCCTCGGCCTCGACCGGCTTCTCGGTGGACGGCTCGGCCGGGGCGGGGGGCTCGGGCTCGGCCTCGGGCTCCGGTGCGGCGGCGGCCGGGGCCTCCTCGCCGTCACCGGCGATGACGGCCAGCTCGCTGCCGACCTCCGCGGTCTCGTCCTCGGCCACGACGATCTTCGACAGGATGCCCGCGGCAGGCGACGGGATCTCGGTGTCGACCTTGTCGGTGGAGACCTCGAGCAGCGGCTCGTCCGCCTCGACGCGCTCGCCCTCCTGCTTGAGCCAGCGGGTGACGGTGCCCTCGGTGACGCTCTCACCCAGCCGCGGCATGGTTACCGATGTCGGCATGTTCTCCCAAACTCCTTAACGTCAGAACGCGATCGAAATCAGCTGTGCGCGTGCAGCGGCTTGCCCGCGAGCGCGAGGAAGGCCTCGCCCAGCGCCTCGTTCTGCGTCGGGTGGGCGTGTACGAGCTGGGCGACCTCCTCGGGGAAGGCCTCCCAGTTGGTGATCAGCTGGGCCTCGCCGACGAGCTCGCCGACCCGCGCGCCGACCATGTGGACGCCGACGACCGGGCCGTCCTCGACCCGGACGAGCTTGATGAAGCCCGCGGTCTTGAGGATCTGGCTCTTGCCGTTGCCGCCCAGGTTGTAGTTGTACGTCGAGACCTTGTCGGCGCCGTACTTCTCCTTGGCCTTGGCCTCGGTGATGCCGACCGACGCGACCTCGGGGTCGGAGTAGGTGACCCGCGGGATGCCCGCCTCGTCGATGACCGCCGGGTTCTTGCCGGCGATCTCCTCGGCCACGAAGATGCCCTGCTGGAAGCCGCGGTGCGCGAGCTGCAGGCCGGGCACGATGTCGCCGACGGCGTAGATGTTGCCGACGCCGGTGTGCAGGCGCTCGTTGACGATCACGAAGCCCCGGTCCAGGGTGATGCCCTGCTGCTCGTACCCCAGGTTCGCGGTGGTCGGGCCACGGCCGACCGCGACCAGCAGGACCTCGGCCTCCAGGGTCTCGCCGCCCTGGATGGTCACCTTCACACCGTTCTCGGTCTTCTCGACCTTCTCGAACGGCTTGCCGACCTTGAAGTTGATCTTCCGCTTGCGGAAGGCGCGCTCGACCTGCTTCGAGATCTCCTCGTCCTCCGCCGCGACCAGGCGGGGCAGGGCCTCGACGATGGTCACGTCGGCGCCGAACGACTTCCACACGCTGGCGAACTCGACGCCGATGACGCCGCCGCCGAGCACGATCGCGGAGGCGGGCACCCGGTCCATCTTGAGGGCGTGCTCACTGGTCAGCACCCGCGTGCCGTCGACCTCCAGGCCGGGCAGCGAGCGGGAGTAGGAGCCGGTGGCGAGGATGACGTTGCGCCCGGTGTAGCGCTTGCCGTCCACCTCGACGGTGTCCTTGCTGACGAGCTTGCCCGCGCCCTGGACGATCGTGATGTTCTTGTTGTGCCCGAGCAGGCCGGTCAGGCCCTTGAAGAGGCGCCCGACCACACCGTCCTTGTAGGCGTTGACGCCGGCCATGTCGATCCCGACCAGGTCGGCCTTGACACCGAACTGCTCGCTCTCGCGCGTCTGGTCCGCGATCTCGGCGGCGTGCAGCAGCGCCTTCGTCGGGATGCAGCCGCGGTGCAGGCAGGTGCCGCCTAGCTCGGCCTTGTCGATCAGCGCGACCTTGAGATCGAACTGAGCGGCACGCAGCGCGGCCGCATAGCCGCCACTGCCCGCGCCGAGAATGACGATGTCGAAGGTTCCGCCGTTGGGCTGGCTCACGTTGACTCCAGTGGTCGCATCGTCTCCGGTGTGGGTCACACAATGGAAACGGTCACAGTCCCGTCGCTGACATCTTGTCACTTCTCGACCCGGTCAATGCAGCCAGGTGCCCCACGACACGTCGGTCCGACGTACCCTTGCGGGATCGAACGCGAGGAGGAGCAGTGGCTTGGTTTCGACGGCGTCCCAAGTCCGGCGGAACCGGCGGCCGGCAGGTCAACCAGGCCGATCTTGAGCATCTTACGGAATTCTTCCGCTCCCGTCGGGGAGTCGAGGCCTTCATCGAGCCGCAGACCACAGTGACCGAGACCACGCTGTTGCTTGTCGCACACGATGGTGAATGGACCCGTCGCCGGATCGGCTCACCCGATGTCGCCTGGAAGTTCGGCCATCAGCTCAGCATGCCGATCTACGACATCAAGCTGCTCGGATACCCGCAGCGGATGCGGGACTACAACGAGCGGCAGAAGCGCCGCCCNCGCCCCCGGCGTCAGGACAGACCGTCGACCACCGCGAGAAGGGTGCGCACCGGGACACCGGTGCCGCCCTTCGTCCAGTAACCGGTCGCCTCACCGGTGTGGTAGGCCGGTCCCGCGATGTCGATGTGCGCCCACTCGACCCCCTCGGCGACGAACTCGCGCAGGAAGACACCACCCTGGAGCATGTGCCCGGCCCGGTCCATGTTCGCGTTGGTCTGGCAGATGTCGGCGATGTCCGACTCCATGCCCTTGCGCACGTCGTCCGGCAGCGGCATCCGCCAGGCCGGCTCGCCGACCGCGGTCCCGGCCTTCTCCACCAGCGCGGTCGCCTCGTCCGAACCCATCAGGCCGGCGATCCGCTTGCCCAGCGCGATCACCTGCCCACCGGTCAGCGTGGACGTCTCGAACAGATAGTCGGTGCCGTCCGCACAGGCCCGCGCCATCGCGTCACCCAGCACCATCCGGCCCTCGGCGTCGGTGTTGAACACCTCCACCCGCTTGCCGTTGAACATGGTGATCACGTCGCCCGGCCGGTACGCCGACCCGGACGGCATGTTCTCCGCGATCGCCAGGTAGCCGGAGACCGCGACCTTCGGCTTCAGCGCCGCGATCGCCAGCATGGTGGCCGCCACCGAGGCCGCACCGGCCATGTCGGACTTCATCTCCCACATGCCCGCGGCCGGCTTGATGCTCACCCCGCCGGTGTCGAAGGTGATGCCCTTGCCGACCAGCGCCACCCGCTTCGGGCTGTCCACACCCTCCGGCGTGTAGGTCAGCTTGACCAGCCGCGGCGGGGCCTCCGAGCCCTGCCCGACCGCGACGATGCCGCCGTACCCGCCGGCCTTGAGCTGCTCGAAGTCGAGCACCTCGACAGCCAGGCCGGCCTCGCTCGCGGCCGCCGCCACCTGGTCGGCCAGGTTCGCCGGGCGCAGCTCGTTGGGCGGCGTGTTCACCCAGTCGCGGCTCTGCCGGACCGACCGGGCCACGATCTCGGCGCGCCGCAGCTCGGCCGCGGCCGTCTCGTCGGCGGCGTCCGGCACCTGCAGCCGCAGCTCGCCGACCGGCTCCCGGCGGCCCTTCGCGGGCTTCGACTTGTAACCGGCGAACCGGTACCCGCCGAGCAGCGCGCCCTCCAGCGTGGCTCGCAGCACCGGGGCGGCGCCGGAGTCGTCCGGCACCGGCAGCGCCAGCTCCACGGTGGCACTGCCGGCCAGCGCGCGGACCGCCGCGCCGGCACCCCGGCGCAGCGTCTCCAGCTCCGGCGCGGCACCGGTCGGCTCGGCGCCCAGGCCCACCGCGACCAGCAGCGGGGCGGCGATCGTGCCGAGCGTGGCCAGCTTGGTCACCTCACCCGCCGCGCCGGTCGCGCCGAGCAGAGCCAGCGTCGCGGTCAGCTTGCCGTCGAACGCCGCGGCGATGCTCTCCGCGCCGGCCGCGGGCAGTAGGGTGCCGTCCTCGTCGGGCTGGCTGTGCAGGCCGATGACGATGGCGTCGACCGCTGATTCGGCCGGGTCGGTGTCGACCAGGCTGAGGGTGGGCTGGGTCACTCGGACTCTCCGGGACGTCGGGGCCGGAAACACGCCTGTGGGCAAATCTCCGGCTATGGGAAGCACGTGTTGTCTCCGCGACTCTAAACCCGCCCAAGGTCACCGGTAAGTTGAGTCTCATGTCTGCCGAGCTTCTTCAGTCCCCCCTGCACGACCGCCACGCCTCCCTGGGCGCCAAGTTCGCCTCCTTCGGCGGGTGGGACATGCCCCTGGAGTACGCGGGCGGTGGCGTCCTGAAGGAGCACGCGGCGGTCCGTGAGTCGGCCGGTGTGTTCGACGTGTCGCACCTCGGCAAGGCCCGGGTCACCGGTCCCGGCGCCGCCGCCTTCGTGAACTCCTGCCTCACCAACGACCTGGGCCGGATCGAGCCCGGCAAGGCGCAGTACACGCTGTGCTGCGACGAGTCCGGCGGTGTCGTCGACGACCTGATCGCCTACCTGTACGGCGACGACCACGTCTTCCTGATCCCGAACGCCGCGAACACCGCCGAGGTGGTCCGCCGGCTCCGCGAGGCCGCGCCGGCCGGCGTCGAGGTGACCGACGAGCACCGCTCGCACGCCGTCCTGGCCGTGCAGGGCCCGCAGTCCGCCGAGCTGCTCGGCAAGCTCGGGCTGCCTGTGTCGCACGACTACATGTCGTTCGAGACCGCTGTCCTCGGCGGCACCGAGCTGATCGTCTGCCGGACCGGCTACACCGGCGAGCACGGCTACGAGCTGGTCGTCCCGTGGGACGGGGCGGCCGCGGTGTGGGACGCGATCATCGCCGCCGGGGTGCGGCCGTGCGGTCTCGGCGCCCGGGACACGCTGCGCACCGAGATGGGCTACCCGCTGCACGGCCAGGAGCTCAGCCTCGACATCAGCCCGGTCCAGGCCCGGTCCGGGTGGGCGGTGGGCTGGGGCAAGCCGGCCTTCTGGGGGCGGGCGGCCCTCCAGGCCGAGAAGACCGAGGGCCCGCGTCGCACCCTGCGGGGCCTGGAGCTGACCGGTCGCGGCATCCCCAGAGGGCACATGAGTGTGTACGCGGGGGAGAACCCGGTCGGCGAGACCACCAGCGGCACCTTCTCGCCGACGAAGAAGGTCGGGATCGCGCTGGCCCTGATCGACACCGCCGCCGGGCTGGCCGACGGTGACCTGGTCGAGATCGACATCCGGGGCCGGCGCATCGAGGCCCGCCTGGTGAAGCCCCCGTTCGTCACGCCGTCGGTCCGCTGACCGCCCCACCCGCGTGCCGCACTGCGGTCCGTTCCGCGCCGCAGATCGGCACGCGGGTGGTTGGTGCGTGACGTGTGCCGCGCTGTGGTGCGATGCGCGCCGTAAGTCGGCACGCGGGTGGTTGGTGCGTGACGTGTGCCGCGCTGTGGTGTGTTTCGCGCCGTAGGTCGGCACGCGGGTGGTTGGTGCCTGGTGTGTGCCGCGCTGTGGTGCGATGCGCGCCGTAAGTCGGCACGCGGGGTGGCCTTACCCGAGGGTTGCGGCTATCAGAGTCAGCGTTACCGCCAGCTCGACTGAAGCACCGAGGACGTCGCCGGTGATGCCGTCGAAACGGCGTACCGAATGACGGAGCAGCAGGACCACCGCGAACATGGCGGTGACGACGGCGGCCGGGCCCTGCCACGGACGGCCCGGCACCGCGGCGGCCGCCAGGACGACCGTGAACGCCGCGGCGAGCGTGACCGCCCACAGCGGCACCGTGGAGGCCACCAGGGCGCCCAAGCCCTCCGGCCGGGCCGCCGGCACCCCTCGGCGGCAGGCGACCGTGATCGCCAGCCGCCCGGCGGTCCAGGCGGCGACGAGCGCCCACGGGCCGGCCTCGGTCAGGGCGGCGGCCTGGATCAGCGTGGTGGCCACCAGCGCCACCACGCCAAACGGCCCGATGTCCGCCTTTTTCATGATTTCCAGGGCGGCGGGCCCGGACCGGTACGACCCCAGCGCGTCCACCGTGTCCGCCAGCCCGTCCAGATGCAGCCCACGGGTCAGCAACGCGCCCACCGCGACCGTCACCCCGGCCGCCACCAGCGCCGGTGACCCCAGCGCCCGCAGCCCCTCGTGCAGCCCGGCCAGCACCAGCCCGAGCAGCGCCCCGACCGCCGGCGCCACCGCCATCGCCACCGCCGCGGCGGACCGGTCCACCCGGCCCACCCGCAGCGGCAGCACGGTCAGCGTGGTGACCGCCAGCCGGATGCCGTCAAGCACCCGGGTTCGGCTCGCGGAAGTTCACCGTGTTGAAGGCCGCGGTGTTGAACGCGATGTCCGGCGCGTCCTCGTCGAGCTCGTCGTCGTCCGGATCGTCATCGTCGCCGTCCGGGTCCGCGCCGGTGTCCAGGCCGTCGTCGCCGACCTCACCCAGCAGCGCCGGATGCACCGGCGAGGCCGAGGCCAGGCCGACCGCGGTACGCAGCAGCGGCAGCACCGACAGCGCGTTCGCCCCCTCGCCCAGATCCAGGCCCACCTGCAGCACCGGCGTCAGGCCGAGCACGTCCGCGCCCTGCCGGACCAGCGCCAGCGTGCCCGCCTCGGCCAGCAGGCACCAGTGCCGGGTCTGGCTGGCCAGATCCCGGGCGACCAGCCCGGCGGCGATTCCGAGCGGGCCGTCGACGAGCACCGGCAGACGCCGGGCGGCGGCGCCGAGCAGCACACCGGTGGCGACCGCCACGTCCAGGCCGCCGATCTGGCGCAGGATGTCGGTGGCGCCGCGCGGCTCCTGCCGGATCCGGTGCAGGGCGTCCCGGATCGCCGCGCAGCGGGCCATCCAGGCCGCGTCGTCGAACCGGGCCCCGGGCACCCGCACCCGCGGCAGCGTGGCCACCGGCTCGGACCCGGTGGTGGCGGCCAGCACCGCGGTCGCCGCGGCCTCCGTCCCGGCACCGATCCCGGCCAGCACGATCACGTCCCGGCCGGCGTCGGCCGCCGCGTCGGCCAGCTTCCAGCCGTCCCGCAGCGCGGCCTCCACCTCGGCCTCCCCGGTCACCGGGCCGTCCTCCATGGCGCCACCGGCCTCGGTGCGGTGGACCGCGACGTCCGCGCCGGCCTGCGCGGCCAGCCGGCCCAGCAGACCCTCGCCGCGCTCCGCCTCGGCGATCCGGCGTTCCACATCGGCGTGGTCCACCCCGGCGACCGCCCCGCCGGTACGGGTACCGGCGACCACCACCACCCGCACCCCCGTCCAGGCGCGCGGGGTGACGGTGGCCTGGGTGGCGGCGGCGAACTCGACCGCCTCGCCCAGCGCGCCCAGCCCGCCGCCGGGCAGGTCCAGGGTGCTCAGGCGTTCCCGGGCGTCCGGGCCGGAGTCGCTGTCCGGCAGCGGCAGGTCCATGCCCGGTTTGATCTCGGTGAGCCCGGACGCCACCAGCGGCAGCATCATCGTGGACTCGCTGAGGGCGGCGTTCGGGGCGGGCTCGTCAGCGGCCACCGGGATGACCACAGTGGCCGGCTCGACCGGTGGCGGCGGGGGCGCCGGGGTGCTCGGCGTGGCCATCGCGACCGGCCGGGACATCACCACCGTCGCCTCCTCGGCGGCCGGGGCGACCGGGGTGGCCGTGCCCTTCAGCCAGGTCGGCTGCCCGGCGACGACCAGAGCCACCCCGTCACTGACGGCGGCCAGCGCCTGATTGGTGGTGCCCAGCGCGTCCGCGAACGCCCGCCCCACCGGCGTGATCGGGACCAGCGACAGCCCGACCTCCGGGCTGACGATCACGACCCGCGCGGTGGTGTCCCGGACCGCCGCGGCCAGCGCCGCCACGTCGGCCTCGTCGTCGTTGGGCTGCCGGGCCGGGTCGAGCACGGTGGCCACCCAGCCGCCGAGGTCGTCGACGAGCAGTGTGTCGTCCGGGCCGGCCGACCGGATCAGCTCGGTCAGCAGCGCCGGATCTCCGCTGACCTCCTCGGTGCTCCACGACTGTGGCCGCCGCCGTTGATGGGCCTCGATGCGTGACTGCCATTCCGGGTCGTCCTCGCCGCCGGCCGCGGTCGCCACGTAACGCACCGACGGCGCGCCGGCCACCAGGGACTCGGCGAACCCGGATTTGCCGGAGCGGATCCCACCGAGCACCAGAACCGTGTTCCACCGATCATCGGACATGCCCCGTACCTTAGAGCCGGGTCGCACGGGTGGAAGCCGTAGGGTGGAAGCCCACTGAGGTATGTGACGTGAGGGGGCGGCTCTATGCCGTGGAGTTGGCGCTACGAAGACGTCGATGGCAAGCCGGTCGACGGGCCTGCCGAGACGTTCAGCAGCCAGGCGGACGCCGAGTCGTGGATCGGTCAGGAGTGGCGGCAGCTGCAGACCTCCGGGGTCGGCACGGTCACCCTGGTCGAGGACGACCGGGTGGACTACCAGATGAGCCTCCAGCCGGCCGAGTGACAGGGCTGACGACGTGACCTACGAACCGGTCTACACCCGTACGCCTCGCAACGCCTTCGTGCCGAGCCCGGTCTTCGTCGGCATCGTCGCCGTCTTCGTGGTCAGCGGGGTGATGACCTGGAACGAGTTCGGCAACGTCGGGCTGGACGTCTTCATCTTCGTCATCACCGGCTGGCTGATCTCGCTCTGCCTGCACGAGTACGCGCATGCCGTCCTCGGTTACTTCTCCGGTGACCTGACCGTCGCCGACCGGGGCTACCTGCGGCTCAACCCGCTGAAATACACGCACCCGCTGCTGTCCATCGTGCTGCCGGTGATCGTGGTGATCCTCGGCGGCATCGGCCTGCCCGGCGGTGCGGTCTGGGTGGACCACCGGTACATCGCGAGCAAGCTGCGGCACTCGCTGATCAGCGCGGCCGGCCCGCTGACCAACGTGGTCCTGGCGATCGTCGTGGCGATCCCGTTCCTGGTCGGCCTGGCCCCGGAGCTCAGCCAGGACCCGACCGGGCGGTGGGTGGCCGACGGCGATCACATCGCGTTCTGGGCGGCTCTGGGCCTGCTCGTGTTCCTGCAGATCAGCGCGAGCATGCTGAACTTCCTGCCGATTCCCGGCCTGGACGGCGGCGGCATCATCCAGCCGTGGCTGAGCCCGGCCTACCAGCGCGCCTGGAACCTGATCGCCCCGTGGGGCTTCCTGGTGCTGTTCCTGCTGCTCTGGCAGACCGAGGTGGGCTCGTACTTCTTCACCGCCGTGGACTTCCTGGCCGGGATCCTCGGCGTCGACTGGCAGTTCTACGCGAGCGGATTCCAGCTGATGAGGTTCTGGGAGAGCTAGGTTCTGGGTGGTGGATCGCGTGGGGCTGCGGCGTGGCCCAGCCCCACGCGATCCGCCACACGGAACCTAGGGACGCTTGGCCGGGCTGGAGGTGAGCGACGGGTCGCGGGTCACGATCGGATCCACGATCTCGTCGATCGCCTTCAGCAGGGCCTCGTCCAGCTTCACCCCGGCCGCCTTCACGTTGTCGCGCNCCCCCCGCCGACCCGCCACACGGAACCTAGGGACGCTTGGCCGGGCTGGAGGTGAGCGACGGGTCGCGGGTCACGATCGGATCCACGATCTCGTCGATCGCCTTCAGCAGGGCCTCGTCCAGCTTCACCCCGGCCGCCTTCACGTTGTCGCGCACCTGCTCCGGCCGGGACGCCCCGATGATCGCCGCCGACACGTTCGGATTCTGCAGCACCCACGCCAGCGCCAGCTGGGCCATCGTCAGCCCGGCCTCAGCGGCCAGCGGCTCCAGCCGGGCCACCGTGCCCAGCACGTCGTCACCCATCCAGCGGGCGATGAACCCGGCACCCGACTTGTCGTCGGTGGCCCGCGACCCGGCCGGCGGCTCCTCCCCGGCCTTGTACTTGCCGGTCAGCACACCCTGCGCCAGCGGCGACCAGACGACCTGCCCGAGGCCCAGCTCCTGCGACGCCGGCACCACCTCGGCCTCGATCACCCGCCACAGCATCGAGTACTGGGGCTGGTTCGACACCAGCCGGATCCGCAGCTGGTCGGCGATCGGTTTGGCGGCCCGGATCTGCCCGGCCGTCCACTCCGACACCCCGATGTAGTGCGCCTTGCCGGCGTGCACCACGTCGGCGAACGCCTCCATGGTCTCCTCCAGCGGCGTGTGGTGGTCGAACCGGTGCGCCTGGTAGAGGTCGACGTGGTCGGTGCCGAGCCGGCGCAGCGAACCGTCGATCGACTCCATGATGTGCTTGCGGGACAGGCCACTCTCGTTCGGTCCCGGACCGGTCCGCCAGAAGACCTTGGTGAAGATCTCCAGGCCCTGCCGCCGTTCCCCCTTCAGGGCCCGGCCCAGCACCTCCTCGGCTCGGGTTCCGGCGTACACGTCGGCGGTGTCGAAGGTGGTTATCCCGGAGTCGAGGGCCGCGCGCACACAGGCGACCGCGGCCTCCTCCTCCACCTGCGAACCGTGGGTGATCCAGTTGCCGTAGGCGATCTCACTGACCAGTAGGCCGGAACGGCCCAGATGACGAAACTCCATGCCCCTTTATAGAACCGGCCGGGGTTCGTCCGGCAGAGCCTCCACCACCGAATCCCGATCCCGGTGGCCGATGTCGACAAGCGGCTCACCCTTGCGGTCCAGCGCACCCCACAGCCCGGCCGCGTCCCGCACCAGGAACGCCGTCGGGTGGATCACCACGGCGGCGTGCACGGTCGGCACCACCAGCTGCCCGGTCCGGTCCAGCACCCCGAACCGTTCCCCGGCGTCCACCACGGCCAGGCCCTCGTCGGTGAACCCGTCCACCGGGCCACCCACGTGCAGCGACGTCAGGAACCGCGGGAACGCCGGCGGCACCACGATCCGGCCCTGCCGGTCCACCGCGCCCCACACCCCGCCCTGCCGGACGATCGCCAGGCCACGCCGGAACGGGCGGGCGTCCTCGAAGGCGGCCGGCGGCACGATCAGCTGGTTCTCCCGGTCGATCGCGAACCAGCCGGTGTCGTCCCGCCGCACCCAGGCCAGCCCGTCGGCGAACGGTCCCGCCGACAGGTACCCGTGCGCCGACGTGATCACCAGCTCGCCGCCGGCGTCGATCAGCTCCCAGGACGGCGAGTCCGGGCGGCGTACCCAGGCCACCCCCTCGGCGAACGGCTGCGCCTCGGCGAACCGCGGCTCCACCGCCGCCGCGTACCCCCACAGCCCGGTGCCGTCGTCCAGCAGCCGCACCGGGGCCTCGTCCCGGGCCCGCGGATAGGGTCCCCAGCCGTCCTCGGTCCGCCGGGTGATCTCGTCCAGCGCCAGCTCGATCCGCTCCACCCGCTCCGGATCGTCACCGTGCCGGATGTTCAGCGCCCGCTCGAAGTGGTTCACCGCCTCCAGGAACCGCCCCTGATCGAACAGTGACCGCCCGGCCAGCTCGACGATCTCCGCCCGGGTCGACGACGGCAGCTCCACCGACTCGGCCTTCGCGTACAACTCGTCGGCCTCGTCGAACTCGCCCCGCCAGTGCAGCACGTGCGCCAGCCGCGCCTGCGCGATCGACACCGTCCGCAGCTCACCGCTGGCCTCCGCGTGGCGCAGCCCCTCCCGGCCGTCGGCGAGCGCGTCGTCCAGCTCACCGAGCACCCTCGACACCACCGCGCGCAGGCTCAGCAGGCCGGCCCGCACGTTGTCCCGCTCGGCGAACTCCAGCCGGTCGGTCAGCCGGTCGGCGAGATCCCCCAGCCGGTCCGTCTCGTCCACGGTCTCCCGCAGCGTCCGCGGATCGAACGTCCACGGATACGAGGCCAGGATCTGCTCCGGGTCGGCCCTCCGCCGGTCCTTCGGGGCGTGCTGGTCCCGGCGCTGCCGCACCGGCTCACCCACCGACGCGGGTGGCGCCTTGCGCGAGGGCGTGTCACTTCCGGTCTCCGCGTCCCCCGCTTCCACCGCTTGTCTGGGTACGTCTTCAGCAGCGTCCCCACCCCCGCCTCCCTCGGCGGCCACCGTCTCCTCAACGGCCGGGGTCGCCGCGTCCACGGTCGCGGGCGTGCCGGCCTCAGCCTGATCGTTTCCGGCCAGATCGTCAGCGGTAGGCCCGCTCAGCGCCTCAGTCGTCGCCTCAGCCTCAGTCGTCGTCTCAGCCTCAGCGGTCGCCTCAGCCTCAGCTGTCTCGTCGACCTCTGCTGTCGTCTCGACCTCAGGCGTCTCGTCAGCCTCGGCCGTGCCGATCTCCGGGTCGTCGTCCTCGGCCGCGACCGGTAGACCGGCGGCGTCCTCGGCCGGGCTGTCAGCGTCCGCGGTCTCGCCGTCCTCTACCCGGGCAGCCTCGCCATCCGGAACCGCTCCGGGCGTCACGGTCTCCCCGTGCCCGCCGAAGTCCTGCCAGTCAGCCCAGACCTTGCGCCAGTCAGCCTCGGAGAGGCCGCCCACATCCCCGTGCCCGCCGAAGCCCTGCCATTCCACCCAGGCAGCCGACCAGGCAGCCTCAGAAAGCTCATCCACCCCAGCGACCGTCTCGACCTCGGCCGCGCTTGCGGTGCCGTCCGCGCTCTCCGCGTCGTCCGCGCTCTCCGCGTCGTCCGCGCTCTCCGCGTCGTCCGGGATGCCCGTGCCAGCCGGGATCTCCGTGCCAGCCGGGATCTCCGTGCCGTCCGCGACGCCGACTGCCGAAGTCTCCGGCCGCCCGAGCGCGTCGGATACCGCTACCGACGCAGAGGATCCAACCGAGTCGAAGTCTTCATCTTCCTCGGATCCGGTTCGCGAATCGACACGCTCCCCAGCCTCACCCGCAACCACCGGGTCGCGACCTTCGCTCGAGACCTCATCCTTCTCCGCGGGCCTGAGGCCAACGATGTTCTTGGCCGCAGCGAGCGCACTGGTCCCGACCGTCGAAGGCGCGTCCTCACCCACAGACGAGCCCGCCCCCGACTCATGACCGGCCGCCTCCACGTCTACCGGCCCGGTCTCCACCGCCGCGGTCTCCACCGCCGCGGTCTCTGTCATCGGCCCGCTTTCCGCCGGTTCAGGTTCCGCCTCGACGAGGGGATCCTCCGCCGGATCGGGTCCAGCCTCGGCGAGGACATCTCCCGAATCGGCTCCTTCCGCAGCCCTCCCGGAATCCTCCGATTCGACAAGCGTCCGCACCACTGCGAGCGTCTCAACCGACCCTTGCGCAGCTTCGTCCACACCCGCTTTGCGGACCGCATCGTCCTCGCCCCGGACCGGCGCAGCGTCGTCTCCCGCTGTCTCGTCCTCGATCCGGACGGGCGCTGTCTCGGCCTCGATCCGGACGGGCGCTACCTCGGCCTCGACCTGAGCGGGCGCTACCTCGGCCGGAACCTCGTCCGCCGGGCCGGCCTCGGACGCGGCAGATCCGCTCCCGACGCTCGGCATCGCCACCACCGGAGTTTCGGTGTGTGACGCCGCAGCCGAAATCTCCGTCACCGAAAGCCCTGCGTGCGGCACCTCAACCGCAACCTCCGCATCGGCCGGCCCGGCGTGCGGCATGTCGGCGGGCTCGTATGACGCCACCGGTTCGACGTATGCCACGTCGGCCGCCTCAGTCCCCGCCTCGGCAAGCATGCGGTCGACCACGATGTATGCCGTGTCGGGTTCGCCGGACGCCGCGCCCGACGGCGGCCCGTCCTCCGTAGGCTCTTCGGCTTCAGTCTCGGCGACGGCCTTGACCCCGGTATCGGCGACGGCGATGGCCTCGGTGTCGGCGGCAGCCTCACCGACGGCGACGGTCTCGGTGACAGCGAAGGTCTCGGTATCGGCGGCGGCCTCGGCCTCAGCGACGGCGATGGCCTCGGTCTCGGTGACAGCGAAGGTCTCGGTCTCTCCGGCGGTCGGTTCGTCGGCCTCCACCGGGGCGGCGAACCATCCCAGCGGCCGCGCTTCCTCGACGGCTGGCGCCTGCTCCGCGACCTCCGCCTCGGGTTCGATCACCGGAGTCGAGCCGCCATGCCCGCTCAGCGACAGCAGCCAGCCGAGACCGTGCCCCTCGGATTCGCCACCATCGGTCTGATCCGAACCCTGACCCGACCCGACGGTCCCGCCCCCGGCCGGCCCGGTGTGGCTACCGGGCTCCGTGAGAGGCGTCCCACCGTAAGGCGTTCCCACCTGAGGCGTCTCAACCTGAGGGGTGCCCGCCTGAGGAGTTCCCGGGTGAGGCGTCTCGGCCTGCGGGGTTCCAGCTTGAGAATCGGCCGATCCACCGTCGACGGCCTGGAGCCGATCATCGGGGAACACCACCGGGGCGGTCCCGGACCGCCGCAGCCCGAACGGCCGCGTCGGGTCCTCGGGATCCGACGCGTCGTCCCGCGAACCGCTGGCCCGCCCCGCGTGCCCGAGCCGCCGTGGGTCGAGCGGACGGGTGGGGTCCTGCTCCTCGTCGTGCTCTCGCTGCCCGGAGCCCGACCCTTGGTCCGGGGAGAACGCCATCCCAACGCCGGAACCGCCACTTCCGGCCACCGGTCCGCCCCCGGCGTGCGGCCCGTCGAAGGCGGGCGCGGAGACCGGTGCGACTCCAGGCGTGGAGTGCAGATCCGCACGGGCCACTCCGGAAACCGGTGCGACCCCTGGCGTGGCGACACCGGAAACCGGTGCGGTTCCAGGCGTGGCGACGCCGGAAACCGGTGCGGTTCCAGGCGTGGCGACGCCGGAAACCGGTGCGATTCCAGGCGTGGCGACGCCGGAAACGGGTGCGACTCCAGGCGTGGCGACACCAGAGACCGGTACGACACCTGCCCCGCCACCGCCGGCGATGCCGGAGACGGGCGCGGGGTGTCCGCCCGGTGTGGCGATGCCGGAGACCGGGGCGACACCGGGTGCGGCGAGCCCGGAGACCGGAGCCGCACCGGGCGTGGCGATGCCGGAAACCGGCGCGACGCCGGGTGCGGCGTGTGGGGCCAGGCCCGCGGGACCGGACACCGGGGCGGTGTGGCCGGGGAACGGCTGGCCGGGGGCCGGGTGGCCGTGCGCCGCCGGGTTCTGGTGTGGGGTGAAGCCCGGGGGAGTGGGCGGCACGTGCGGGGCCGCCATCCCGGAGACCGGGGCCACCCCGGGTGCGCCACGGCCGGCTACGGGCTGCGGGCCGGCCGCCGGTGGGTAGACCGCGGCCGGCGGCATGACCGGCTGCTGCGGCGTGACCCGGGTCGGTTGTGCGGCCGGGCGGGATGGTGCGGGCGAGTTCCGGTCCTGGGGTGCCGGGCGCAGGTCGAACGGCGAGTCGGGACTGCGGCCCTCGCGGGGCATCCGAGCCGGGAACGCCTGAGCCGGAGCCGGGCGCGCGCCACCGTAAGTGGGCCCGGCGGGCGAGATCTGTCCCGGGCTCGGGCGCGCCCCACCACCCGGACGGGGCTCCCCACCCTGGCGAGGTTCCCCACCCTTGTGGAACTCGCCGCCTCGGTGGAACTCGCCACCCTGACGGAGCTCACGACCCTGCCGGAACTCGCCACCATGCTGGAATTCCCCGCCTTGGTGGAACTCTCCGTCCTGGCGGGGACGCTGCTGGTCCGGACGTGCCTGGTATCCGGGGTCCTGCTCGGGCCGGGGCTGGCCGTGCGGGAAGCCCGCGGAGGCGGCCGGCGCCATCGGAGCACCGTATTGGCCGGGCGGAACCTGCCCACCGTGCTCCGGACGCCCGGGCCCGTTCTGATCGCGGCGCACCGGACCGCCGGGTCCACCGTGTGATGGCACTCCGGCCGGGCCCCCGTGCGGCCCGGGACGGCCTTGACCACCGGGATGACCACCGGATCCTCCGGCCGGCGTGGGACGGCGAGTCGGAAGAGGTCCTCCGGAACCGGGCCTGCCATAGGTCCCCGGCCCACCCTGCCCATGTCCGACTTGTCCCGGTCCGCCGTAGGAGCCAGGCCGGCCCTGAGAACCGGGTCCACCCTGAGAACCGGGTCCACCCTGGTGGCCGGGACCGCCGAGAGTTCCGGGGCCGCCGGGAGCCCCCGGCCCGCCGGGGGCTTGCTGACCCTGGTTCCAGCCGTTGCCGGAGCCGTCGGGTCGCTGCGGCATCTGTCCGCCGGGCCGCCCCCCACGTCCGGGTGACACCGGCGCCGGCGCTGACGGGTGTCCGGGGTTGACCGGGACCGAGGGACGCCCCGCTCCACCGGGCCGCTGTCCACGCGGATCCGTCCCCTGAGCACCGCCGCCACCGGGACCGCCGAAGGGCTGACCGCCAGGCTGGACACCGGGCTGACCGCCGGGCGCCGACCCCTGCTCACGCCCGTAGACGGGCGCACCCCCACGCCGCCCGTCCCCACCCTGAAGGCGGTCGTGCATGTGGATGGGCCGGTTCCACGACGGCTCATCCCGGTGCGGTTGCGCGCCACCACCGGGCTGATCACGGCGCATTTCCTCGTACCGCGACTGATTTTGATCGGCAGCCCATGACGTGCCGGGGACCGATGCGCGGCCGGCGGGGCTGACCGGCACCGAGCTGGCGGGCGCGGATCCACCGCGGGACGCCTCGTAGACGGGTGTGTGCACGGCCTTACGGCGTCCGGGATCACCGGGATAGCGCTGTCCGGGCAGTGGCTGCCATTCCCAGGTGATCTCGTAGACCCAGGCGGGTTCGTCGTCCCAGCCGTCGCCCGGCCGGGAGCCCCATCCGCTCATCGGGCGTCCTGGTGCGTCGATGGGCAACGCTCCGTCACGGCGAACTCCACCTGTCAAGAAAATGAGCCGCAGGCGGCAGGGAGATCCGCGTAGAGTCTCCCGGCTCCGTCAGCAGGGTTTCGGAAAGGAGATTAACGGCGTGGACCAGCGAGACGCCAGCGTGCCGACGATCTCTCGAATCGGTCCGTTCCGCGCCTCCGTTACTACTTTCGGTGCACTGATCGGGTCAGGTTTCCGGCGGTACGCGACCTACCGGCAAGCCACCATAGCCGGAACGTTCACCAACGTCGTGTTCGGCTTCCTGCGCTGCTATGTCCTGCTGGCGGTGGCTGAGGGCGCGGCCGGGAACAGTCCGGGCGGCTATGCCCCGGACCAGCTCGCCCTGTACGTCTGGGTCGGCCAGGGTCTACTCAGTGTGATCGGGATCTGGGGCTGGACGGAGCTGGCCGACCGGATCCGTAGTGGTGACATCGCGGCCGACCTGTTACGTCCGATCGGTCCGGTGACCGCCTATCTGGCCGCTGACCTGGGGCGGGCGCTGCACGGGATGCTCACCCGGTTCGGCCCTCCGCTGCTGGCCGGGGCGGTTTTCTTCCCGTTGCACACGCCGGCCCGGTGGCAGACGGTGCCGTTGTTCGCGCTGTCGATCATGCTCGCGGTGATCATATGTTTCGGCTGCAAGTACCTGGTGAACTCGACGGCCTACTGGCTGCAGGACGCGCGCGGCCCGATCATGTTGTGGACTCTGGGTTCCGGGGTGCTGGGCGGCCTCTACTTCCCGCTGCGGCTGCTCCCGGAGCCGGTGTTGTACCCGTTGTGGCTGCTCACCCCGTTGCCGAGCCTGCTGCAGACGCCGTTGGACGTGATCGCCGAGCGGGACGGCCCGGTGACGCAGTCGGCTCTGGTGGCGCTGCAGGTGGTGTGGGCCGTGATCGTGCTGCTGCTGGCCGGCCTGGTGCAGCGGCGGGCGGAGAAACGCCTGGTGGTGCAGGGTGGGTGAGTTGCGGGCGTACGCCGCTCTGGGTGCCGCCCAGATCCGCTCGGCCGCCTCGTACCGGATGTCGTTCGTGATCGAGTTGTTCGGCAACGTGGGCGCGACCGTTTTTGACGTGCTGACCGTCCTGGTGCTGTTCCGGGCCACCCCGGCTGTGGGCGGTTTCACTCTGCGGGAGGCGGTGCTGATCGTCGGGATCAGTTCGGCCGGGTTCGCGCTGGCCGACATGCTGGTCGGGAACGTGGACCGGCTGAAGACCTATGTGCGGGCCGGCACTCTGGACGCGGTGCTGGTCCGGCCGCTGGCGGCGCTGCCTCAGCTGCTGCTGATGGACCTGCCGATCCGGAAGGCGCTGCGGGTGGTGTTCGGTTTCACCGTGCTGGGGCTGGCGGTCGCCGCCAACGACGTGGACTGGACCCCGGCCCGTGTGCTGCTGATTCTGATCACTCCGCTGGCGGCCTGTGTGTTCTTCGGGTCGATCTTCGTGCTGAGTGCCAGCCTGGCGTTCTGGTGGGTGGACTCCGGGGAGATCGGGTCGGCGTTCACCTACGGCGGGCGGGACTTCACGTCGTACCCCATCTCGGTCTACGGCGGCTGGTTCCGGAACCTTTTCGCGTACGCGCTGGGCTTCGGTTTCGTCGCCTACCAGCCGGCGCTCGCCCTCCTCGGCCGGGATGATCCGCTCGGTCTGCCGGCCTGGTCCGGTTTCCTGTCCCCGCTGGTCGCACTGGGTGCGGCCACGCTCGCCGGCGTCGTCTGGCGATTCGGCATCCGTCACTACCGGAGCACCGGCTCATGATTCAGATGCAGGACCTCAAGAAGGATTTCACCGTACGCGTGAAGACCGGCCGCCTGCGCCGCGGCAAGCGTGTCGTGGCGGCGGTGGACGGGGTGAGCCTGAGCATCGAGCGCGGCGAGATGGTCGGCTACATCGGCCCGAACGGCGCCGGGAAGTCGACCACGCTCAAGATGCTCACCGGTGTGCTCACGCCCACGTCCGGGCGGGTGTCGGTGTGCGGGCTGACCCCGGTCCCGCAGCGCACCCGGCTGGCGCTGCGGATCGGTGTGGTGTTCGGCCAGCGTTCCCAGCTGTGGTGGGATCTGCCGTTGCGGGAGTCGTTCGCGCTGCTCCGGCACGTCTACCGGGTGCCGGAGCGGGAGCATGCCGCCCGTCTGCGGCGCTGCCGTGACCTGCTGGACCTGGACGAGTTCCTGGACACCCCGGTCCGGCAGCTCTCGCTGGGCCAGCGGATGCGCGGTGAGTTGACGGCGGCTCTGCTGCACGGCCCGGAGGTGCTGTTCCTGGACGAGCCGACGATCGGGCTGGACGTGGTGAGCAAGCAGGCGGTCCGCTCGTTCCTGGCCGAACTCGGCGCCGGTGGTGACGTGACCCTGGTCCTGACCACCCACGACCTGGCCGACATCGAGCGTCTCTGCGAACGGCTGGTGGTGATCGACCACGGCCGGGTGGTGCACGACGGCAGCATCGAGGCGCTGCACTCCCGGTACGGTTCGCGCCGCAGCCTGGTCGCCGATCTGGAGCGTCCACTGCCGGACGGGTTCGCTCTGACCGGCACCACCCTGGCCGCGGTGACCGCGAATGGTCATCGCGTCACGTTCACCCTGGAGTCGGTGACGGCTGGTGCCGCGGTGGCCGAGCTGGTGACCGCGGTGCCGGTGCGCGACCTGTCGGTGGTGGAGCCGGACATCGAGGACGTGGTGGCCCGCCTGTACGCCGATCGCTAACGATGCTCCATCACCAGCACCGCCCAGGCGCCCGCCTCCAGAGCCTGGTAGCTGTGCGGCACGTCACCCGGAAACGTCACGTAGTCGCCCGGCCCGACCTCGACCAGCTCGTCCACCGGCCCGACCCGCATCCGGCCGGCGGACACCACGAGGTGTTCGACACTGCCCGGGATGTGCGGGTCGGCGTCGCGGCGCGCGCCCTGTTCCAGCTCCAGCACGTAGACGTCGCGCCGGACGCCGGGCACCGCCGCGGTCAGCAGGGTGCCGTAGAAGTCGGCGCCCTCGGCCCGGACCCGGGGGCTGCTGCCGGCCCGGACCACGCGCACCGGTGACGGTGGCGGCTCGATCAGCCGGCTGAAGGGGATGCCGAGCGCCACCCCGAGCGCCCACAGTGTCTCGATGCTCGGGTTGCCGCTGCCGGATTCCAGCTGGGACAGGGTGGACTTGGCCAGTCCGGCCCGCCGGGCCAGCTCGGTGAGCGAGATCCCGGCCCGGTCCCGTTCCCGGCGCAGTGCGGCGGCGATGACGGCCAGCGGCGGTGCCGGTTGCTGCATGTTCGCTCCATCGGTCTGATGCGTTCGGTTTGACGAACACTTGTGGTGTCGTTCAGCATGTCGAACTATGGGGACGTTATATCGAACACGTGCCCGCCCGCGAGACGTCGCCGCCCTGGCCGCCGCGTCTCTCGCGGTCGGCGCCTCCTTCGGTGCGATCACGATTGCGTACGGGCTACCGCAGTGGGTTCCACTCGTCATGTCCGTCCTGGTCTTCGCCGGCGGCTCACAGTTCCTGGCGGTCGGCCTGCTGGCGGCCGGCAACCCGATCGCCGCGGTGCTGGCCGGTCTCCTGCTCAACGCCCGCCACCTGCCGTTCGGCCTGGCGGTGGCGGACGCCGTCGGGCCACGCCTGCGGGACCGTCTGGTGGGCAGCCACCTGATGACCGACGAATCGGTCGCCTTCGCCCTGGCCGAGTCCACCCCGGCCGCCCGCCGCCGCGTCTACTGGCTGGTCGGCGCCACCCTGTTCGTGGCCTGGAACATCGGCGTGGCCCTGGGCGTCCTCCTCGGCGGCGCCACCGGCGACCCGGACGCCCTGGGCCTGGACGCGGCCTTCCCAGCCGGCCTGATCGCCCTGATCCTGCCCTCCCTCCGGGACCGCGACACCCGCCTGGTGGCCCTGGCCGGCACGGTCCTGGCCGTCCTGCTGACCCCGGTGCTGCCGGCCGGCCTCCCGGTGATGTGCGCCCTCCTGGGCCTCCTGGTCCTGCTGCGCCCCACCCGGCGCTCCACCCCCACCGCACCCGAGACCGGGCCCACCCCCACCGTGCCGGGGTCCGCCGGGTCCGGCTCCGCCTCGCCCGGGGCCGGGCTCACCGCCATCGTGCCGGGGTCCGCCGGGTCTGGCTCCGCCTCGCCCGCCACGGTCATGTCCACCCCCACCGCACCCGGATCCGCCGCGTCGGGGCGTGGTGGTGCCGGGACGGGTGTTTCCGGAAACGAGGAGGGGCGATGCTGATCGCCGCGATCCTGGTGCTGGCGGCCGGCACCTACGCCATCCGTCTCAGCGGCATTCTGCTGCACGACCGGCTGGAACTCTCCGACCAGGTGCGGCGCCTGCTGCCGATGTCGGCCGCGGCCCTGCTGGCGGCCCTGGCCGGAACCGCCGCACTGATGGCCGGCAGCGAGTTCGCCGGCCTGGCCCGTCCCGCCGGTGTGCTGGTCGGCGCCCTGCTGGCTTGGCGCCGATCCCCCTTCGTGGTGGTGGTGATCGCAGCCGCCGCCGCGACCGCCCTGCTCCGCCTGGCCGGAATCGAGTAGTCGGCCCGCCCGACCCGACCGCCCGACCCGGCCCGACCGCCCGACCCGGCCCGACCGCCCGACCCGGCCCGCCCGGCCCGGCCCGGCCCGCCCGCCCGACCCGGCCCGACCGCCCGACCCGGCCCGCCCGGCCCGGCCCGGCCCGCCCGCCCGGCCCGGCCCGCCCGCCCGGCCCGGCCCGCCCGCCCGGCCCGGCCCGCCCGCCCGGCCCGGCCCGCCCGGCCTGACCGACCGGCCCGGCCCGCCCGGCCTGACCGACC